>JAQWLF010000083.1:0-2453 GCA_029247465.1 Candidatus Thioglobus sp.
CCTCAAGAGCCAACTGCATATCTTCAAAATGTTCAAATAGAACCGTTGAGCCACTTTGTATGGTGGGATTAATAGTTCTAATTTCTCGACCACCATAACTACGGGTATATTCATCCCATCCAACTATATTATTATTTTTTCCCATATATTAAGCGTTCATTGAGTTGGCATTTATCATAGGTTGAATTGTAAGCTTTGTCCAGTAATTTTTCTGCTTAGAAGAAAAAAATTAAAGAAGTATTAACTGACTAACTGATGGGCAGTATAGTGCTGATTTAGAGGGCAGCCTAAAGACCTCCTCAATAATCTCTTGATATTCAAGGAGTTGCTTATGATGAGAGTCCTTTTGACGTTCAATAAACGAATTGATAGACTCATCTTCATTGAGTGTGGCAGTTTTAAAATCAATAATCCATAAAATGCCATTATCAATAAACAATCTGTCGATGATTACAGTTTTTGTATGATTGCTATATTCAGACTCAACTTCAGTAGACTCTCTTTTCATAAATAGCCAATCAAAATCTTTATCTCGTTTAGTATTCACTAGCAATCGACATACTTTGCTTGAATAATATTGAATTAATCTTTGAGGAAGCCCAAGCTCTAGAAACTTAGTCTCAATGCTTTTGATTGGTGGCTCAAACAAACTATGTTCAAGATAATAATGCACTATTGAACCTAGTGCGCTCTGATAAATTAAATCAATATTTTTAACTATATTTTTTGACTGACTTTTATTATTAATCTCCCTCTTAGAAAGAACACTGAGCTCTTTATAACGAACCATTTTTGGTGGAGTAGGTTCTTTGGAAGGAAATGAAGTCTCACTCTTAATATTTGCAATTGATTGTTGATAATATTGACCTAATAATGAAAGAAATGAATTACTAGCAACGTTGCCGGATTTTGTAACACTTCCCAATAAATAAAGTTTTTCTTTGGCGCGACTCATAGCAACATACAATAAGCGCATCATTTCGAAGTGTGTTTGTTGTTTTTGTAGGTGCTTCAAATATAGATACGTCTTACTCTCTTCTTTTTCATTAGATGATTTTATTGGTGCAAGCAAGATGCTGTTATCTGAAACCTCTTGAACTTGGATCAAGGCCAATGAATCACTTTTTCCAGTTTTACCGAGCCCTGGAATGATTACGGTTTCAAACTCAAGACCTTTAGCTTGGTGTATTGTCATAAGCTTCACAGATGCTGACTGAGATGGCGCATATAAGTCCTTAAGCATCGACTGAAGCGTTTCAATATTCAAAGTTTGATTTAATTCGCATTCACTTACAAGGCTGAGAAACTGTGACCTTATAATCCATTCCTCTTTGGTCAATTTAAGATCATTAGATAACTGACTGAGTGCATAACTAAAACGCTCAACAAAAGAAAATCGACCTTCATTCATAATAGCCCCCTCAATCGCTTGATATAGATGTTGAGATCTTTGAATTCCATCCTCGCTTAGCTTTTCTATTAATTTTTTACTATTTAATTGGTGAAAAATTGTCATTTCATTTGAATTGCTGACAATTAATAAATCCTCTAATGTGAGCCCACACCATGGCGCACGAAGAATTGACAACCAGGCCAATCTATCGCCTAGACTGAGTAATGCCCTTGCCAAGCTTATTAAGTCTCGCGTAAAAAGATTCACTTTTAAAGGCTCTGTTTTTATAGCCTCAAAATTAATTTTGTGAGATTGAAGAGAAGAAATAATCTCCTTTAAATGTATTCTTGACTTAACTAGTACTGCAATTTCTTGATTTGGATTATCCTTCAATGAGTTTTTAATAATAGCTACAACCTGCTCCGACTCCTTTAAATCTTGGTCATAACTGTAGGGATAAAAACTGACAACATCATTTGGCTCTTTTTTAGAAGCTGAGGTGGATTTAGAAAAAGTAATAGCGCCCTGCAATAGATTATCTTCGTTAGGAAAAATTTGAGAGAAAATACTATTATTGATTTCAACAATACTTTTATTGGATCTAAAGTTGGTAGTTAATATCAATGAATTTATATTAAGATTTGCAATACCATTCCTCATTACTTGAATAAAGATGCCTACTTGAGACTCCCTAAATCTATAAATTGATTGCATTGGATCGCCAACAAGAAATATCGACTTACCGTCTCCCTCTTGCCAACCCTCGAGCAGTCTTTCAATTAAATTTAATTGTGAGTATGAGGTATCTTGAAATTCATCTATTAAAAGGTGTTTAATTTGATAATCTAATAGTAGAGCAATATCGCTTACCACTTCACGACTATCGAGGGCTCTTATAGCCTGCATAGCTACCTCTGAAAAATCTTGTAACTCCTCCTCTTGAAAGATTAATTTCAACTGCGCAACAGCTAGTTTTAGTACTTGAGCGATATCATTGATATTTCGACTAGTTGATTCAGGGAAATGTTCACTTGGCAACTTGTATAGCTCACTAAGCATT
>JAQWLF010000096.1:0-1567 GCA_029247465.1 Candidatus Thioglobus sp.
GGATCTTGAAACAGTCGTTGAGTATGCCAATGAGAATATTGTCCCACTAAAAAAACTAGTTGATGATGGCTATAAATTGATTGCTCCAATTCCTTCTTGCGTATTAATGTTTAAGAATGAATTGCCAATGATAATTAGTGAAAATGAAGATGTTAAGTTAATCTCAAAAGCCTTTTTTGACCCTTTTGAGTACTTAACGTTTTTGAATGAAAGTAAACAGCTCGACACTAATTTTGTAGCCATTAATAAAGAAGTTCTTTATCAAATTGCTTGCCACCAAAGAGTTCAAAATATTGGTTCACACACTAAAAGAATACTTGGGTTAATTCCTGAATTAGATGTTAATATCGCCGAAAGATGTTCTGGCCATGATGGTACATACGGCGTTAGAAAAGAAACGCATACCTACTCAGTTAAAATTGGCAAGCCGGTTGCAAAAAAAGTTACTGATAATACAGATTTAGTTGTGAGTGATTGCGTTATGGCGGGCAAACATATAGCCAAAATTGCAACTCAAAATATTGAAGCTATCCATCCAATTACTTTGGTAAAAATGGCTTACGATTTATAATGAAAGATTGATAAAAGATATGCTAAATAAACAAGATTTATTGACATTAGAAGAGTACGCAGAAAAGCGTTCAACGATTCGTAAAGATACCATCGATATAAAAAAAGCTAGAGAGGTTAACCTAGGAGAACATATACGTTTATTGTTTGAAAACAAGCAGACTGTTCAATATCAAATTCAAGAGATGCTTAGAATTGAAAAAATATTTGAAGCGAGTGGCATACAAGAAGAACTAGACGTTTACAACTCACTTATTCCTGAAGGCTCTAACCTGAAGGCAACAATGATGATAGAGTATGAAGACGTTGATGAGCGTACAAAAGCTCTCTCTAATCTAATTGGAGTCGAAAGAGGTATATATTTTAAGGTTGGGAATCATCAAAAAGTATTTGCTATTTGTAATGAAGATTTAGAAAGAGAGACAGAAGTAAAAACCTCAGCGGTTCACTTTATGCGCTTTGAGTTTAATCAATCCATGATTAATGATTTTGTGACAGGCTCTATAGTTAAAGTTGGCTCTGAGCATCCAAACTATCTTTGTGAAGCCACCTTAGAGACAAGAATTCAAGACTCATTAAATCAAGATTTTGGTGAGAATTAGAATAAATAAGTTATTACTAATTGTAAATATTTAAGCTTAAGAAGTACAGGTTTTAATGGTTAAGGGTCGCTCATTTCACCTAAAATTTCCATAGCACGCAAAGAGCCATCTATATAGTACATCCTTAATTTGTCTCTCTCCCAGGGCGGAATCTTTGATTCTTGTAGTATTTTTTTAAGTGATTGAGAATGGGTTTTGCCTTTTAACTTGACGCGTTGACCCTCTCGACGAAACTTTGTCTCAAAATTAGAAAGATCTTTTAAAGATTCATAATACGGGCATGGCGCAGTAGCTTGGGTTTTGAATTCGTCAAAAAAATAAAGCTCATTGCGATAACGCCTTACTTGATAGTTTTGCCACTTTACAATTGATTTTGCATCAGCTTTTGCATTTAA
>JAQWLF010000100.1:0-15027 GCA_029247465.1 Candidatus Thioglobus sp.
TATCTCCACCTATGCTTGAGTTAAGTGAGCAAGAGAATTTACTCTCAGATTGCCATCTAGGTGATTGGAATAGGTCACTCTTGGAGGGTGTTACAGAAATTATAATTAGTCCTGGAATTGCAGAAAATGAGTCGATTGTTACCTGGTCTCGTTTACAAAACATTCCTATTATTAGTGATATCGAGCTTTTTGGGCGCTATGCAAAGGCACCAATTGTTGGTATTTCAGGCTCGAATGGGAAGTCTACTGTAACTCAATTATTAGGCGAAATGGCCCTTAGTGATGGGAAACATGCTGTTATCTGTGGGAATATTGGTAAACCTGTCATGGAGAGCTTAAACGATGATGCAGATATATATATAGTTGAAATTTCAAGCTACCAACTTGATTATACAAATAATCTTAATTTATTAACTGGAGTGGTTACAAATATATCTCCCGATCACCTGGATCGATATCCTGATTTTGATGCCTATAAAAAATCTAAATTATCACTTTATTCCTATTGCGCGATTAATATTGTTAATTTGAATGATCCTCTAGTTAATAAAATTAAATCTGATAGTTGCTATGTTATATATGATTCTGAATTTAATTGTGAATTTGGTGCTAAAAAGGATGGAGATTCTTATAATTTTTTTCATAGAAAAAATGTTTTAATGTCATCTGATGAATTGATGATTGTTGGTCGACATAATGTTGAAAATATTCTCGCTGCTTTATCTCTTGGTCATCAAATAGGGTTATCACTTAAGTCTATGGTGAGAGCTACAAAAGATTTTAAGGGCCTGAAACATAGATTGGAGTGGGTCGTAAATCTTGAAGGAGTTGATTATTTTAATGACTCAAAATCTACAAATGCAATTTCAACTATAACAGCTGTCAATGCACTTTCTGAGAAATACAAATCTCTTATTCTAATTGCGGGCGGCATTGCAAAAAATGAAAACTACTCTGAAATGTTTCAGTTGATAAGTGAAAAGATTGATGCTGTCATTTTGATTGGAGAGTCTGCGACATTATTCTCTCAGCGGATTAATGGTTGTCCTGTAAGTATTGTTGAATCAATGAAACAAGCAGTCAGCTCATCAAAAGCTGTTGCCAAAGAAGGTGCAGTATTACTTTCACCTGGTTGTGCAAGTTTTGATATGTTTATTGATTTTAATGAACGCGGTGAAGTTTTTAAGCACCACGTTCTTGAAGGAAATTAATCGCTTTATCAATATTTGTCTCTTTAAGGATAAGTGCGTTTGATTCATTTCTTAGCCAAGTGCACTGGCGCTTGCATAGTTGTCTTGTCGCAACGATAGCTTTTTCGATCATCTCTTTTTTATTATAGATGCCTTCAAAATAATTCCATGCCTGCCTATAGCCAACGCATCTCATAGAAGCCAAATCTAGATTCAAATTTTTGTTCTTTCTAAGTGTTTCTACTTCATCAAGAAATCCATCTTTTATCATTTCAATAAATCGCTTCTCAATTCTTTGGTGTAATTCAGATCTTTCTGGCATTAAGATAATTTTTTTAATTTCATGATTAAGTTTATTTTCATTTTTGTTTCCCTGAAGTTCGGTTAGAGTAACCCCTGAAAGATGAAAAACCTCTAATGCCCTTGTGACTCTTTGAGAGTCATTAGGGTGGATACGAGTAGCAGATATTGGGTCAATTTTTAATAATTGTGAGTGTAGCTTTTCACTACCTTGATTTTTTAAACGATCATTAAAATATTTTCTAGAGTCTTTTGTGGACTCAGGTAACTTTGAGAGTCCATGCTCAAGGGCATTGAAATAAAAGGAAGTTCCACCAACTAGAATTGGTAATTTACCAGCATTTAATGCTGATTCAATGTGTTGTTTTGCAAGAGAAACAAACTGATTGACTGAAAAACTCTCATCTGGCTCGCAAATATCAATTAACGCATGTGGGTAATTCTCAAGAGTAACTTTACTAGGTTTTGCAGTCCCAATATCCATACCACGATAAATTAAAGCAGAATCTACACTGATTAAACTTGCGTCAAGTTGATTGTACATTTCGAGAGCTAACTCAGTCTTCCCTGAGGCAGTTGGACCCATCAAAAATACTACTGAATTAGTTGATGAAATTGTCATAAGAATACTAAGCTTATTTCACTAAGACCTACATTATAATGTCAGCTTTATATTTTTATCTCCAAAACGATGTTTACAGTTTTGAATCAGGTTAGCGGAAAGTCTTTTGAAAGTAGTGGTGAGGAGTCTGTTTTAAATGGTGCTCTTTCTAAAGGGTTAAACTTTCCATATGGCTGTCAAAATGGATTTTGTGGACAATGTAAAGCCGTTATTTTGAATGGTGAAGTTGAGTATGAAGGGGAGCTACCTTCAGCAATAAGTAAAGATGAAGCTGATGCAAATATGGCGCTACTATGCCAATGCAGGGCAAAAACTGATTTATACATTGCCGTTGATGAACTAGACTCTCTTGCAAATATAGAGCTTAGAAGTATGCCCTGTCGAGTAGAGGAGATTAATCATTTAAATCATGATGTCATTCAAATTATTTTAAAAATTCCTGGAGCTCAGTCATTACAGTATCTTGCAGGACAGTATATCGATTTAGAGCATTCAGATTTTGAACCGAGGGCATTTTCAATTGCTAATGCTCCTGTTAACTCTAATTTGCTTGAACTTCATGTGAGGTTGGTTGAGGATGGAAAATTTACTAGCTTTATTTTTAATTCATTAACCGAAAAAACGATATTAAGGATTGAAGGTCCAAAGGGTGGGTTCTTTTTAAGAGAAGATAGTAAATGTCCAATTATATTTATTGCTGGAGGGACTGGTTTTGGACCTATAAAAGCAATAATTGAGCGCCTGATTATAATTAACTCAAAAAGAACCGTTTATCTATACTGGGGTGTAAGAAGTGAAGAGGATTTATATTTAAGTCTTCCATGTGAGTGGAGTGAAAAACATAGCAATATTAAGTTTGTTCCAGTATTATCAGAAGCGGGAGAGTCTTGGAAAGGTGAGAGTGGCTATGTTCATGAGTCTGTTGTTAAGAATTTTGATGATTTAACAGATTTTGAGGTTTATGCTTGTGGTCCACCAGTCATGGTCAAAGCTGCAGCAAAGAGTTGTCTTGAGAATGGGCTAGGTAAGGAAGATTTCTTTTCTGATGCTTTTGAATATGCATTTGCGAGTGAAAATAATGACTAACATGGAAAATCATCTAAAAAACCAACTAGATCTCGCTCTAAGTCCTTCTTATTGTGAGGTATTGAATGAGTCTAGTCAGCACTCTGGACCGGCTACAGAATCCCACTTTAAGATCGTTGTGGTAAGTTCAAATTTTGATGAAATGAAGCTCATAGATCGACATCGATTTATCAACAAACTTTTTGTTGAGGAACTCACGCATATTCATGCATTGGCGATGCATACTTATACGCCTGAAGAGTGGCAGAAACGCCAAACTGCTCCGACTTCACCTGAATGTTCAAGTAAGTCTTAGTAGTGAAGTTCGCTCTTTTATCGTTAGTTTTACTTCTGTCTGGTTGTCAGAGTTTTGTTGATAATAATCAAAAGTTAACTAGCTTTTCGCCTAAATTCAATGATAGCTATCAAAATTCAAATGAATCTGATTTATGGCGTTTAATTGCAAGTAGACAAGAAATTCGAAGTGATGTTAATCCAAGAATACAAGAACATATTGACTGGATTGAACAGCACCCTGAATATTTATCCATAATTTCAAAAAGGGCTGAGCCATATCTTTATGTTGTGGTCTCTGAGGTTCAAAAGCAAGGATTACCGATCGAAATTGCCTTGTTACCAATTGTAGAGTCTGATTACTACCCTTTTTCTTACTCACATGGAACTGCGGTTGGTTTGTGGCAATTTATTTCCTCTACAGGAAAGATGTACGGTTTAGA
Source organism: Candidatus Thioglobus sp. (assembly GCA_029247465.1). Taxonomy (GTDB): domain Bacteria; phylum Pseudomonadota; class Gammaproteobacteria; order PS1; family Pseudothioglobaceae; genus Pseudothioglobus. The sequence continues at coordinate 3,915 of JAQWLF010000100.1, forward strand.
GGAGAATTGGTGGCATGAGGACAGAAGAGACATATTGGTCTCAACTAGGGCGGCTGTTAAGTATTTGAAGGATCTCAATGAAATGTTTAACGGAGATTGGCTTATGGCGATAGCCGCCTACAATTCCGGTCCAGGAAGAGTCCAAAAGGCAATTAATGCAAATATTGAGCTTGGCTTAAAGACGGACTTTTGGAGTATAAATTTACCTAAAGAGACTGAAAAATATGTGCCTAAGTTACTGGCTCTAGGAGAAGTTATAAAAGATCCAGAGCGCTATAATCAAAAGCTATTTGTGATTGAAAATAAGCCTTTTTTGAAAGCAATAGAGCTAAATTCACAGTTTGATTTGGCTTTAATTTCTCAGTGGACAGGGTTAACGATTGATCAAATTTATACTTTTAATCCTGGGTTAAAGCGTTGGGCTACTCCAGTGTCGCTTCCATATACTATTTTACTTCCAGAGGATGTCGTTAATCGCTTCGAAGAAAATTTATCAAAAGCTGGTCAAAGGCCAAAAATTAGTTGGGCACGTCATAAAGTTAAACAGGGCGATAGTCTAAGTCTTATTGCCCAAAAATACAAGACAACTATAGGACAAATTAAAAGTGTTAATGAGCTAAGTACCGATATCATAAGGATTGGAGATTACTTGATTGTTCCTTTGGCACAGCAAGCAGATAGTTATTATTCTCTATCAGAGAATCAAAGAGAAAAAAGTCGACTAAATATCCAAAAGAATGCTGAAAAAATTATTTATACAGTTATCTCCGGAGATAGTTTATGGAAAATTGCAGGAAAATATAATACCTCAGTTAATGAACTTGTAAGGTGGAACCAGATTATTCCAACTGCTCCTTTGTCGATTGGTAAAGAATTGGTTATTTTGATTGAGAACAAAAATAAGACTGAGTTAGCTAAAATAGCAAATACTGGAATTGATATAAGTAGAAAAATTGTCTACACGGTGAAGGTTGGTGATAATCTTTCTAAGATTGCCAAAAAGTATCAAGTTAAAGTTAACGATATTCGATCTTGGAATGAACTAAACGAAGAGCATATTCTGCAGCCTGGTGACAAATTAACCATTACAATTAATGTAGTCAACTCAAACTTATCATGAAAACTATACCAATACGAAAGACTATCCTTGCAACCTTAGCGTTCACTTTTTCTAATTGGCAAAAGTTGTTAGAAATAAGCATCTTTCCATTTCTTATGGCACTTCCATTGATAACTATATTGCCAGAGTTAATGATTGTTCTTCAAGCTCAATTATTTGGTATCGGAGAGGTTGGAACATATCCTGAATACTATCAGCTCTATTTGTTAATGTTTGATTATGGGTATATGGCGCTTGTAATAAATATATATCGAATGGTAATATCGGGAAATAATTCTATTGCCAGGTTAGGAACGGTTTTGCCGAGTCTTCGCTTTGGTCGCTTTTTCCTTTTATTTATCCTTTTATCTATTGCTACTCAATTCCCAATTTTTATTTCGCCATTTCTATTGCCGATTATTTATTTTCTTCTCATTCCAATATCACTTAATTTGGTATCAATAGCGAATGATGTGCCCTATAAAAAAATTAAGTTACAGTTAAGTGTTCAGCTAAGAGTTTTTTTGCTCAAGTTAGGTGTACCTACCTTGTTAATAGTATTAGTTACTCTAATTGGAGCAAACGAGTTTACTTTTTGGGGTTCTATGGTCATAATAATCTATTGGATGGCAATTAGTTTCGCCTTGTGTTACAGCGTTATAAGGGCGAATAGCTCAAAGCAAAACCCTTAGGGTAACGCATATCAAAAATTCCCCTTGTTCTGACTTTTTTATACTTTTTTAGATTTTCATAGACCTTAACGAATAGTTCTAGGCGTTCATTTTGTTTTTGGTAGCCTAAAATAATCTTTATATTACTATCTAGCGTCAATTGATCAATATTTGATCTTTCAAAATGAGTAATTTTTACGGGATCTAAGATTGATTTATAGTTAGTAAAATCAGTATAAAATTGTTCAATTTCGTCTTCTGACGTTACTCCAATAGGAGCATCTGAACTAATTAAAAATCTGGGCTGAAATAAAACTCCATTGGAAGAAATAAAGCCTTTTGTACCCCATCGCATAGCTATATCATGATTTTCAACCGTAACTTTAATCTTATTCCAAAATACTCTTTCAACGGTGGCTTTTGAAACCCATGGGTGGTCCTCAACCTTTTCTTTTATTTTAGAAAGCTCTATAAAATATTTGTTAATTAGGGCGGGCTTTACTAGATCATCATACTGAAGGGTTATAGTTTCTAAAAAATATTTATTAATAATGTCTTGAACTTCAAGATCATCATATTCTTGTGTTAAATTTTCAAAGTCACTATTAATCTCCCAAGCAATACTTGGTTCAAATAATTTTGAGTTATTAATAAGATATATTAAGCCAGCAATTGATAATACGATTAGTAAATATATAAGCTTTTTAAGTGACTGGAACAGAACTTCTCTTAAAGGCTTTTTAGGCTTCTTAATTTGATTAAGTTTTTCTTTAGCCATAAAGTATTTTTAATACTAATTGATCAAAATCAAAGCCCGAGGCTTTAGCTGCGATGGGAACGAGTGAATGTGATGTCATTCCAGGGACTGTATTTATTTCTAGGAGGTATGGTTTCTTATCTTTATCAACAATAAAATCAACCCTTCCCCAGCCTGAGGCTCCAGTTAAATCAAAAGCCTTCATTGCGATTGACTGAATACTTCTTTCTTGCTCTTTTGTGAGGCCAGAAGGGCATAAATATTCAGTTTTATTACTGAAATATTTTGAGTGGTAATCATAAATATCGTGATCTGAAATTATCTTTATGCTTGGTAGTGATTGGCTACCTAAAATTGCCACAGTGTATTCATCACCTTCAACCCATTGCTCGATTAATGCTTCGCTGTTATATTGCCATGCAATCTCAAGTGCGTTAGCTAGTTCATTTTTATTTTCTACTTTACTTATACCAATACTTGAGCCCTCCATTGTTGGTTTTACAGCCCAAGGAAGAGGGAAGTTGATTGAATCTAGAGGGTTGCCTTTAATTGCAAGGATCGAGGGTGATAAAGGTAAGTTATGTTTATTCCAAAGTTCTTTAGTTGTAGCTTTGTTGATACAAAGACTAGAAGCTGCAACACCAGAACCTGTAAATGGAATATTTTTTCTTTCTAGTTTCGACTGAATAAACCCATCCTCTCCCCCTTTGCCATGAAGGACAATGAATGCTTTCTCAAACTCCCTTTTCCATAACTCGTCAAGATTGTCTTCAGTTAGATCAAATGAGAAGCAATCGACATTACTATTAAGGAGGGATTTATATACCGCATTACCGCTCAGTAATGATATTTCTCTTTCGGCTGAATAGCCACCCATTAAAACAGCAATCATATGATTATTATTTCAGTCTCAAGTTCAACATTATGAAGATTTTTTACTGTATTTTGAATGTGAATAATTAAATTTTCAATATCTAAAGCTGTTGCATTATTCTGATTAATAATGTAGTTTGCATGCTTTTCTGAAACGCAAGCTCCTCCTATACAAAAACCTTTAAGTCCACTTGACTCAATTAATTTAGCTGCATAATTATCTTTAGGGTTTTTAAATACACTTCCACAACTTGGGAGGCCAATAGGTTGAGAGGAGTTTCTTTTATCAAGCAGTTCACGGACATTGTCATTTGGTTTATTTAAATTGAAATCAAAGCGAGCACTGATAAAAAATTCATCACCGAATCTATGTTTAACTGAACGGTAATTAATCTCATAGTCATTTGGAAATCTCTCTTTCAATTCACCAGACAAGCTTATGGTTTGAACAGAAACAACGTATTGCCATACCTCGGAGCCAAATGCACCAGCATTCATAGCTAGCGCGCCGCCAACACTACCCGGAATAGCGCTTAAGAATTCAGCGCCATATTTCAGCTTAGCTTGAGCAAATCTTGATAACTTGGCAAGTGAAGTGCCTGCTCCAGATTCGATATATTTATTTGTGATGTTGAGTTCTTTTAGGTTTTTTGTGTGAATAGTAACTCCATTAAATCCCCTATCACGAACCAACAGGTTACTCCCCAATCCGACCAGTAATATTGGCTTTACATTACTTTTCAGAAATAGAGAAAGTTCATTGATATCTTCAGGTAAAAAGAATTCACTTGTCATGCCTCCTGATCTTAATGAACAGTGTTTTGACATGGGTTCATTGAACTTTATCATTATAAATTATTGACAAAAATGGGTTTTTAATTGATGCGGTATTTTATTGACGTCTCCAGCTCCAAGCGTGAGAATTACATCGTTTTTATTGACAACATTCGGAAGTATTTCAACTATTTCAGAAATATCTTTAACAACGATAGGGTCAATTGAACTTCTTCTTCTTATAGAGTCAGCTAATGTTGATGAGCTAATTGTATTAATTGATGGCTCGTTAGCTGCATAAATATTTAGTAAGATTAGTACGTCAACTTTGGATAAACAGCTAACAAAATCATTAAATAAATCTCTAGTTCTTGAGTATCTGTGAGGCTGAAAAATAACCACTAACCTTTTTTCTGGATAAGTATCTCTTAGTGTGCTAAGAACTGCTGAGATCTCATTTGGGTGGTGACCATAGTCATCAAATAGTGGCAGATTATGAGTATTTATTGATAAATCTTGGTGATAATCCAACCTTCTAGAGACGCCACTAAAATGAGATAAAGCTTTTTGAATAATGTCAGTGTCAATTTCGAGTTCAATTGCAACACTTATTGCTGCCAGAGCATTTAAGATGTTATGTTTGCCTATTAAGTTAAGAATAACAGGAAAATTCTTTTGATACTTCGAGCAACTGACATCGAAGGACATTCTCATCTCATTTTGCTTGATATTGTGTGCCTTGACGTCGGCATTGTCACTGAAGCCATAACTTAAAACAGGTCGGTGAATTTTATTAAGAATACCTTTGACGCCATCATCATCAATGCAAACAACGCAAACGCCATAGAATGGTAAATTGGATGTAAAGTTTATAAAGGCATCGGATAGTTTTTTGTAACTATGTTTGTACGTACTCATGTGATCTTCATCAATATTCGTTATAACACTTAGCATTGGTTGTAGATGAAGGAAAGAAGCATCACTCTCATCTGCCTCAGCAATCAAATAGTCACTCTTACCAAGTTTAGCATTCATGCCTGTTGCATTTATAATGCCACCAATAACGTAGGTTGGGTCTAGTTTTGCTTCAGTCATTATGTGAACAATTAGGCTGGTTGTTGTTGTTTTTCCATGAGTGCCAGAGATAGCTATGCCAAAGCGAAAGCGCATCAATTCTGCCAACATTTCTGCTCTCGGAACAATTAATAATTTTTGTTGTCTGGCTTCCTGTAGCTCAGGGTTATTTTTGTTTATTGCAGAAGAAACTACTACTGCTTGCTTACCGATAACATTCTCTGATTGGTGTTTATAAGTGATACTACAGCCTAGTTTTTCCAACTTTTCTGTTGCCGTATTTGATTGGAGATCAGACCCAGATATTTCATAACCTAAGTTAGTAAGTACTTCTGCAATGCCACTCATTCCAGAGCCACCGATACCTATAAAGTGAATTTTTTTGATTTTTGATCGAGTAGGATTATCAATTAGAGTCATGGTTTACTAACCGTTACGAGGCTTATTACTTGAATACCTTCACCCCTTCCGAATGCAGTAAGTCCTTCTCCTGTGGTTGCAGTTATGCCAACATCAGCGGTACTTATGTTGCAGAGTTTGGAAATATTATTTCTCATTAATTCAATTTGAGGTGATATTTTTGGTTTTAGGCATTCAATGGAAATTGCGATGTGATTTATTTTCCATGTATTTAGATCATCAAGTGCAAGTTTTAGATAATTTTGACTGTCTATTTGACCTTGTTTGGCAAGCTTATCAGCTACTGAACCTAATATATTTCTACCGGTGATACTTGAAATGGCATTAGTAATAGAATGAAAAATCACATCTGCATCACTATTACCTTTGAGCCCTAAAGGGTAATCAAATTTAATGCCAGCTAAAATTAAAGGCTTGCCTTTGACATCTTCAAATGCGTGTGAATCTTGTCCTAAACCGGTTTTAATTGTCATAATTTATTTTAAGTAATAATTGGCTAGCTCAAGATCATCTTCTTGAGTAATTTTAATGTTGCTTTTAGACCCTGTAACAATTTTTATTAAATGCCCTAAGTCTTCAACTGCTTCAGACTCATCTGTGATGTGATTATTTATTTCTATCGCATTATTAATCGCTTCTTTTAAAATTCCAAAACGAAACATTTGTGGAGTTTGTGCATGATAAAGTTTTTTTCGATCAATTGTTAATACTTCACCTTTATCCTTTATTTTTTTAATCGTATCTATAGCTCTCGTAGCGAGAATACCACCAACAGAATGATTGAAGATCTCACCTATTAAGTTCTCAACATCAGTCTTTTTGATGCATGGACGTACAGCATCATGAACTAGAACCCAGTCATTTGAACTTGCAAATTCACTTAAAGTATTGAGTGCACTTAGAACAGAGTGGTAGCGTTCCTTACCACCTAAGGCAAATCCAAGTATTTTTGGATGTTTGTAATAGGATGAATCTTTAAATCGTTCATCGCCTTCAGCAAGTGCAATAACGCATCCAGAAATCTGATCAATTCCTAAAAGAGTTTTAAGGCATTGATCAACTATGGTTAAGCCATTTTCCAGTTTAAGGTACTGTTTAGGGATCTCGGAATTCATGCGACTCCCAGAGCCACTGGCTGGAATAATTAAGTAACAATTATCATTATGCATGAAGGCTATGACTTCCTTTTAGAGGTGTGAATTTAATGACCTTTATTATAAAGTAGACTCGCTAGATTCTGCTGCATTATCAGTATTGATAATTGTGTTAACTTTATAAAACACTTCACCTTCTTTGATTAGTCCATATTTATATCTCGCCTTAGATTCTATTAAACTCAAATCTTCTTGTATATAGCCACTGATTTGATTTTCTAGAAGGGCATTATCATTTAGCAAATTAAGATTAGTAATTTCTATTTCATCAATATCTTTTTGCTTTTTTGTAATAACATTTGGGAAATCATTATCCAAAATATTTTGCTTAATTAGGGCTATTAATATAACAATAAGTACAAGTGTAATTTTGTTTTTAACAATAAATCCAAATAGGCCTGTGAGTGAATTATTTTGCATAAATTTATATATTTGACTTTTTAAATGATAATCATGCTATTTATAAATAGAAGCAAGATACGTTTTTGAATAATAGTCATGTATTGGCAGTCTATATTGATTGAAAAGCTGAAATATAAAGCCAATTCCAGCTAATGAAATTGTCGCTAATACTAATCTAATGAGTGATTGTTTATAAGTAATATTATTTCCATCTTTTTGCATAATTTCAAATTTCCAAGCTCTCATTCCAAGAGTTTGTTTTCCTTTTACCCAGGATATTGAAAAATAAGCATAAATTACAGGAAGAGTTAATAGATAAAAGAATAGGTTATTAGTTATTGGTTCCTTGTTATTGATTAGAATTACTATTCCTGCAATAAAGAATACAAAAGAAAACACAAGGAATAAATCATAGGTTATTGAACCTAATCGACGGAAAAATGAGACGTTAGACTTCATATTTCAATTTTATTTTCATTGCTTTGCTAGTGGCATTTAATTATCCTCTTTCTTAGTTACTTTTGAGGTGACTTTTCCATCATGGAACTGTGAAACAATAAGATCTCCAGGATTAATTTTGTCAAATGAAACTAAAACTTTACCTTGTTCATTATGTGTAATACTGTAGCCTCTTGAAAGAGTATTTAGAGGTGACAGCAGGTTAAGTAAGTCAACTTTGTTGCTTAGTTGTCTTGCTTGTTCTTTAATAAAGTTTTCTGAATTATTGTGAACTCGAACGTTTAGTTGCTGCAGCTTAGTTTGATTCAGATCAATTAAAGTATTAATCTCTCTAAATAATCGTATTTCATATTCATCAAGTTTTTGAGCGTTCCGTTGTAATTGTTGACTAGGGTCAATAATTCTTAACTGAAGTAGATTGAGAGAGAGCTTTCGATTTTCTATAGATCGACTGATAAAATCTTGCAATTGCTTTCTAAGTTTAGACGCATGATAGATGATTGATTGTCTATCAGGAGTTGCACTTACTGCAGCAGCAGATGGTGTAGGTGCTCTTACATCAGCTACAAAATCTGCAATAGTTGTATCGGTTTCATGGCCTATAGAGCTTATGATAGGGGTTTTGCAATTAAAAATAACTCTTGCAAGTTCCTCCTCATTAAATGCCCATAGATCTTCGATTGAGCCTCCACCTCTAGCCAATATGATAACGTCACATCGATTGCTTGTATCGGCTGCTTCGAGAGCCTTTATGATTCTTTTATGGGCATTTTCTCCTTGAACTATCGTGTCATAAAGAAGGATATCAGCAAAAGGGTATCTTGAATTTAAAACTTTAATGATGTCTTTTATTACAGATCCATTTGAGGAAGAGATGACACCAATTGTTTTTGGAGTTTCAGGGAGTGCTTTTTTATTTTCTAAAGAAAATAAACCCTCAGTTTTTAATTTATTTTTTAGTTGGTCAAATGCAAGCTGAAGATTTCCAACACCTGCAGGCTCCATTTGTTGCACTATTAGTTGAAAGTCACCCCTTTGTTCATAGAGTGTTGGGGCACCTCTGATCACTACTGACATGCCATTTTCAGGGGAAAACTGTATTTTGCGCTGACTAAGACGAAAAAAAGCACATCTAATTTGCCCGTTTGCATCTTTTAGAGAAAAATACCAGTGCCCAGAAGAGGGTCTAGATAAATTTGATATTTCACCTTGAACCCAGCAATGAGGTATATTTTGTTCAATTGAATTTCTACATAATTTTACAAAATCTGAAACAGAGTAAATTTCATCAAGATCAAACATCAGCTTTGAGATGAACAAACACCGCCCCTGTGCCGCCCATATCTTGAGGGCAAGAACAAAAAGCTAAAACCTGAGGATGCTGCTTAAGATAGTGAACTACTTGAGATTTAATGATAGATAGACCGTTATTTGAGTGGTAGCCTTTGCCATGGATTATATGTATAAATCTCTCGTTAGAGTGGAAATGAATAAACCTTGAAAGTGACTGGCAAGCTTCTTCGATCTTATGACCATGTAGGTCTATAGATGGGGTAGAGCCAATATTTCCTTGCTTCATTTTTTTAATTATTTTTGGTGACAATCCAACTTTGAAATGAATTACAGGCTCAGAGCCTGTAATATTTGGCTCGTACAAATATTTATAGTCTTCAAAAGGTTTATTCAGTTTATTTTTGAAAGGCTGGCTTTTATTATTGCTATCCTTGTCAATAGTTTTTTGTTGTTCAACGGCATTTCTAAATAAAGATTTATCGCTTTCATCAATCATAATGGTAATAAATTTTATGTATAAAAAAACCCTCAAAGGAGGGTTTTAATTATAACTATGATTTTTGCTATTTAGATATTAACCTGCTAAAAACCAAATTAACAATCTAATTTTATAGAGCTTTAATTTGGGAGATAAGGCGAGACTTTTTTCTGGCAGCTTGATTTTTATGAATTAAGCCTTTACTGACAGCCTGATCAACATTCTTTTGCATCACTTTGAAGCCACTAATAGCCTCTTTCTTATTTCCAGCAGAAATTGCAGAAACAACCTTCTTGACAAAGGTACGAACTTTAGCTCGAATTTGTGAATTATGTTGGTTACGTTTTACTGCTTGTCTTGCGCGTTTCTTTGATGCTGCTGAGTTGGCCATATTGTTTTATTTAATGGTTAAATTACAAAAATATGAATTATAGAGTCTCGCCTGTATTTATGCAAGTATTAGTTTACACCAACTTAATTTGCTAGTGATTTAACGTATTGAAGTGTTTTTTTCTTATTGAGCAGTAAGTGCCAGGTTTTTCCGCCTTGAGATTTCCATAAAGACACAGCTCTTATGCCAGCTAAAAGTAGAGCCCTTATATGGTTTGCAGTGTGACGGTTTGTGAGGTAGATTTGTTCACCCCTGACCATAATAGTCGGATTGAGGCTACCTAGGGTATTTTTGTAAAGTTCAGCAAGCCTAGCAATTGAATTGGAGTGATGAATGTCAAAAAATTCCTGTTTATTGATGAGACTAATTTCATTGGAAATCTTATTTAACAAATCTGGTTTTTTCATTAATTTTTTTTCAAGGTTAATTAATGCTGTCGCATACAACATCACATTATGCATATCTATTGACTTTTTCTCGAATAAAAACTTTAAAGAATCAAAACCTATTTTTAAATCTTCTGGAGAGGTGAAAATTTCATCAACCGAGTCGCTTTCATTAACAATGCTATTTAAGCTTACTCTATTAGTGTGGCTATCGCATTGTCCGGTTGAGGCGAGTTGGTGTACTAATGCTGTAGATTGAAATATGCTTGCCAATGCTAGGGTTTGTTTTGCTGTTTTATTCATTAGCCTTAGATTTAATTATGCTTCCACCAAGGCAAACATCGTCATCATAAAAAACGACTGACTGACCAGGCGTTATAGCTCTTTGAGTGTCTTTAAAATCAACTTTTATACAATCACCATCTAGCATAATTACCTTACATTCTTGAGATGCTTGACGATAACGTATTTTAGCATCACATGTAAGTGGAAAATTAGGGGCTTTATCTATCCAGTGAACGCTGTCTGCTACAAGTGAATTGTGATAAAGCAAAGGGTTGTCACCCTGAACGGCGACTATTTTATTTGATTCGATTAGTTTATCTGCAACAAACCATGGCTCAGGAGAATCACTAAAGCCACCACCAATCTCAAGTCCTTTGCGTTGACCAATTGTGTAGAAAGGAAGACCATCATGATGTTTAATAAATCGCCCATCTTCATCAACAATATCGCCTTTCTCTTTAGGCAGAAAATTAGTCAAGAATTCTGTAAATGGCCTTTCACCAATAAAGCAAATTCCCGTTGAATCTTTCTTTTCAGAATTTATAAAGTTATTATTTTTTGCAATTTCACGAACATGTTTTTTGTCTATTTCACCAA
>JAQWLF010000120.1:0-2628 GCA_029247465.1 Candidatus Thioglobus sp.
TACAAACAGAAATGAGTTACATCGGGTAATAAAAACTTTTTATAAGCACTTGGAGACAATAAAAATAAGTTCAACAGTTCGCTGGTTTATAGATATCGACCCTATCGAGTAGATTACTTAAAGGACTGAAGGTTTTGGAAACAATAAGTTAAAGCGCTATGTCAAGGGAGAGCTAAGAGGCAACCCGAATCATTGCCTGAGTGATTCTTGCTAACTCCTTATCACTTATGATGTAAGGTGGCATTGTATAGAGTAATTTCCCGTACGGCCTTAACCATACTCCGTCATTAATTAATCGCTCTTGGGTTGACTTCATATCTAATGGCTTTTCAAATTCAATGACGCCTATTGCACCAATCACCCTTATATCAACTACATTTTGTTCACCCCTCAAGGGCAATAATTGTGAATTAAGTAGATTTTGAATCTGCAATATTCTTTTTTTCCAATCACTATTTAAAAGTATTTCGATGCTTGCATTTGCTGCAGAACATGACAATGGGTTTCCCATAAAGGTTGGGCCATGCATTAGAACGCCAATTGTTTCTGCAATCTCTGAATTAGTTAATGCAGCAGCCATTGTCATATAGCCACCAGTTAATGCCTTACCTAAGCAGAGTATGTCGGGTGAAATGCCTGCGTGATCGCATCCAAAAAGCTCTCCTGTCCTACCAAACCCGGTAGCAATTTCATCTACAATCATTAGGATGTCGTATCTGTGGCATAAATCTCTGACACCTTTAAGATAATCTGCCTCGTAGATATTCATACCTCCGGCACCTTGGACGATTGGCTCAAGGATCATTGCTGCAATTTTATTGTGACTTTTTTCTAATCTATTTTCAAGGTCAGCTAGTGCTTCTTTTGTATTGCCTAGTGTCGGTTGAGTTACAAAATAATGCTGAGGTAATACATCTTTAAACAAATGGTGCATGCCTGTTTGTGGGTCACAAACACTCATTGCTCCAAAAGTATCTCCATGATAACCGCCCCTCGGAGTAACGAAACGTGACTTATTAATTTTCCCTTTGTTTTGCCAATATTGCAAAGCCATTTTAAGGGACACCTCGACTGAAACTGAGCCTGAATCTGCGAAGAAAACCTTGTCGAGACCTTGAGGTGTAATTTTGATAAGTTTTTCGCACAAATCGATTGCTGGTTGGTGCGTCAAACCTCCAAACATGACATGGGATACAGAATCGATCTGAGTCTTCATTGCCTGATTGATGTAAGAATTATTGTATCCATGAATCATTGACCACCAGGAACTCATGCCATCAATTACACGATTGCCATTTTTAAAATTGAGATAGACTCCGTCTGCTGACTCTACAAGGTGAGACGCAACTGTATTAGGAATTTTTGCATAAGGATGCCAAATATGTTGCTCATCAATATTCATTATAAGTATTCTCTTAGCTGGCTCATTGAATCTATAACGAGGTCAGGACTTTCATCAGCGATGTCATTGCCATGATTGTACCCATAAGACATACAAATAATACTAAAGCCTGCAGCTCTAGCAGCCTTTACATCGCTCACTGAATCACCAAGCATAAGGCACTCTTGTGGTGAAATATTAAAGTAGCTTGCTGCGTGAACTAGCGGTAAAGGGTCTGGTTTTTTCTTAGCCAAACTATCGCCAGAAATTACTATTTTAAAGTCATCAAAAATACCTAAAGTTTTAAGCAGTGGATGGGTAAATTGTTCTGCTTTATTGGTAACACAACCCAATTGATAGTCTTTAGACTTTAAATAATCAAGACCTTCTTTAACTCCTGCATAAAGACACGATCTTGCTGCAGTATTATCAGCATAAAGCTCTAAAAAAATCGGATAAGCCACATCAAAAACCTCTTTTGTTGGGCTTGCTTCGAGATCATCAGTCAAGGCACGCTCTACTAATTTTGGAATACCGTTACCTACCCAGTGACGAACCTTTTCCTCACCCCTCTCTTTCATTCCAAGCTCAATCATCATCTGATCAACACAGTATGCAAGATCTGGAACACTGTCTACTAGGGTTCCGTCAACATCAATCATTATTAGTTTTGGATTGAATTTTTTCATTAATGTTCTTTATTTACAACAAGTTTGGTAGAATTAACTTCAGCCTTATCAACTGAGATATTTTATATGGAAAACAAAACTGTCATTGGATTTATTGGTGCCGGAAACATGGCTTATGCACTTATAAAGGGCTTATTAAATAATGGTTTTGATGCCAATCAGATCAATATAAGCGACCCCAATGAAGAGCTATTACAAAGCCGTGAATCAGAACTCGAAGTCACTACATACTCAGATAATACTTCATTATTAAGTAATAGTGACATTATCTTTTTCGCAGTAAAGCCTCAAGTACTTTCAAGTGTCTGTCTTGAATTAAAGGGTGTCGTTAAATCAAAACATCTCTTTGTTTCAATAGTTGCTGGTATTAGAAGTAGTGACATTAATCGCTGGCTTGGTGGTAACTTTGCACTGATCCGAACAATGCCGAATACTCCTGCACTTTTTCAAACTGGAGTTACGGGTTTGTTTGCAAATGAACTTGTCAATAATGAGCAAAAATCATTAGTGTCATCAATTTTATCTTCGGTGGGTGAATGCTTTTGGGTTGATGAAGAA
>JAQWLF010000128.1:0-12602 GCA_029247465.1 Candidatus Thioglobus sp.
TTTTTTTGATAATTCTAAAAAAGACATGCCTGATTTAATCAACTCGATATTAAAGTTAACTTCGTCATAAGCATGTTGATAAGCAATTCTTTGTTCTGTATTACCCTTGCCTCCCTCACAAATCCATGATCTAGAAATATCTGCCATGTAGCCACTTGGGCCTATTAAGTCTGTATCAAAAGCAATCATATCACCCTTCATTATTATTCGATTTTTTGCCTCTTGGAGCCAGGGGTTAGTCCTTGGACCAGACGAGAGCATATGACCGTCAATCCAAGATCCATTGTTTGCAATATTAACCTTATGTAGGATTGACCATAATTGCCTCTCAGATATTCCTTCAACTGAATTTTCATGCATTAACTTTATGCCATGTTCGGCTACAAGAATTGAATTCTTAATGCACTCGATTTCAGTTACACACTTAATTTTTTTAGCCTGTTCAAGTATACATTCTGCATCTGTAAGTTGAAAGTTGGCGTCTCTTAATGTATTAAAGACTTCTGGCGACATTCTTTCTATTCCAATTTGATTGTTTTGACAGTATTCGCCAGTAAATTGCTTGAGTTCTTTACAAAATAATTCAGCTTTGTCTTTGAGTTCAACGCCCCCATCAAATGGAGAGATAAAACAGGGCCTTTTGTATTCGTCAACATTTGGAAAATCTCTTCTAACTGATCCATGCATTACTATTGGGCCCTCTATAGGTACAAATAAATAACATGTTGGAATGTGTGATTGAAAAAGCTGATACTCGTCAAAATCAATTGCGTATCTCAGACTTACAGGATTTTGCAAAATCACTAGACTGATATTTTTTTTTGCCATAGATTGACGTAATCGAGACAACCTATAATCAAACATTTGTTTCAATTTAGATGGTGAAATATTACTTTCAATTATTGCATCTTCAATCAAATTAACTTCCTTTGCTTGTTATGCGTTTCTCAACTTTTGCTTGTGTGCTTCTTCAATTAAACGGACAACACTTAAATGAGGTGAATCTTCACCATAAAGGTTTTTTGCTTCTTGATAAGTTTGAAAAACTTTTTCACCAAGTGGCATTGTTATGCCGAAATGATGGCCAAGCTCCACAATCAGCTTAACATCTTTTTCAGCGAGACCAAGAGTAAAGGATTTGTCATAACTTCCGTCAAGAACTTTGGGTATGTAGTTTTCAACTACATAGCTTTGTGAACAGCTATTCATTAGTACTGAATGCAAAGTATTTAAGTCTAAGTTTGCCTTAGCTCCCATCATTAAAGTTTCTCCAATACCCTGTGCAACAAGATAGTTGAGATGAAGCTGAACTAGTTTTGTAACGTATCCTGATCCTGAAGGACCCATACAAAGCAAATTACTAGAAAAAACTTTTAACAATGTCTCAAACTTTTTTAAAACTTCTTTGTCAATACCAAGAAACATAGTTAAGGTTCCTGCTGTGGCACCCTCGGAGCCTCCACTCACTGGAGCATCAACTAACGTTAGGTGACTTGGGGCGCTTTCTCTAACCTTCTCCCACTCTGACAATTCGTTTGTAGAAGTTTCAAACCAAGCTGCACCCTCTTTCAAATTATTTAGTATTCCTTCAGCTCCAAACGCTAAAAGATTAACTTCTTTAGAGCTTGGGAGTGAAGTAAAAAGTACATCGCACTGAGGACACATCTTTGATGCACTCTCTCCATTGAGAGCACCTCGAGCTTCAAAGTCAGATAAGACTGCTTCATTTAGATCCAGAACAAATAATTTATCATTTGAATTATTGCAATGATTCAATAAATTATTGGCCATTCCAGCACCCATATTTCCTAAACCAATAAAACCTATATTCATGATCTAACCTCAATCAGTTAATTTATCTATTCGTTCAAGATTGCGCTCATGATGAATCGGCATTGAACGGCCATAAAAAGCTTCCGCATGGTGAGGCCTA
The DNA here is from genome assembly GCA_029247465.1 of Candidatus Thioglobus sp. GTDB lineage: Bacteria > Pseudomonadota > Gammaproteobacteria > PS1 > Pseudothioglobaceae > Pseudothioglobus. Next base: position 1,934 of record JAQWLF010000128.1, read on the forward strand.
TTAACCAAATATGGATTAGTGACATAAGTTGGAAGAGCAATAATCCTTGGCTCGCTTCCTCTAGCAACTGTAACCCTATGAATGGAATAACGACCTTTAAATATTTGTATATCTCCTGTTTTTAAACTCAGCACCTTAACTCTTTTTCTTTGACCATGAAGAACTTGCTTAACATCCTCAAAATTTTCATTTTTAGGAGTTCGAATATCTGGAACATATTCAAAATTCCCGCCATTATTTGATTCATTCACTAATATACTTACTGTGAAGTCATTACCGTCAAAATGCCATGGGAAATAGTCACCATCGTGCATAATACTATATGGATTTCTACCCAGAGGTTCAGCCCAGCGATAGATTGGACCGACGTTTAGACAGTCAGATATAAAGTGAACCATGACATCCGAGTCATAGATCTTACGAAGCATAGAGTCTCTATCTAGTAAGTCAGAATTTATGAATGATGAAGTTCTTTCTTCAAAAAAACGCTTTGGATGATCTTTTGGTAATGAAGGATCGTCCTCAGTAAGATATGGATTCACAAACTTATGCGCTCTTCGAGAACTCTCAATAAGCCTAAAGGCTTCCTCTTTCATTTTAATTATTGCTGAATTGGTAATGAAATTGTGAATATGTGCGCAACCCCATTTTTCTAGATCTTTACGGCAATCATTAACAAGCATCTCTCTTCTTGGACTCGTCAAATCATGAATAGGGAATTCTTCTAGATTGACAAACTCTTCTAATCGAATTTCAAAAGAACTAAAAGCCGACGGAGAAACATTTGTTGTCATTATCTTTACTTTTTATATGAGGAATCTAATCTATCGCAACGACGCAATAATGCTGGCCACTCATACAAACCGGGCTTAAAAGCCTGATATTGCTCTGATGCGATTGGCCATAATTGCTCTAACCCAGAATCTAGCTCAATATTTGATGCTGTTGCTGAGAGTGCAACTTCGCACATTCGTATTAAATAATACATATTCATAAAACATTGACCTGCCGTCTCTCCAACAGTCAAAAATCCATGATTTTTCATTACCAAACATGAATTATTGCCTAAATTATGAGCTATCCTTAATCTTTCATCAGGGTCAACGGATAACCCCTCCCAATCATGATAACCAACCTTACCGAAAAGCATTGATGAGTCTTGAACGAGAAAAGGAATCTCTTTAAATGCTGTTGCAGCAATTGCACTAGGGGGGTGTGCATGAAAAACAAATTTATTATTAGGATGATTTAAGTGAATTGCGCTATGAATAATAAATCCAGCAGTATTAACATCCTTTGGGCCTTCGAGAACATTTCCTTCTTCATCAACCTTGATTAAATTTGATGCACACACTTCTTCATACGATAAACCAAAACGGTGCATATAAAAATGATGCTCCGAACCAGGCACTCTCGCAGTAATATGATTCCAAACAGTGTCATCCCAGCCAAACATCGCGGTTAGTCGAAACATAGCAGCTAAATCAATTTTTACATTCTCTTGCTGCTCACTTAAAGATAATTCTTTATTCCCCATAGCACTCTACATATGAGCTAAATCGTAGATTATAATCCTATTTTATCCTCATCATTTATTGAATTCTACATTTGAAAATTAATAATATTAAAACTCAAATTGTCAACTTACCTTTTGAAAGTACACTAACTACAGCAATCCATACAATGTCATCAGTTGGCTGTGTACTGCTAACTATTACAACTGATGAAGAGATAGAAGGACAGAGCTATTTATTTAGTTTGAACTCTCATGAAATAAAAGTCTTCAAGGAAACTTTAGTAGGCTTATCATCAATTTTAATTGGCAAAGACCCTCAATTTATTGACGAAATTCTGCAAGATATTTGGAGTGTTATTGATCAGAGTGGAAAAAGTAACTATGCTATCTCTGCACTATCAACAATTGATACAGCATTATGGGATATAAATGGCAAGGCGTCTAATTTACCTTTGCATCGCCTTTTTGGTAGTCATCGGTCAAAGATAAAAACCTATGCGAGTGGTGGATTATGGCTTTCTCAATCTATCGATTCGATTCTAAATGAAGCTAGATGCTTTATTGAGCAGGGTTTTTTAGCAATGAAAATTCGAATTGGAAGTGGTAATTTGTTAAGCGATGTTGAACGTGTAAAACAACTTAGAAAAGCGATTGGTCCTGAAATTGAATTGATGGCAGATGTAAATCAAGGACTCAAAACTGTCGAAGCCATTCGCCTCGGAAGAGAACTAGAAGAATATGACTTATTCTGGCTTGAGGAGCCAGTTGAATCTTCTGACCGTATAGGTCATGCCAATGTAAGAGGTCAACTTAACATCCCGATTGCTTCTTGTGAAAATGAGTATTCCAAGTATGGCGTTATCGAGATGCTTGAAGCTAAAGCTTGTGATATTGTCATGCCAGATCTTCAAAGAATTGGTGGCATCTCCTTAATGAGAGAGGTTGCTAATATTGCAAAAGAATACGAAGTTCCAATTTCAACACACATCTTTACAGAACAAAGTCTTTGCGTTGCAGGCTCAGTAGAAAATTGTATTTCCGTTGAACATATTCCGTGGTTTTCTAGTCTGTTTAATGAACAAATTGAAGTTATCAATGGTCATATTGATATTCCAGAAAGACCTGGAACCGGCTTTACTTTCAATAAAGAGACTGTAAAACAATGTATCATATGTTGATTTTTTTAATAGCTAGGCAAGATCCGAAATGTGGAATGACAATCTTTATAAAACTTAATTTTTTATGTTTGTCAGCGTTTTAGACTTATTTAAAGTTGGTGTTGGTCCATCAAGCTCTCATACAATGGGACCCATGGTTGCAGCTAATGATTTTATGACGCATGTTAGAACATTTGTCGATTCAAATCCTAAGATTGATACCTATCATATTAGATGCACTTTAAAGGATTCTCTAGCATACACTGGTGTAGGCCATGCAACCGATAGAGCAGTAACACTTGGTCTTCATGGATACCTGCCACATACTCTCATCAAAGAAAATATAGGTGAGGTGATTGAGCTTACCTGGAACTCAAAAAGTATAGATATCAATAACACTCAAAAGGTAGCGTTCTTTTCTGAAGACGATATCATTTTTGACACCAGAAATTCAATGAAACAAAATCCTAACGGTTTGGTTTTTGAACTTCTAGATAAATCAGATAAGAAGCTCATTTCTAATACCTATTTCTCTATCGGTGGTGGCTTTATATCAACTCTTGCAGAAATAGATAATATTGAAGGTCCAATTGCTGCAGAATCAAGCTCAGCTTATCCCTATCCTTTTGATAACTCCAATCAAATGCTAGAAATGTCTAAAAAGAATAATAAAACAATCTGGGAAATGAAGCTTGCAAATGAGCTAGAAAATATTCCTGAAGAAATACTTATCAATAAACTAGATGAGATATGGAATGCAATGAAAAGCTGTGTTGAAAATGGTCTCACTACAGAAGGCATCCTGCCTGGTGGATTAAATACAAAAAGGCGGGCAAAGAAGTTACATGAAAACCTAGAAAATGACCTAGAAAATACAAGTACTAATGATTGGCTTTGTGCTTATGCAATGGCAGTTAATGAAGAAAATGCTGCGGGACATATGGTAGTAACTGCTCCAACTAATGGTGCATCAGGGGTAGTGCCAGCAACCCTATACTATTACTATAAACATAAGTCAGCGACTCCAGAACAAATCCGTCAATTCCTTTTATCAGCATCCGCAATAGGTGGGCTGATTAAACTTAATAGCTCGATATCAGGAGCTGAAGTTGGCTGTCAGGGCGAGGTTGGTTCAGCATCTTCTATGGCTGCTGCAGGTCTTTGCGCCATAAGAGGAGGCACAAGCGCCCAAATCGAAAATGCCGCAGAAATGGCTTTAGAACACCATATAGGAATGACTTGCGATCCTGTAAAGGGTCTCGTACAAGTGCCTTGCATTGAGAGAAACGGCTTCGGGGCTGTCAAGGCTTACACTGCAAGCTCACTCTCACTTAGAGAAACTGGGGAGCACCTAATCTCTCTAGACCAATGCATCGCTGCAATGAAGAGGACGGGTCTAGACATGTCACACAAATACAAAGAGACATCCCTTGGTGGTTTAGCTGTAAGCTTTATTGAGTGCTAAATTAATCTGTATCAACCATTCCCGCGCCTGCTCCTGAAGCCCTAGATTCAGCACTTGACTTCACCAAACAACGCGAAAAATAATCATAAATTCCCTGCCAATTCTCCCTTACTTTAACGCCTTTATGAAGTATGTTCAATTTCTCTTCAGCTAAGTTAAATGTTTTAACAGTTTTATCTTTATAGGATTCATCTTCTAATCCAAAAAATGAAATTAACATATCGGCATTGCTACTTAGTTCTATAGGATTGGTTGATGAACTTAAAATTTCCCATACCTCATTATCAATTAAGTTAACTTGGAATTGATTTTCGTCTTGGTCAACCCAAAATACTTTTAACCCACTGCATTGGTTTGCACCCAGAGCAGAAACAACTAACAATGGAGAATCAACATTGCTAATTTTTAATTCACCATTCGCACTATTGACTTCGACCCAGTCTACACAACTTGCAGAAGCCTCTAGAGAAGACAATAATTTACCTTTTGGACAAAATAAATGACCTCCTTCTTTTACCTTTTCAAATTTAATTGCCAAGCTACTTGCTTCACTGTCTAGATTATCAAGCGCTTGCAAACTACATAATGAAGGATCAAAACCATTTTCTGAAATCCAAATATTGCTTCGTGCAAAGTCCTCTGAGAGGCCAATAGGTACCTCTACACCGAATGCTGCTCGAGTAAAATAAAAAAGGACTTCATTTAATGAAATTGTTAAATCGCTTTTTGGCATGTACAGTTTATGCATGGATATGACTGCGAGCGGCCTGCAATTGGAAATGACCAACAGTCATGATTTGGCTTTGAAAGTTGATCAGGCATTGGTGCGCCTTGATACATAGATATCCGAGTCCATAGGTCTGACTTGGGATCATACTTTGATGCACCAAAGAATGCCAACTTAAAACGCAAAAGATCTAGTGGCCTCATTGATTCACTTAACAAGTTATCTTGTACTTCCGAATAAGGCCTTACAAAAGTATTTTGAATTCGACGAATAATATGTCTAAACTGAGGATGCATCATAACAAATTCACTGATAGGTACTTCATCATGAGTCTCTGATAACCTCTCATTTAGATCGTGCACATCACGCCCAATAGCTAAAGGCATTTCTTGCTCAACCCCATCATCGACACCCTTTGAGCCAAATCGAGGCTCTAATTTATCTTCAGAATAGTACCAAAAATGATGCTGTGATTCTTCTAAAGAAAAGTCAATAGTTGTCGCCCACTGATAGCAATCTTCAACAACCACTTTTAATTGAGATAACGACATGTCAGCCTTAAATTTTGGTATTGAAGTAGTTGACATTGTCTCTGCAAGATCATCTACTATCAAGCCATGAGGTTCTATAACTAGAGAGACAATCATCTCTTGACATTCCAAAGAAAAATTGTCCTCAACATAGTGATAAATACCATTCCATGGATAGGGCCTGAATATATTTGATTCATCTTCACACCAAATCCTAAGTGCCTGAATTTCATCAGTTAAGCATGAAATTCTATCTGCCTGAATAGCGTCTTCAACATTCCATTCATCAATATGCTGGCTGACCTGAAGTAGTGACTTTAAAAAAACTTCTAGAGTGCCTTGAAGTGGAGTTTCAATTGATCTTACTCTTGCCAAAGCAGTCTCTTTAGCAACAACCCAATTATGAATTAATGTTGGATGCTTAAGTAAGAATGGGGCCATACCTAGTCCTGTTGAGTTCCCAACACCAACAAATTGACGAGTGTTTTCATTCAGCCTTACCGCTTTGTCACCGCCTCTTTCTTTAGCAAGCTCTTCAACTGAATCTATCGTGAACCATCGAATCAAATAAACTGCTAATAACTCTATTTGAAATGGAGGCTTACACTCTTCCCGATCAGCAATCTTAGCTCTGTCGGCGCAACCAAACTTACCACTACCATAAACAGCAGTAGTTCGCATTAAATAACCTACAGAATATAATAAATCGAGATCTGGCTGAATTCCCTTTGCCAAGGAGGCAATGACATTTTCAAAGACTCTTAGGCTTTTATTTGCCCTTGCCAATACAAGCTCACTTGGCCTATATCGTCCGCCTTCCTGCTTTGGAGTGTTGTTTGCTAAATAATCAATATCATCTTGAGCAGGTATACCATCAAATAGACTAAATGTTGCATCCCATACTTCTGCTATAACCCTATCTGTTCTCATTTCAGCTGGTATCTCTTGAGTAAAAGCAATCAATGAGTAAGTCCTTAGTGGAGTAATAGCTGAATAAACGCTAACACCATAACCATCCTTATCAACCTCACGACTAATTCTCTCAAATTTCCAATTCTCCTTAGACATACGCCTAATGAGCGTTCGCATAAAACTTAAACGAGTTGGGAATGAAGAGCCCATTCTATCTAGACGCATTACCTGTTCAGGTGGTCGCATAAAATCAGAATCGATATCAAGTAATGCTGTGTCAGCAGTCATCAATATTATTTTAAAGATTCAAAAGATGATTCAAAAAAGCTTAGCCAATTATTACCCATTACTAAATCTACATCATCATTAGAGAACCCTACACTCATTAGTCCTGTAGCAATATTTACAAAGTCGCGGTTACCCCGAAACCATTCAGGTTGATCGGGAAAGCCAGCAAAGCTAGCTGAACCTTCACCATAGTCACGTTCATTTGTCCACGTACCATTTCTCATCCATTCTACAACACTGTCAGGCTGGTTTTGACACAAGTCAGTCCCAATCCCAATATTATTAACTCCCATGATTTCTGCTGTATCAGCAATCATTGTGCAGAAACTTTCCAATGTGCAGTTTGACCCATCCTTTAGGTGATGTGGATATACTGAAAATCCGAGCATACTTCCACTTTCTCCAAGAGCCTCAAGAACTTTATTAGACTTATTCCTTAGTGCAGGATGCCAAAAAGTTGGATTGGCATGAGTTATTGCAATTGGGCGTTCAGATATTTCAATGGCTTCAAGAGTTGAGCGCTCGGCAGAATGACTCATATCAACCACCAGGCCAACTCTATTCATTTCTTTAATTACCTGCTTACCCATTCGAGTAATACCAGAATCATTTTCTTCATAACAGCCTGTAGCTAATAAGCTCTGATTGTTATAGGTTAACTGCATAAATCTGACACCTAACTGATGGCATATTTCGACCAGTCCGATATTATCTTCAATAGGTGAACAGTTCTGAAATCCAAAAAATATCGCAGTACGCCCCTCTTTCTGAGCTTTGCGAACATCACTCGCTGTTTTGCCATGAAAAATCATACTTGAATAACTTTCAAAACGACGATTCCAGTCCATAACATTCTGAACCATCTCCTGAAAATCTTCGTGGTAACAAATTGTAACGTGGACTGCGCTTAAACCACCTTCATTAATTTGTTTGAAAACCTCTTCACTCCAATTGTTGTATTGAAGGGCATCAATGAAAAGTGATTGATGAGCCATTATGGATTACCGCTAGAAATATAAGAAGTTTTGACTTGAGTATAAAGTTCTTTGGCATATGTACCTTGCTCTCTAGGACCAAAGCTTGAATTTTTTCTACCGCCAAATGGAACATGGTAGTCCGTTCCCGCTGTCGGCAAGTTCACCATAACGCAGCCACTTTCTGCATTCCTTCTAAAGTGACTTGCCCTGGAGAGAGACTGGGTAATAATTCCTGAAACCAGGCCAAAATCTGTGTCATTGGCAACCGATAACGCCTCGTCATAATCTGCAACTTTAATGACACAAGCCATAGGTGCAAAAAGCTCCTCACGATTAACTCTCATAGAATTATTTCCACCAATTAATAATGCTGGCTGCATGTAAAAACCAGGGTTATCAAGCTCAAGCTTGTCACCTCCACATACAACTTCGCAGCCCTCTTCTTTTGCTAACGTCATATATTTGAGATTGGAATCAAGTTGCTGTTGACTTGCAGCTGGACCAATTTGAGTCCCTTCTTCAAGAGCATCACCTACCTTAAGAGCTGAAGTTGATTGGCTCATACGTTCAATAAACTCATCGTGGATAGATGCGTGAACAACTAGCCTTGATGATGCAGTACATTTTTGACCAGTACTTCCAAAAGCGCCCCCAGTGGCAGCCGCAACAGCGACATCCATATCTGCATCATCCATTACAACAAGTGGGTTCTTAGAGCCTAACTCTAACTGAAACTTTGTTAAATTTTTGGCAGCTGAACCCGCAATCTGACGACCTACATCATAAGATCCAGTAAAACTAATTGCATGCACTTTCGGACTTTCAGCCAATGCCTGGCCAATTGATGATCCAGAGCCCATAACTAAATTAAATAGCCCTTTAGGAATGTCTTGTTTAGAGATGATTTCAGTCAACGCCACGGCACTCGCTGGTGTTAGATTAGCAGGTTTCCAAATAACAGCATTGCCAAATGCTAATGCTGGAGCAATTTTCCAACTTGCAGTAGCAGTGGGGAAATTCCAAGGCGAAATAATTGCAACTGTGCCCATAGGTTCACGACGAACATCGATTTCAATTCCTGGCCTAACTGAATCTGCTGTGTCACCACTTTGACGAAGCACTTCAGCTGCATAATAGGTAAAAAATTGACCGGCTCTATAGACTTCACCCTTGCCTTCAGCAACTGGTTTGCCCTCTTCACGAGACAATAATTCACCAAGTTCAGCGCTTCGAGCCATCATCTCCTCGCCAATCTTCATTAATACTGCTTGTCGCTGCTCTAGGCCTGTTGCAGCCCATTGTCTTTGTGCAGCCTGTGCTGAATTGAGAGCGTCCTCTAATTGTGAGTTACTTGCCTGGGCAAATTCTCCAATGACATCATTTGTATTGGAGGGATTAATATTAGAAATTGAACTTGCGCCCTTAACCCAGTCGCCCGCTATGTAATTATTAGAAAGATTAGACATTATTTTTATTCATTTTTCAAAATGGTAAATTTTACTCTTAATTACTGATATATCAAGAATATAAGAGTTTTAGTCAATATAGTATTTTTCATGTTTCTAAGAAAAAAATGTTGCATTAAATAATTAATTAATCTAGGATAGGTAATTTCTATTTATTGTAAATATCTGATATGGCAAATTCTACAGATAGACTCCGTAGAGTCAAGTTTTGTAACTTGACAGGTATATACTATTGATGGTGGACAGATGGCAAAAATTAGTCTGTCAAATCTTTAGGAGAAAAAATGAAGTTTGAAGGAATATTCACACCAATTATTACCCCCTATGATGATAAAGGTTCAATAAATTTTGAAGCCATCGAAGCTATTATTGAAGATCTAATTAGTAGTGGTGTTCATGGTTTGGTTATTGCAGGTACAACTGGTGAGTACTATGCTCAAGACATTGATGAGCGCCTGCAGCTAATGAAGATTTGCAAAGATGTAATTAATAATCGGCTTCCATATATAGTTGGAACGGGAGCTATTCGAACTGAAGACTCTGTTTTTTACGCAGAAGAAGCTGCCAAAATAGGGGCAGACGGAATTTTAATAGCAACACCCCCTTATGCTCTTCCCACAGAAAGAGAAAATGCGCTTCATGCTCTAGCAATTGATCGGGCAGCAAATCTACCCATCATCCTATATAACTATCCAGGTCGAATGGGATCTATGATGGGAGAAGAATATCTTGATAGAGTCGGAAGGTCATCGAACTTTTGTGCCATCAAGGAAAGTAGTGGTGATATAGATCGTCTTCATTTATTGGCACGAGATTATCCTCACATTCAGCTTTGCTGTGGAATGGATGATCAGGCACTGGAATTCTTTGCCTGGGGAGCTAGCGGATGGGTATGCGCTGGATCTAACTTTGCACCCGAGGCTCATGTAGCACTTTATGAAGCATGCAGGATTGAAGGAGATTTTGACAAAGGTAGACGGATTATGTCAGCAATGATGCCGCTCATGAGAGTTCTTGAGCAAGGCGGCAAGTTTATACAAAGTATAAAGCATGGAGTAACCATGAGAGGTCTGTCTGCAGGGCCTCCAAGAAAGCCATTACAACCTCTAAATAAAGATGAAAAACGCCAGTTAGAGCAGGTTGTTCGCGTAATGAATCACACCATTAACCTAATAACGAAGGAGGGTAGCTAAATGTCAGACCTACTAACTCATGAAGAATATATAGCCATAGAAAAATCACTCAATTTTCCAACAAACGCTTTCATCAATGGGCAATTTCAGTCATCTAAATCAGGCAAAACATTTGAAACTAAAAACCCTGCAACTGGCAAAGTTATCGCCAATATTGCGGCATGTAACTCTGAGGATGTTGACCATGCTGTAGTCAAAGCGAGAGAAGCTTTTGATCAAGGGCACTGGTCCAAACTACACCCAAGTGAAAGAAAACAAGCTCTCATTAAATTATCAAAACTCATTAAAAGAAACATACAGGAACTAGCAGTAATGGAAAGCATTGACTCTGGGAAACCAATTCGTGATTGTGCAACAATCGACCTTCCTGAAACCATTGATTGTCTTCTCTGGCATGCAGAAGCAGTAGATAAAATTTATGACCAAACTGCACCTGCG
>JAQWLF010000161.1:0-20465 GCA_029247465.1 Candidatus Thioglobus sp.
TAGCTAATAATGCAGCTGCAGCTAATGATTCAGCCTGAACCCAGAAGTACTTATCTTTATTACACACATCACCATTTGGAGCAAATCCATAATAAAGTCCATAATTCTTTTCATCCCAACCCATCTCAACTGCATCATCAAACAACTCTTGGGCTCTTAGGATAAGCCATTCTTCATCAACATACCTTTCAAGAATAATCAATAACTTCGCCCATTCTGTTAGATGACCAACTTGAAAGCCCCATGGACGAAATAAATCATCAGGGGAGTCTTTATTGTATAGCCAATCAATTTGCCAGCTAGAGTTATAATGTTCCCATATTAGTCCTTCAGAAAGGCTCGCCTGCCTAACACATATGTTTTTTGCAATTAGAAGAGCGCGATTTAAATATTTCTTTTGATTTGTAGCCTCAAAAGCAGCAATAAGAGCTTCACAGGAGTGCATATTTGCATTTTGACCACGGTAATCAGAAACCTCGCTCCAGTCACTATTTATCTCATCAGAGTAGAGACCAAACTCATCAGACCAAAAATACTTCTCCATTAACTCAAAGGTTTCATCAATATAATCTTTAGCTTCTGAAATACCAGCCTTATAGGCGCTTGAATAAGCGAGCAATACAAATGCCAATCCATAACAATAGTTAGTTGAGTCTGTTACATTTTCACCTTCAACAATCCAGGCATAACCACCAGTTTTATGATTTAGGTGAAAGCTTCTTAAGTACTCTATCCCATGAGTGATGGCATCAGCGTATTCATCTTTATTAAACTGAATTGAAGCCATTGAATAATTAAATATAAAACGAGCACTACTTACCAAGTGCCTGGTTTTGAAATCATAAATACTTCCATCATCTCTAAAGTTCTGAAAAAAACCACCAACTTCATTATCAATGCAGTGTGGATGATAAAAAGACATAATAGAGCTTATATGACCAACCAAGAACTCTTTATCTTTAAATTTAGGATTACTTAATGAACTCATTACACAGGAAAATATACTTCAACAACCAATCCTCCTCCCGAGCGGTCTTTGAGTTCAAGTTCACCACCATGGATGTTGGCAATGCTTCGAGCTATACCCATTCCGAGACCAGAGTGAACATCACTTAATTTATGCTCTAAGCGGTAATAAGGCTTAAAAACATTCTCTTTGTCGGCATCACTCAAACCTGGACCTCTATCTTTAATCTGAATAAATATTCCTGTTTTCTTTTTTTGACCACTCACCTCTACGCCATGTCCATAGCTGAGCGCATTATTTATTAAATTTGAAAATAAACGCTCGATAGCTATTGGTCGCCCTTTCATTGATATATCGCCTTGAATATCCATCTTGATAGGTAGGTTAAGAACCTCTTCTTTTTTTAAGATTGACGTTAACAATGCTGATAATTCAATTACGCTAGTATTTTCATGTTCTACACCATCTGTCATGATTTGAAGACTTCCCTTAACCATAGTTTCAAGGTAATCCAAATCACCAATCAGATCCTCTTTAATAGGCCCATCTTCAATTCCTTCTACTCTAATTCGAGCCCTAGTTAGTGGCGTCTTAAGGTCATGCGAAATCGCTGCAAATGAACGTTCTCTATCGGCAATAAATTTTTGAATGCGCTTAGCCATTGAATTAAAGGCTCCTATCGTGGCTACAATCTCTTTAGAGCCCTTCTCTTCTAACTGACGTGGGTTACGTCCTTTTCCTAGAAGGTCTGCCTGATGAGCTAATATTTTTAATGGAAGAACAAGCCAACGAACAAACAAAAAAGTTAACAAGAGTACTGTAAGTGATACTGCCGAAAGATTAAAGATTCGCTCACCATTAATCCAATCAATACCCAATAACAATTCTCCTTTAGGAACGACCGCAGCTAAATACATCCATTCGTCTTCATCAATTGGAAATTGAATGACGGCAACTGGACTTTCGTCACCAGGCTCTAGAAGTGCAAATCTTTTCCATTCTGGTGATAATGCCACCATCAAGTTGTTACCTGTTAATATCTTTAAGTTGTCAAAGCTGACGAATGTAATTTCTAAATCTTCAATCTGTCCAAGTTGGGCAACCATACTTGTTTGCAAGTTTTCTCGAACCAGTACAGAAAATTCAGTTTCGGCAATCGGAACTAAATCAATATGTTGTTTGTTTACTGAGACAAAGAAACGAGTGCCACCCATATCTCGCAACTGATCAAGAACCATATGACGATACTGCTTTGGTAATTCTTCAAAAAACGCAATAGTTTGACCTATACGGGCGCCCATTGATTCCGACACCTCAACCATTCTATCTCTTTCAGACGACTGAAGCTGCTCTACCCACAGCCATGTTCCTAAAACCTGTGCCATAAGAATTCCAACAAAAAGCACAGAGGTCATTCTGGCAACAACAGTTTTTGGTGTTATCGAGGCAAGAAAGGAGTCTTTACTACTCAATTTTTTAACAGGAGAACGTATCCCTTGCCCCTTACGCTTTGAATAATTTCACCCTTAAAATGATTACTAAGTTTGTGACGCAACCGACTTACAATAGTGTCAATTGAGCGATCTAATGGATCTACCTTTCTACCATGCAGCAACTCACCAATTTCATCTCTACTTAGAACGGTACCTATCTGCTTATGAAAAACACAAAGTAGATCAAACTCAGTACCAGTTAAATCCAATTCTTCTCCATTAACAAATGCACTCCTGGCTGCATAATTCATGACTATGTTATTATCTACCTCTTCTTCTTTTACTTCTGAACGTCTAAGAAGAGCCTTGATTCTAGCCAGAAGCTCTCTTGGATTGAAAGGCTTACCCATATAGTCATCAGAGCCTAACTCTAAGCCTAATATACGATCCAGGTCATCACTGGCAGCGGTAAGCATAATAATGGGTATGTTTGACTTTTGACGCAACTTTTTACAGACCTCAAGACCATCCATCCCAGGCAAACCAATATCTAAAACAACCAAGCTAAATCTAGCTTCATCTTCTTTTAGAAATGACTCTCCATTAGTAAAGGCCTCAACTTCGAAACCATTTTTTGTCAGATATTCATCTAACAACTTAAGAATCTCTAGATCATCATCAATAATTGCTAATTTCGTCATTTAATTAAAAACTCACGCTTATTATTTCCCATAATGATGCTAGTATAAACGACTACACATAATGTGTCTTTTTTTTACAAAGTGTGTCAAAAAAAAATGGCCTCATTTGAAGTCATTTTTTTTATAAGCCTTAAATTACCAATAATTCAGTCCAACTCGTGGTGTATCTGTTTGACCTAAAACCAGCCCTTGGTTTCCATTTATCATTACCCACTTCGCTAGCATATTTGAGTGATTCATTAAAACGCTTATTAACAGACCTTATGGCATTAGATTTGTTAGTGCTTCCTATCTTGCTTTGGTTATCTTTGTTAGTCAAAAATAAGTCTTGTTGTGGGTAATTTTTAACCAGATTACTTAGCACTATACCGCCCTTATAGAATGAATACCCTGGCTTATAGATAATCTTAAGTATCTTAGATATTAGTGGAATAATCTGGGATTCATCCTGGATAGCCATTGTCATCCCTACAGTTTTTGATAAATGAATGCATGGCTTATTTTTTTTATGAGGATTGGTATAAATAAACACGGTAATAGTTGTCGTTGCGAGTTTATGATCATTTAGTTTATTGATAGCTTTTCTAGCAAGACTAGTTAAAGCCTGATTTAATTCATCAAAGTCCTTTAAATCAGCGCCAAAAGAGCGAGAAGAAACAATCTGCTGCCTTGTTGGTGGAATGGATTCAATGGGGACACAGGAATTACCACGAAGCTCTTGATAAACCTTCTTTCCATTAACCCCCAAAAGGGTTTCGATGATGCCAATATCTGCCTGATAAAAGTCATAACTAGAATTAATATTGATATGATTAAGTTTTCTAGCGCCCTGCCTTCCTATACCCCATAAATCACCAACCTCAACAGATTGTAATAACTTGCAGTATCTTTCATAGGGCAGCTCATCTATATCAAAAACGCCGTCAAATTTTGTATACTTTTTAGCAATTCGATTGGCAAGCTTAGCAAGAACTTTGGTACTACCAATACCAACACATACTGGCACTCCCGTCCAACTCTTAACCTTCTGTCTTAAGGACTGCATATGGTTTGTTAAGTGAAACGGTAGCCCTTTTAAATCTATAAAGCTTTCATCAATAGAATAAACCTCTTGAATAGGGGAATATTGGCTAATAACCCTCATTACTCTGGAGGACATATCTCCATACAAAGGGTAATTAGAAGACTTAACTACAATGCCATTTCTAATAATCAGACTCCTTACTTTAAAATAAGGCACCCCCATCTTAATGCCCAATGCTTTGGCTTCATTAGAACGGGCAATAATACAGCCATCGTTATTAGAAAGAACAACGATTGGCCTCCCTTCTAGCTTTGGCTCAAAAACTCTTTCACAGGAGGCATAGAAGTTATTGCAGTCGACTAATGCAAACTTAGCTCTACTAGTCATACTGATGTATCACCGAGGTCACAACACCCCATATGATGAGCTCATCAGTCCCTCTAATCTTAATATCTTTAAACTCAGGGTTTTCAGCCTTAAGTGTTATATTTCCTTTGTATTTATGTAGGCGTTTAACGGTGAACTCGCCATCAACAACTGCGATGACTATCTTTCCACTTTTTGGAGTTAATGATTTATCAACTATCAGTATGTCTCCTTGATGAATTCCAGCACCGATCATTGAGTCGCCTTGTGCTTTGACAAAGAAGGTGGCCTCCTGGTGATGAATAAGGTGGGTATTTAAGTCCAGCGTATCCTCCAAATGGTCGTCCGCTGGGGAAGGAAATCCTGCTTGCACGCGAGAGGTGAAAATTGGAATCAAGAGCTCTGTTGCATTACCTTTAGTCAGAAGAACCTCAACACCTGACTTGATTTGAGATTTATACATCTCGATAGAAGGAGTAATAGAATCAACAAGACTAATAGGCACCCTAATAACCTTAGTTTCTTCCTTAAAGCTGCCTGAGTTTTTTTTACGGCCAGCACCCTTTCTGGCGCCACCATGACTGTGTATATTCATAACTAACTTGATTTATGTAACAATATTCAAGTTGAAATTATAAATCAACTAATATAGTAAGTCAACGATGGTGATAAGAAAAAACTAAACGCTAGCTAATTGTCGTAACTTTTTTGCAGCATTGCTGTGACGATAAATTAGCTCAGCCTCATCCTTGCCAATAATTTTTCCATCAACAACTCTCCACTTTCCAGCAATCATAACTCTATCGGCCTTTTGTGCGCCACATAAAAGTAGAGCCGCTAAAGGGTCATGGCTACCAGAGAATCTCAATTCATCTAACTTAAATAACGCAAGATCTGACTGCTTTCCAACTGCTATCTCACCAATATCACTCCTACCCAAGAGCGTAGCAGAACCTTTGGTTGCCCAGTTATATACCTGCTGATGAGTAATCTTTGAAGCGCCATAGCGTAAACGCTGCAAATACATTGCCTGCCTAAGTTCAGCAATCATATTGGAGCCATCGTTGGAGGCAGAACCATCAACACCAAGACCGATTATAGAGCCAGCCTCTTCAAGTTCAAGGCTGTGACAAATGCCAGAAGCCAGCACCATATTAGAACTTGGACAGTGACAAATACCAACACCAGATTGACCCAACTTTTGTATCTCTTCTTTATTGAAGTGTATCCCATGAGCAAGCCAAGTTCGATTCGATAGCCAGCCAACACTTTCAAGATAGTCTACCGTCCTTAAGCCAAACTTATCTAAACAGAATTTCTCCTCATCTATCGTCTCCGCCAAATGTGTATGCAAACGTACATCATACTGCTGTGCAAGCTCTGAAGTCTCTATCATTAGATCCGTAGTTACTGAAAATGGTGAACACGGAGCTAAAGCGATTTGAGTCATTGCACCCTCTTCACTTTCATGGTAGGCCTTAATTAGTCGCTCACTGTCGGTTAGTATCTTCTCCTTTGTTTGCACAACAGATTGTGGTGGTAGGCCACCATCCTTCTCCCCTAGACTCATCGAGCCTCTCGTTAGAGTAACTCGCATTCCAATCTTTTGAGCCTCCTCTACCTGAATATCTATAGCATTTTCAAGCTGGCTTGGAAACAAGTAATGATGGTCACTTGCGGTAGTACAACCAGACAATAAAAGTTCAGATAAAGCCAACTCTGTAGAAACAGCTAACATCTCAGGCTGAATATTAGCCCAAACCTTGTAGAGGCTCTTTAGCCATGGAAATAGTTCTTTATTAAGTGCTTCAGGATAGGCTCTAGTCAGAGTTTGATAAAAGTGATGATGTGTATTTATTAAGCCCGGTAAAAGAACGCTAGCACTTGCATCATAAATCTCATCGATATGAGTATTTGGTGTTTCACCTAAAGACACAAGTTCAATAATATTTTGACCTTGAATAACGACACCTCCATCACTATCTTTTGCAAAGATAGCTAAAGGGTTTTTAATCCAAATTGCTGCTGGATTGGTGTTGGACATAATAGATTAAAAAATAACTATAAAAAAATCGCGCCCTAAGTAAAACCTAGGGCGCGATTAGTATTAATACTTAACTGAATTTTTATTAGTTAGGATACTTACTGTCAATTCCTTCTACATAAAAATCCATTGTCAGTAGATCTGGGTAGGCAGGAGGTGTTTCACCTTCCGCTAACCATGGACTACCGTCTTGCTTATTGATTGGACCTGTGAATGGGTGAATATAACCATTACCTATAGCATTAATAGTTCTTTCAGCCCAACTAGCTAGATCTTTAGGCATATTTGCCATTGGAGCAAACTCAACCATTCCTTCAGCTATGCCATCAAAGGTGTCAGTAGATGTCCATGTTCCATCCTTAACCGCTTGAACTCTAGCCAAGTAGTATGGACCCCAGTCATCAATAATTCCTGTCAACTGAGATGTTGGACCCCATTCTCCCATATCTGAAGCTTGTCCAAATGCATATACACCCTCTGTCTCTTCAGCTACAGTCATAGCTGCAGTTGAATCAGTGTGCTGCATGATAATATCAGCGCCCTGTGCAATTAGTGCATTAGCAGCGTCAGCTTCCTTACCTGGATCGTACCAAGAGTAGACCCAAACGATTTTTATTTGAATGTCAGGGTTAACTGATTTAGCAGCTAAATAAGCGGAGTTGATTCCTCTAATAACTTCAGGTATTGGGAAAGAAGCAATATATCCAATCACATTACTCTTTGTCATTTTTCCTGCAAGCTTACCAATAATGTGTCTTCCTTCATAGAACCTTGCAGAATAAACAGAAACATTATCAGCCAACATATATCCTGTGGCATGCTCAAACTTAACATCTGGATAACGCTTTGCTACCTTAATAGTTGGATTCATGTAACCAAATGATGTTGTAAAAATAATATCATTCTTTCGAGCAAGGCTCGTAATAGTCCGCTCAGAGTCTGAGTTTTCTGCGACACTCTCTACGGTAGTTATAACTACATCATCTCCCATATGCTCTTTAACATATTTTGCGCCCTGGTCATGTGCAAAGGTCCAGCCATGGTCACCTGTTGGACCAATATAGACAAAAGCAGCTCTTACAGGGTCAGCAAAAACATTACTAGTAAAGGCTAAGACTGCACTTAAAAGCGAAAGCTTTAAAATACTCGTCAATCTTGTATTACTCATACTTCTTCTCCTTATTTATTAAACAATATTTCTAACTTTTTTACCTATTTTTTACTTTTTTTAAAAACGAAGTTCTAAATTACACAATTAAGTTGTGGAATGAAATATTCTACCCAAACAATTAGGCATTGTGCGGTTTGTTTTGTTTTTTGCTCTCATTCTCAAACTAACCAAAATTATAATTGTTGCCAAATACGGCAGCATGGATAAATACTGCGCGCTTATCCTAATATCAAATCCCTGAGCGTGAAGCTGAAGAATAGTGATACCTCCAAATATTATTGCACCTAAAATAACTCTAAAAGGTTGCCATGAAGAAAAGACCACAAGTCCAAGTGCAATCCAACCTCGTCCAGCGGTCATATCTTCTCCCCAAATTGGAACCTGAACTAGAGACAAGAAGGCACCGCCAATTCCTGCCATTGCGCCACCAAAGAGAATTGCCATAACGCGATAACGTATAACTTTATGACCAATTGCATGGGCAGCATCATGGTTATCACCTATAGACCTTAAAATTAAACCTTGCTTAGTTTTAAATAAAAACCACCAAACCAAGTAGACCATAAAAAATGCTAAATAGACAAGTGGGTTATAGCTAAACAATAGAGGTCCAACAATCGGTATATCTGAGAGCACAGGAATATGAGTTGAGGTAATCAGCTGAATTGTTTCCTCGGTATAGCCTCTACCTACAAAGGCAGAAAAACCGAGCCCAAAAAGGGTTAATGCGAGACCAGTTGCAACCTGATTTGTAAGTAAAAATTGAGTTAAAAACGCAAAAATAGAAGCAATTGCCATACCTCCAAGTAGAGCCGCTAAAACTGCTATAAAAGGACTTCCTGTATGAAATTGAACAACAAAACCTAGCAATGCTCCAACAATCATCATGCCTTCAACACCAAGATTTAAAACACCAGATCTTTCCACTACAAGTTCACCTATTGCAGCAAAAATAAGTGGAACTGAGGCAATACTGATTCCAATAATAATACTAATTAATAGGCTTTCATTCATAGTGTTTATCTAATAGTTTTAAAAAGTACAACTTTGTATTTTATTAATATATCGCATGCAAGAAAATAAAAAAGTAGCATGCCTTGTAATATTTGAGTTATTGAACTCGGCAAATCATAATCAATTTGGACATTCTCTCCACCAACATACGTAAGAGCTATTAAGGAAGCTGAGAATAGAATTCCAAGCGGATGAAGTCTAGCCAAGAAAGCAACAATGATTGCAGTAAATCCATAAAACTGAGGCAATCCTGGTGTTAACTGACCTGCCGGCCCAGCTGCCTCAAATAATCCAGCTAATCCAGCAAGCCCTCCAGAAATTAATAATGAAAACCATACAGTTTTATTGTCATCAAAGCCGGCAAATTTAGCCGCACGTGGTGCGCTACCAGTTATTTTTATTTGCATACCCAACATATGCCTCTTGATACCAAACCATATAACAAAAGAGAATAGGATAGCTATTATTAAACCAATATGAACCCTAGTTCCTTGCCAAATAATTGGCAACAATGCGCTATCATGAAATATTCGACTTTCAGGAAAATTAAAACCAGAAGGATTTCTTAGCGGTCCTTGTAGCATCGCGCTTAAGAATAAAACAGCAACATAGGTAAGCATCAAGGTTACTAAGATTTCATTAACCTGATACTTTGTTTTAAGAAATGCTGCAATACTAGCATAAAACATACCACCTAAAATTCCTGCTATGGCCATTAATGGTATTATCCAAAAACCCTCAACATCATAAAAATAGAGTCCTACAGCACTACCAGCTATTCCTCCAATAACGAATTGACCCTCTGCACCAATATTCCAAACACCGGCCCTGAAACCAATCGAAAGTCCAAGCGCTATAATCATTAAAGGTGCAGCCTTAACTAATAATTCTGAAATGTAATATGAATCAGTTAAAGGCTCTACAAATAGTGTATAGAAGACACTTGATACCTCAATGTCAACCAATATTGATGCAAAAATAAAGTAGGCTGTTATGACTGTAAAAGTAAGCGCCAATAGAGGGGACAATAGAATCATTGCATTAGAGTTCTCAATTCGAGGTATAAGTCTAATCATCAGCTCTCGCTCCCTACCATTAACTGAGAAATTTTTTCTAAGCCATCTTCCTTCATATCAACTGCACTAGAAAGAGAGCCTTCAGAGAGGACATGGATCTGTTCGCATAAAGTGAGTATTTCATCGAGGTCTTGAGAGATAATCAATATAGCCGATCCTTTGTCAGCCAGAGCAATTAAAGCTTGGTGGATATTATTTGCAGACCCCGCATCAACACCCCAAGTTGGTTGGGCAACAATTATTAACTCTGGGTTTTGAATTAACTCTCTGCCAACCATAAACTTTTGTAAATTTCCACCGGAAAGGGATTTGGCTAACATCCTACTTGATGGCGTTTGCACATCAAAGTCACTAATGACTTTTTGTGTAAGCCTCTCAACACTCTGCCAATCAATAACACCATAACTCGTCATTTGACTTTTTTGAGGCCTACTAAGTAACATATTTTCATTCAATCCCATCTCTGGTACTGCGCCATGACCGAGTCGCTCTTCGGGAATGAAAAACATTGACAACTGCCTTCTTTCATGAGAGTTAAGGTCTCCAATATCACCACCTTTAAAACTTAAAGTACCTGGTGGAGAGTTTATTTCACCAATAAGAAGTTCCATTAACTCATCTTGGCCATTACCCGCAACCCCTGCTATCCCAACAATACTTCCCTTCATAACAGATAGAGATATGTTCTTAAGGTCAACTCCAAACATGTCATCACTCTTTTGACTTAAATTACTTATTGAGAAGATATTTTCTCCGGTATTGATATTACTTCTGGCTAATTGAATTAATTTTTTACCAATCATCATTTCGGCTAACTCTTGCTGGCTATGATCCTGAGGTATACAGTTTTCAATGAGCTTACCGTCCCTTAAGATAGTTGCCTCGCTACATATTTGACGAACCTCTTCCAGCTTGTGCGAAATATACAAAATTGAACAACCATCATCTGCCAGTTTTCGAAGTGTAATAAATAAATCAGAAACCTCCTGAGGAGTTAATACTGAAGTGGGTTCATCCATTATGAGTAGTTTCGGGTTTTGCATCAAGCATCGAATAATTTCGACCCTTTGTCGAGCTCCAACTGACAAGTCACCCACCACCTGATGTGGATTAATATCAAGACCGTATTGCTTTGAGTATTCGATAATTTGTTCAGTAAAGTTTTCATCCAATCTGACGCCGTCAAGACCGAGAACAATATTCTCTTCAACTGTTAATGACTCAAACAAAGAAAAGTGCTGAAATACCATAGCAATACCTTGCTCTCTAGCATCAAAAGGATTTTTTGGACTGTAAGATTTACCTAACCATTTCATCTCACCCCTATCAGGCATCAAAGAGCCATAGATAACCTTAACTAAGGTCGACTTTCCAGCTCCATTCTCTCCCAATAGTGCATGAATACTTGAAGGCTTTATGTTGAGAGATATATCATCATTAGCCTTTAAATCACCGTAGGACTTAGTAATATTATTAATTTCGAGTTGATAGTTCATAGAGTTGCGGTTTGTTTTTTTTGTTCAAGAAAGTTTATCAAATCCATTGCTATAGTAACAGCAATTGCAGTAGGTGATTTTAAGAATTTTTGTTTTTCGCCTATGGGACATATAAACTTATCAACTGTCTTTTCTGGGTACCCTTTTTGTAGAAATCTATCCCTAAATTTTTTGCCTTTAATTGCAGATCCAATCATACCTAAATAGCTAAATTTATTTTTAGAAATAATCTTTTCACATATATCAAAATCTATTTGATGGCTATAGGTAATTACCAAGCAATAGGCGTCATCTGGCAAGTCTATCAGACCTAGAGAGAAGTCATCACAAATAATGTTCATTTGAGAAGTGTCGCCCTGATACTGCTCAAACTGAAGAGGTCTATCGTCAATCCAATAAATATTTATAGGTAGCTTTGTTATTATTGGCATTAGTGCTCTAGAAATGTGGCCTGCACCAAAAACTGCCACGGTCTGAATTTCACTACAAACAACCTTCTCAAGACAAACTTCAGTTAGTAATCCAGATTCATCGTTAAATTCAATGACAGTTGGGCTCTGTGAAGATGACAACAAACTGGTAACACTGTTAAGGATTTCTTTAGACAGTTTACTTTCACCTGAAAACGCTACATTGTTATCACTTGAATAAACAAACTTTTGGTAGCTATGCTCCTTTTCAGAGTGCTTATTGATCAATGTAGCGATGACAAAATCTTGGTTCTTTTCTATTAGACTTGCAGCAGTATCAATCCAAGAAGAGTTTTTCTTAGAGCCTGGGTCAGTCTCAATAAAACTTTCAAACATTACTTTGACGTAACCGCCACAGCACTGGCCAAGTGTTGCACCTAATGGGTATTTTTCTAAATGAATTGTATTGATATTATCGCTCAATAAATTCTCTGCAAAATCTAAAGCCTTAAATTCTAGGTTGCCCCCACCAATACTCCCAAAAATTGACTTCCCTCCAGCAAAGACAATCTTATCGCCTCGGCCACAGGGGGTTGACCCCTTCGTTTCAATAACACTTAGCAAAACGAAAGGGTTATTTAAGGCTATAGAATTTCTTACAGGCTTTAACCAGCTATTCATAATTTATTGGTCTAGGTTATTGTTAAGATTAAAGAACACTTCCTCGAAACTAGCTGGCGCATTTAGGCCAGTTTTATTACTATTGTCTGCATTATAGATAGCATTTTTTATGGCAAGCCAGGTTGAAATCGCTAGCATAAGTGGAGGCTCACCAACCGCTTTTGATTTGTGGATTGTATTTTCATGATTTGAAATATTTGGCTTAATTTTGACTTCAAAGTGCTCAGGCGTATCACCAATTGCAGGTATCTTATAGGTCGATGCTCCAGTTGTTAGTAAGACTCCAGAGTCGTTCCATTTAAGCTCTTCAGAGCACAACCAGCCCATCCCCTGTATATACCCTCCAACTATCTGACCCATATCAATTGCCGGATTAAGAGAAGCTCCAACGTCATGCAAAATATCAACAGCGAGTAGCTTGTATTCTCCGGTAAGGCAATCAACTAAAACTTCACTAACACAAGCTCCATAGGAGTAATAATAAAAAGGCCTACCTTTTTGTTTGATTGCATCAAAATAAATCTTAGGAGTCTTATAGAAGCCATTACTAAAAAGCTCAACTCGGTTCAAATACGAAAGTGATACGAAGTCATCAAATGTTATTTTCTTTTTGCCTAATAAAACACAAGAGTCTTGAAATTTGATTTCACCAATACTTAAATCAAAATGTTTAAGAGCAAATTCGCTCATATTTTGTTTAATTCTTAAGCAAGCCTCTCTTGCCGCCATTCCATTCAAATCAGATCCGGATGAGGCGGCAGTCGGGGAAGTATTTGGAACTTTAGCTGTGCTGGTTGCAGAAACCTTTACGCGTTCTATTTCCACGCCAAACTCATTAGCTACCACCTGTGCTACCTTAACAAATAACCCTTGTCCCATCTCTGTGCCACCATGGTTTATATAGATACTTCCATCTTTATAAACATTAACTAGTGCACCCGCCTGATTCAAGAGTGGAGTTGTAAAAGAAATACCGAATTTCACTGGGGATAGTGATAGGCCTTTTTTTAAATATTTATTTTGTTTATTAAATTTTGAAACTTTTTCACGACGAGTTAAATAATTACTGTCCTCAACAAGCTCGCTAGTAAGCTCATTGATAATATTGTCCTCGACAACTTGGTCATAAGGGGTGACGTTGTTTGTATCTTTTTGATAAAAGTTTATCTTTCTAATTGTTAATGCATCTACCCCAAGATTGTTGGCAATTTCTTCAATAATATTTTCAATAGCGAGCATCCCTTGCGGGCCACCAAAGCCACGAAATGCGGTATTTGAAGCTGTATTTGTTTTGCATAAAAAACCGCGGAAAGTAGCATTGGGTATGTAGTATGCATTATCTGCATGAAATAGAGCGCGAGAAACTATGGCCTTTGATAAATCAAGGGAGTAGCCGCATCTTGCAGCGAGGTCAATTTTAATTCCTTGAATTTTGCCATCGTCACTGTAACCCACATCGTAGTCAGCTACAAAATCATGTCGCTTCCCAGTCATAAGGATGTCATCCATTCGAGACAGCCTGGCTTTAACGGGAAGACCGCATAGCTGAGCAAATATAGCACAAATACAGGCCAACTGAGAGGAGTCAGATTCCTTGCCACCAAAGCCTCCACCCATTCTTCTTGTTACAACCTCAATTGCATTGTGAGAGGTGCCCAATACATGAGCAACTAGATGTTGAACTTCACTTGGGTTTTGAGTAGATGAATGAACAATCATTTCACTATCTTCTGTTGGTATAGCTAAAGCGACCTGACCTTCTAGGTAATAGTGCTCCTGGCCACCAATAGTAATACGTCCATTTAGTTTATTTTTAGCTTTATTTATAGCTTTATCGGGATCACCTGTATTAACCACCAAAGGTTCATCAAGAAAGCTTTTTTTAGCCATCGCTTGTTCAACAGTAACTATTGAATCAAGTTCAGTTATTTTAAAATCAATTAATGCGGCTGCTTTTCGAGCATTTTCATGGCTATCTGCTAGAACCGCTGCAATCGCCTGACCATAAAAGACAACTTCATCTTTAGCTAAAATAGGCTCGTCATGAATTATTGGACCAATATTTAAATGCTTAATATCTTTCGCAAGCAAAACGCTATGGACACCTTGAGCCTTTTTAGCGGTTTTTATATCAATACTAGTTATCTTTCCATGAGCGACGTTACTTAAGGCAAATGCAACGTGAAGAGTTCCTTCTGGTACATTCATATCATCAATATAGGAAGCACTTCCTTGGACGTGCATATGGGCACTATCGTGGGCAATAGAGCGACCAATTATTGGGTCTTTAGGTTGCTTTAAATTGTTGCTGTTTTTAATGATAATTATTTTTTCCTTATTGCAAGTAATTAGATTGATTGATTTCTGCAAGGTTTTCAACTGCAGCGCCTTTCAAGATCAATATAGATTTTTTTACTAAGTTTGCGCTAACTTTTAATCGATATTCAGAAGAAGCCCTAACATCATTCAAAGGTGAGAATTCATTGTTAATGGCTCCATATGCCAATTGAGCTAAGTTTTCATCATTCCAGTGATCCAATACTACTTTCTCTAAACCCAAAGCTCTTTGTGGGATACCTGACATCCCTCCAAGTGCAATTTTTACTGAGCTAGGAAGGTCATCGTTTAATCTAACATTCATAGCCATACAGACAGCTGAAATATCATCTTCAAATCTTTTTGATATTTTGTGAGCTAATAAATGGTCATTTTTGTCGGGCTTAGGGATTATGATGCTTTCAATAAATTCACCCTTTTCTAGAGCTGTTTTTTTGTAAGTTACAAAAAAATCTTCCAACGCAATAGTGCGAACTTTTGATTCCCTTCGAAGCTTTAATTTCGCCTCCAAGGCAATCAACACTGGTGGCATGTCGCCTATAGGTGAGGCGTTTGCAATGTTACCACCAATAGTAGCCCAATTTTTTATCGGCAATGAAGCAAATCGATGCAAAAAAGCCTCTAGGTCTGGCCAGTACTTAACTAGACTAGAGGTTGCCTTTTGATAGCTAACAGCGGAACCAATTTCTAGTTCAAATTCTCCGTCATTAATGACCTGCAGCTCCTTAACACCGTTAACGCTAACAATATGAGAAAACTCTTTTAAAGACTGGGTAATCTCAAGGTTTAAATCAGTTCCAGCTGCGATAATTTTTGCAGAATCGTTATTAATCAAAATACTAGCCAACTCATCAACACTAGACGGGGCGTCATAACTTAGATTGTTTTTGTCGCCTTTAAATATTAGGCTGATATCTTCATTGTCATTTATAGATGTTAGTGATTTTATAATTTTTTCTTGATTTTTTTGATAGTAGTCTAGTGGCATTTCACTTTCTTCATTAAATAGGGAAAATGCAGCAGCAATTATTGGTTTATATCCTGTGCATCTACATAAGTTTCCAGACAATGCTTCATTAATTTTAGGAAGGCTGAGTGTATCTTCGTTGTGGTACATAGCAAACATTGACATTACAAAACCTGGAGTACAGAAGCCGCACTGAGAGCCATTTTCAATAACCATTGCTTTTTGAACTGGATGCAGCAACTCTCCCTCTTTTAAGCCTTCAACAGTAATTAAATGTTTACCAATCAAGCTAAATGCCAAAGCAATACAAGTATTGATACTTTTATACTCAACGACCTTGATTTTATCTTTCATAGTTAACTCCCCAACAACCGCAGTACAAGCACCGCAATCTCCAGAAGCGCAACCCTCTTTAGTTCCAACAAGCTGGCTAGCCCTTAACCATTCAAGCACAGTCATGTTTGGGTTTATTTCACCTAAGGAAGTTGGAGTCGAGTTTTGATTCAATAAAAAATGCACTAACTACCTCTATAAGTCGAATAGCTATATGGTGATATTAAAAGGGGTACGTGGTAATTTTCACTCTCATCACTAATATAGAAACGAATAACCACGTCCTTCAGGAACGGGCAATTAATTTGTTTAGATTCAAAGTAATCACCAACAGCAAACTCAAGTTCAAAGCAACCTTCATGGAATTCCGTACCTGACAATAACGGATCATCACATCGCCCATCTGAGTTAGTTTGGGCTGAGTTAATTAGTACTGAATTATGGCCCTCTCTTTTGTACAAGTTTATCTTCACATTTTGAGCTGGAGTGCCCAAAGTAGTGTCCAATATATGTGTAGTAAGTTTTCCCATTTTCTTTCCTTATTTTTTATAAATTGACTGACCTAAAATATATACCTCTTTGATTAGTCTATCATCTCCCAAAGTCATCAAACTAAATAAGATGTCGTTAATGTCTTTTGCGACTTTAAGTTTTTCAGTTATTAGCTCTGTAGCGCTCAGATCAAGAACAATAAAGTCGGCCTCTTTATTAACCTCGAAGTTGCCGATACTGTCGTCCATATTTAATACCTTTGCAGCGGCTAAAGTAGTTAAATAAAAAGCCTTTACGGGGTCTAAATTGTAATCATTAAGCCTACATATTTTGTAAGCCTCGTTCATAACCTGAAACATTGAGAAACTGTCTCCACCACCAACGTCAGATGCAAGCGCGACCTCTATTTCAAAATCTTCTAGTTTATTTAAGGCAAATAAGCCATTCCCTAAAAAGAGATTAGATCTAGGGCATAGTACAACCTTTGAGCCTGAATCGGCCATAGACCTATACTCATCATCGGTATTATGGATGCAGTGACCAAACACTGAGTTTATTCCTGTAAGGTTATGGCTATAGTAGACATCAAAGTAATTTTTAGACTCTGGATAGAGCTCCTTAACCCACTCAATTTCTTCATCATTCTCATTGAGATGTGTTTGCAGAAGGACGCCCTTCGTATCGCCTGTATTCGGATACTCTTTTAATAATTTAGCGGCTTGTGCTAACTGCTCATTAGTCGATGTAGGTGCAAACCTAGGCGTCACTGCGTAACTAAGGCGGTCCTTATTGTGCCACTTATCTATTAGGGATTTGGAGTCAATATAACTACTCTGTGCACTGTCACATAGACCTTCAGGTGCATTCCTATCCATCATAACTTTTCCGGCAACCATTCGAAGCTTTCTCTTTTCTGCAGCCTTAAAAAATACGTCAACGGATTGCTTATAAGAACTGCAAAAAGTCATCGCTGTTGTTGTACCATTTTTGATCAATTCATCAAGAAACAATTCAGCAACGGTTGTTGCATAATTCAAGTCAGAAAACTTCTGTTCTTCAACAAAAGTATAGGTATTAAGCCAATCCAATAAGCTAGTACCGTATGATGCAATAACTCTGTATTGTGGGTAATGAACATGGGTATCAATAAACCCTGGCATTATTAGGCTGTCTTTAAAGTGCTTTAAGGATAAAGGGTTAGGCCATTTAGGAGCAGTAGTAGTATATTCACCAACATCCAGTACCTTCCCTGAATCACTATCAACAACCATAAGGCCATCTGGAATATAAACTGCCTCTATAACCCTATCACTTTCAGTGCAGTGATAAATTGAAGCGCGAAAGAGATTATATTGACTCATTATTCTGCTTCAATCCAGACTTTTAATATTTGTCTTTCATCACTAGTCATATTTGTTTTATTGCCCAAAGGCATAGAATTAGTTGCTACTGAGCGCTGATAAATTTGATTCTTACTAGCGATAATCTGATCTTCGGTATTAAGCATGAATCCATTAGGAGCTGTAACAAAAATTTCGTCACTAGGGTTGACCGAGTGACAGCTAACGCAATGCGTCTCAATAATAGTTTTAACTTCTGCGATCGTCACTACGCCTTCATATTGATCTTTGCTTTGGCTCGGCGCTAGCGCATAGATCAATGCTATAGTTGAGATTATTATTAACCCTATCAAAGTGTTTTTTGACTGCCCTACTCCCCTTAAATTAAAGTAGTGTCGAATCATAACCAAAATTGCAACGATTGCGATTAAGGCTACCCACCCGAATTCTCCACTATAAATTGTAGGATAATGACCACTTATCATGGTAAACAAGACTGGAAGCGTGAAGTAGTTATTGTGGCGAGAACGGATATAGCCCATTAATCCAAGTTCTTTACTTACTTCAGCGCCCTCAATACATGCAGCAACTAGCTTTTTTTGTACAGGAATTATTACAAAAAATACATTTGCCACCATGACTGTTCCAATCATCGAGCCAATTTGAATATAAACCGCTCTAGGGTTAAAAATATTGCTATAAAAGTAGGCGCTTAGAGAAATAATTACAAAAATTATTGCTATAAAAATTGATGATTTTTCTACCAGTTTTGATTTACATAAAATGTCATAAATTAACCAAAAAATTAAAAGACCTAGGAGGCTTAGGCCTACACCATATGATGGCAATAACGAGCTATCAGGGCTAAGTAAATAAGTACTAGCGTTGAAGTAATAGATAACCGCCAATAGCAATATTCCAGATATCCAAGTAAAGTAGGCCTCCCACTTAAACCAGTGCAATGGCTCGGGTAAAGTTTGAGGGTACTTTTTGTATTTCTCTAAGTAATAAAAACCACCACCATGGACCGCCCATAGGTGTCCAGCTATTTCGTCCCTATTGTTTAATCGATTTAGCTTGTTCTCCAACCAATTAAAATAGAAAGAGGCACCAATCCAAGCTATACCAACGATAATATGAAGTAACTTCAAAGAAACGCTTACCCAATCAAGAAGATACATTTGCATCATAAGCTTAACTCCAAGGTAATATGAACATCGTTAATGGACTTAACAATGCATTGCTCGATGCTATCAATATCGACCTTGTGTTTCCTATCAATAACAATGAAATGAGAATTGTCATCAAGGGTAATTAGTGGAAAGTGCCAGACTCCACGTGAATAATTTATCCCTTGATCTCCGTTACTAATGAAAGCTCTTAGGTTTTCAATTACAAGATCCTCAGAAGGGGGTGCTACAACAACTACAAACTGAGTTTTAGCTCTAGGAATAAATGCCTGACTAAAGAAGGGATGCTTCTCCAGCATTGTAATTTGAAATGGGAATTGTCTTTTCTTCGCAACAAAAATATGAATACTAGTGGAACCTTGATCTTCTTTTGTATCTATTAAGGCCAAGTCAGCGTATTTCTCAGCATAGCCATCATTAATGGTTGTATGATCTGTATTTTCACAGCTAATTACTTGACCAAAAGGACTAAAGTTCTCTGTCGTTAATGCTTCTGGAGTAAGGGTTAAATTGTTCATGATTCTAAGAAGTTTCCGATAAGTTTTAATCGAGCAATCCCACCATCAGGAAAAATATCAATTCGAATGTGTGTAATTGAATCATTATGCAATAAATTTGTTTTATTAAAAACGTGAATTTGATTCATACCTAATTTTTTTCTTTCTATAAGGAGATCCCAAGTTTTGCTTTTCTCAATTAAAGTATTGTCATCAGTATCAGTCATATTGGTTGATGAAATAGAGAAGGTATCTGGAAAGTTGCCCTTAAAAAAACTTGTATCTATGACAATTTCATGAACCTTCGCAGGACTCGAGAGTGCTATTATTCCCCAGTCATTTCCAGGCTTACGTCGACGTCTTGTTTCCCAGCCATCGGCCATACTTAATGGGTCATGCTCCTCAAGAACGTTACTTAGGCAACCAAAATGCTCATCATTAGCAAACACTGCTCTTGCACCACTTTGTTTAGAAATTACGTTGGTACCAGTCATTTGATATTTATTGTCTTCAAAGTAGGTATTACCATAAGCTCTGAATCGAGCAATACCTCCGTCAGGGTATAGCGTTATCTTTAGGTGCGTTAATGGTTGGGTAGATTTGCAAGAGAAAAGGTTGTGAGAGTCACCCTCAAGATTTTCTTGAGCTAATAAGTCAAACCATTCAGAGACTGCATAAAGAGATTCCACAAAATCTTAAAAATGCATTTTTAGCGGCTGAGGATGACCAATTTTTTGAGCATAATGGAATTAGAATCACTGCATTTATTAGAGCTTTTTATCAGTTAGTGCAATCGGGTGAAATTGTTAGTGGCGGCGGCACCATAACCATGCAGGTGGTAAGAGGTTACTTGTTAACCCGTGAACAAAAAATTATTCGTAAGATCAAAGAAATATATCTTGCATTTGAGCTCGAAAGCTCAGCAA
>JAQWLF010000159.1:0-13051 GCA_029247465.1 Candidatus Thioglobus sp.
TGACCTTCACGGACAAGTCACCGATAAGATTGTTAGCAATATTAATGCCTTTGCAGCCTTTAGAACTGCTCCTCACATTGATATCAAGGGAACCTATTGGCGATCATCACAGATGCTCGTAAAAGCAATCAATGGTAATTATAAACCCTATGTTGTATGGTCTCCAATTCCAGTATTGGTTTCAGGAGAGGTGTCGTCAACTTTTGTAGAGCCTTGTAAATCCATCTATGAAAGTCTTGAGCTTTATAATCAAGAACC
The DNA here is from genome assembly GCA_029247465.1 of Candidatus Thioglobus sp. GTDB lineage: Bacteria > Pseudomonadota > Gammaproteobacteria > PS1 > Pseudothioglobaceae > Pseudothioglobus. Next base: position 259 of record JAQWLF010000159.1, read on the forward strand.
AAATATTCTTGACTCTAACCTTATGATTGGCTATGTTTGGGCTGATTCAAAAAGGGCAACCGCATCATCTGTGGTTACATGCACGAACCAGGAATCAGGAAGTGTTGTTTGCAGAAACATTGCTAAATTTTATTGGGACAGTCGTAAAGAGCTTAAATCTGATATGAAATCTGGAAATATTTATGATGCTATCAATTGGCTTGGAGAAGGCTTTTCAATAATTGCAGATAGTGGAGACAACCCCACTGCAGGAGGTGTTGGTGATAGGGTTGATGTTCTAAAAGCAGTCTTAGATTCAAATATCAAAGATGCTTTATTTGTTGGTATTGCATCAAAATCTAGCTATGATGAGCTCAAAAAAGGCAATCAATTTAATATTGGTGGTAGTTTTGGAGGGGGCGGACCATCACTAAAACTTACTGCTGAGGATGTCTACTTTGAAAACCATTGTGCTGTCGTTAAAGTAAAAAATACAACGATTGTGATCTCTGAATTAAGGAGACCTTTTCATAATCTAGCTGACTTTGATTCACTAAAAATAAACTTTAAGGACTTTCAACTACTTGTGATCAAGTCAGGATATCTTTCACCAGAACTTCAAGAACTATCGGTTCCTTCGTTTATGGTTCTATCAAGTGGTGCAGTAAACCAAGATTTAAGCAGTATTAAAAATATACATAGAAAAAAGCAAATATTTCCATTCCAAGATGTCGATCAATTCACTCCAGAAGTCAGTAATGGCTTAAATCTGATCGGATAATTGCAAACAAAATGATGAAGTTTTGTGTGTCACTATCTCCCTCTAAACCCTAATGAAGTTCCATCTAATATCATGTTTGTGTTAAGATTAATCACTAAGAGTATGGATAAATCTCATAACCATACTCGCGCTTTTGATAGATAACTTTTTTAATAATATAGAGGAGATATTATGACTTTATCTTTAGTTTATAGACTCAATGGCTTAATCGGACTTATCTGGGCTGGTTCAATGTGGCTTACACCAGAGATGATGGCAGCTCAATTTCAGTTTGAAAGTACGCCTGATATGGTTACGATGGGCCAATATTTAGGCACTACGATGCTGTTTGTTTCAGTAATATTTTTGATGCTTCCAAACTGGACTTCTGCAGAGCAACTCAAAAAAGCCACTATGCCTTTGATTCTGCTACAAGTGTTCTACTTATTAGTTCAGCTATTTCATATTTCTACCGAGGCGATTCCATCTGGTGGTATGCAATATTTTGGTGTTGGATTAACCATAGTATTTATTCTTCTTTTCTACTGGAAATCACGCTAATAAAAAACACTATTTAAAAAAAATATTTTGTAGTTAAAATGAGGTCATAATTGACCTCATTTTATTTTGTACGTTATCAATGAACACTAAGCAAATTTTCTTAGCTCTCATTGTTCCTATCACTTGGGGATTTGGCTATGCCTTAACAAAGATTGGCATGGACCAGTTCACACCTTTACTACTTATGTCGCTCCGTTTTGGTATCGCAGGTCTGATACTGGTATGGTTTACCAAACCGCCATGGGGGTATATGCGAGAGCTCTTTATCATCGCCTTGATAGGTTCGACAATACAGTATGGATTTACCTACTATGGATTGAAAGGTATCGATGTATCGACAGCTTCCATTTTGGTGCAACTAGAAGGCCCTATTTTAGCGCTCCTTAGCACTTTCATTCTCAAAGAGAGACTCGGCTGGCCTCGAGCCCTAGGAATGGGACTAGCTTTTACCGGTGTTATTGTTATCGTTGGTGAACCGAGACTGAGTGATAGTTTGGATAGTGTCGCCTTAGTAATAACAGGTGCAGTTTTCTGGGCGATAGCACAAATCATGATCAGTCGTCTTAAATCACTCTCGGGTATCACTATACTGGCCTGGGTTGCTATTATTGCTACTCCACAAATGCTACTCATCTCGCTACTTATTGAAGAGGGTCAATGGGAGTCCATCAAGACCGCCAACCTTATAGACTGGTCGATAGTTTTTTACTTGTCCTTTATCATGACAGTTATTGGTTATAGTGTTTGGTATCACTTGTTGCGGATCTGCGATGTTAGCAAGATATCACCTTTTCTGATGCTCTTACCTGTCACCTCAATCATAGCTGGCATAGTGCTTCTAAATGAGCAATTTACACTAGCAATGGGAATCGGCGGGTTATTGGTAATGACTGGTGTTGCCAGCACCTTGATTAAATGGCGCTGGCCAATAAAAACTACTTAACTTGCCTTAGAGTTAAAACTTACTTATAGAATGGATCAACTGATTCAAACTGTGAAGTCATCTTTCTTAGCCACTTAGAAAAAGCGATACCCTTACTCAACTGAGCTGAGTTATTATCTGAGTGAACATCTTTTACTAGATCGCTATTTAAAGGTAGCTCCATTTGTTTATTCAACAAACGAGTTTCCTTGTCTAAATCTTTTCTTAACTCTTTAATCTGTTTAATCACACTACTTTCTGACATTGGCTTTCACTCCTAATCGAATTAAATTTACTTGTCTCTTTTTCGAGGCTTACTTGTTGAACTCTTTAAGGCAGGCTTGTATTGACTTTTCCATTTCTTATCGAGATTAGTCTTCTCGATGTCATGGTAATCAAGACCACTAATCTCTTTAAACTCTAAAATTGCATCTTCCATGGCGGTCTCAAAAACACCAGAAAGTGACATACTGTAGCCGTACTCTTGAGCAGCAATTGATGCTCCTTTAAACGCTTCAAAAATTGGTCTACGAATCCTAACGCTAACGACTCTTTTCTCATCTTCCTTTTGATTTTTTGTTACGTATTTACCCATCTAAAGATTTATCAAATTGCTTACTGATAAGGTAGTATACACTTTTTGTATACATAAAGTAATTATATTAGTAATCTTTTTGTATACATAATTAAAATAGATATTTTTCTCAAATAGCGAGCTATAATTAATGCATAAAAAAACAAAGCAAGACAAAAAATGATCGATATTAACTCTTTAGATAAGTTCATTGAAAGTAAGGAAAATGAGGTCCCAAATATACGTCCAGATACTGAAAAAAAGATTATCTGGTCAAGCAAAAATAACCAAAAAACAAAAACAAGCTTGGTATTTATTCATGGCTTTTCAGCAACCCGTTTTGAACTGAGTCCGGTAATCGAAATGTTGGGTAAAGAGCTACAAGCTAACGTTTTCTTTACAAGACTCAAAGGTCATGGTCAAGATGGCAAAGCTCTTGGTAAAGCTACTTTTGACGACTGGATGATAGATATTCAGGAGGCTATAGAGATTGGTAAAACAATTGGAAACCACCTTGTCTTGATTGGCTGTTCAACTGGCTGCTCATTGATTCATACTATCCTTGAACAGTCAATTGACATTAAAGCAGTTATTTATGTCTCTCCAAACTTTGGGCCTAAGTCTTTAAAAGGACAACTTCTTAGAGTACCTGGTGCAAAATTCTTTATGCCACTTGTGTTTGGAAATGAACACTTCTTTATTTCAAAAAATGCAGAACATGAAAGGTGTTGGACGACAAGGTATCCAATAAAAGCATTATTTGAAATCAAGGATTCAGTCGTTGCAGCCTATAAAGTCAATCATAACAAAATTAAAGTGCCGGTGCTTTTTTGGTTTTCAGATGATGATCAAGTTGTTTCTGCTAAAGCGACACGAAAAATTATTTCCAAAATGGGTAACAATGTTAGTGTTCATAACCCAATTCTTACAAATGAAGATGACCCTTCGAGGCATGGCGTTCTTGGTGACATCTTGAGTGCCTCTCAAACCAAAGATGGGGTTAATAAAATACTTAGCTGGCTCTCAAAGTATATTTAGTAATTGCGCTTAATCTTAGCACCCTTATAAAGAATCTCTGACAAGTTTTCATTAGCGACTCTTCGCTGAACGACGGTTATAGGATCCATATTGTGTTTTGGTCGCTCAAGCGTAATACCGTCTTCGTCTTGCCTTTTTTGACCTCTAATATGAGTCCATATGTTTCTACCAACAACCTGTTGTATTGATGGCGGGATATAAGACTGCAAAGAAAACCCAATCCTTCTTTGATTACTTTTGTTAGGCTTAGAGCCGTGAATTATTGCTCCATGATGGATAGACATTTCCCCAGGCTCTAATATTAAATCAACACCTTTTGACTCATCAATATCTTTAATAACCTGACCTCGAGTTAATATATTATTCTCAGCGAAAGTATCTTCATGATTTTGTATTGAGGATTTATGACTTCCTGAGATCATTGTCATACAGCCAGTTTCCTTATTGCTAGGACTAAGTGCAATCCATGGCGTTGGAAAGTCGGTACTATTAAGTCCCATATAGGTTGCATCCTGATGCCAGCTAACATAGTTCTTAGTTGCAGGTTCTTTGATAAACATAACAGATGCCCAAAGCGCAATATCAGGGCCTATAAGGTCCTCCATTGCATCAACAATTGTTGGGTGATGCGCTAGTGCATCAAGAAACGTAAATGACAAGTGAAGATTATTGCGGCTCTCGGCATTAATTTCATCTGGAAAATTAGCTTCAACTTCTTCAAGCTCAGCCTTTATTGAAAAAGCTTCTGCCTCAGAGATAACTCGTACAGGCGAAATAAAGCCCTCGTCATGATACTGTTCAATTTGCTGTCTCGTTAGAATTTTAGACATTACTTTTAATTACTCTTGTCATTCATATTTTTATAAAAAGCTCTATTTTAGTACAAATTTTTTTAATTTATTAACCTTGTTATTGTTAAGTCTTTATACTAAATATAAAATTAATTATTATTATCTTCATTACTATGGCTAACATTTTTACTAAACACCCTAAAGAGGTTGGAGAGACTTACTTTCAGCATCTTTGGGTTGCTTTGAAATATAGCTTTAAACTCTTGTTATTATTTATTATTGCTTTCATTCATTCTTTTTTTCCGTTCATTTTTAAGGCAAACACAAGTACTAAGATAATTGAGATGGCAGAGGAACTAAAAAATAGAAGAAATTAATTCTCTTAAAATTCATCAATAATTCATAAAGCATTATCATAATTCACCTAAACTAGACCTATGAAATATTTATCAATCGTTCTTTCATTACTGCTTATTAATACTTCTGCATCTGGTGCTATGTCTACTCGTTTTTACGAAAATGAAATACTTGGCAATTGGATCTGTAAAGATATTTGGCCTGGTTACTCTGCATTTGAAATGATTAGATATAAAAAAGATGGCACTTGGAACAGTTTTGGTGAACTCATTGTTGATTTTCCAATTGAAGAAAAAAAAATCAAAGTTAGATATAGTGCATTAGGTACTGGTCTCTGGGAAATTGAAGACCAAAATCTAGTTAGCATGATTGATTATATAAAAGTAACTAACAGGAACAACTCTTGGCTTGATGAGTACTTCAATATGGAAGAACAGTTCACTCTGAATGACAAAAAATCAGAGAAGATTGTAGTCCTATCTGATGACTACATTAACCTAAAACCTTTGACAGGAAAGCCATACGAGTGCTATAAAGTTGAGATATAGTTAGTCACCCCTCTGGTTATATTTCTGCGCGTTACCTTTGGATAAATTAACTGGGTATTTTTCCGCATTTCTCTCTAATTTACTTTCTATTGCCTTCTCTAGATCAATTCCAAGAACACTGCAAAAACGAAGAAGATACATAGCAATATCAGCCACTTCACTATTAATCTCCTCTGTCTGCCTTTGATCAGGTGAATTTGACTCTTCAACGTTTAGCCACTGGAATATTTCAACGAGTTCTGAAGACTCAACACTTAGCGCCATTGCTAAATTTTTAGGAGTATGAAACTGCTCCCAATCTCTCTCAATAGCAAATTTTTGAAGCTTATTTTGTATTTTAGATATATCCATAATTTCTCTTCTCTTATTACAACTCTATGACAAAAAAAATTTAGTATACTTAAGGTACTTGATAGTAATCAAGTATTTAATTAATCATAGGAGTTAGTATGAGTATTCCAGTTCTTTGTCATGTTTTTTTAATACTGTTTGGTGGTTTCTTTGCTTTTCAGATGACTTTTAATTCACAAAAATTTGCTGCAACATTGCGTATGGATTCTCCAGAGGCTGCTGCTGCTTTAAAGCCTGCAGGATTTCTGATGAGTGGTGTAGTTTTAATGCTGATTGCCACTTTATTTGGAATTGGAGGGTTTTCAGCTACAAGAGAACTCTTAGGTGCAATGGGGCTTTTTACCGCTTTTGCATTCATTTATAACATAGGTCTAGTTATGAAAGTATGGCCTACTTTTGATGGCGCTGACCATGATGTAAAAAATGCAATCAGGCCTTTGATACCGCTAATCGTTATCATTATTTATTTCTGCACATCATAATTAACAATACAATTTAGGAGAAACTATGTCAATTTTTAAAACACACGAAGAAGCGACTAAAAATAAAGATATTGACGCATATGCTGCAACTTTACATGATGACTATGAATTTATTAGTCACATGGATGGCATGACAATGAATAGAGAAAAAGCCATGGAAATGTTTACTTTTCTTTTGAATAATGATGATTTTGTAACAGATGAATCACGCTGCCTTTATGAAAACGATGATGTTTTGGTCACTCATGCGATAATGGGTTTCCCTGATGGAACTCGTGAAGCAGTGCTTGCCTTTCATCAACTTCAAGATGGAAAGATAATACGTATGGAAACTGGTGCAACGCTTCTTAAGTAAATAATAAGTAATTCAAATAAAAGACGCCTTAGGGCGTCTTTTTTAATTACTATACTAAATTACAGTATTACCATTTTCTTGAATCAATGAAACAAAAGAACCTTTGGCAGGAAAGTTCAAAAGAAAATATAAGTTTTGAACCACTAAAAGACTCAGTTGTTTCTGACCTAGCAATTATTGGGGGAGGATATACAGGCTGCTCGGCAGCTCTAGCTACTGCTAAAAAAGGTCTATCTGTTGCACTCATTGATCAGAAAATTGGTTATGGAGGCTCTGGAAGAAATGTTGGCTTAGTTAATGCAGGACTATGGCTTCACCCCAAAAAGGTTGAAAAGATTTTAGGATTAGAAGCAGGAGTTAAGCTCAACAATGCTCTAGCGAATGCGCCTGATCTAGTATTTGGTCTTATTAATGAAAACGAGATTAACTGCAGCGCAAATCGCTCGGGAACCCTTCATTGTGCTCACTCTCAAAAAGGTTTAGTAGATATTGAATTACGCTTTAAACAGCTATCTGAGAGAGGTGCTGAATTAGAGCTATTAGATAGAAATGAAACGCAGCAAAGGACTGGGTCTTCAAGTTTTTTTAGCTCACTCTTGAATAAAAAAGCTGGCACTATTAACCCACTTGATTATTGTCAAGGCCTAGCAAGAGCAGCACACTCTCAAGGGGCGAGTATCTATGAGTCAACATTAGCCACAAAAGTTCAATCTAGCAATAACCATTGGATGGTTGAAACTTCACAAGGCTCAATTAAAGCAAAGATGTTACTAATAGCAACCAACTCATACCAACAACCAATCACCGGCATCAAATCTTCTGAGTACACTAGTGTTCAATACTTTCAAGTTGCAACAGAACCACTACCTGAAGAAATCTCAAAGATGATTTTGCCAAATGGTGAAGGTTGCTGGGATACAGCTAGCGTAATGTCTTCTTTTCGACTTGACGAAAGCAATCGATTCATCATTGGAGGTGTTGGAAATCTTGACCATATTGCTTCAAAAATTCATACAAAATGGGCTAAAAGAAAAATGGGGTCACTCTTCCCAATACTAAAAAATATTCCTATCAAATATAGCTGGCATGGACGAATTGCAATGACTAACAGCCACATACCTAAAATTGTGAAACTGGGTGATAATGCCTATTCCATATATGGTTATTCTGGAAGAGGAATTGGGCCTGGAACTTATTTTGGAAAAGCAGTTGCAGAATGCTTATTAAATAATGATGAGGATTACTTGCCAGTGAGTCCTGTCAATCATAATCAAGAACTCTTTAGAAGTATTAAAAGTAAAGCTTTTGAGCTAGGAGCTACTGCCAGACATTTACTTTAAGCGTAATTATCTATCTTTACCTACCCCTTTAAATCGTTGCTTTGTAACAAACCAAGCCCCAATATCTAATAAGGGTCTTGGTGGAAGCCAGTTAGCTTTTGTGGTCGCGAGGCAATCACTTACTAAAGCAGATTCATGTTGACATACATATTCAGCAATTCCCATACCAAAAGCAGTTCCTTTAGTAATACCTGAGCCGTTATAGCAGCCAGCAAAATATAGATTAGATGACAACTTCTTAAAGACATTTGTTTTGTTGGCTGATACACCTTCAACGCCAGAATATAGGTGCTCAAACGGTACATGACTTAGCCCTGGAAATCTATTATCGAATGCTTGTCGATGAACCTTTTGTCTTTCTTTGAGTTGTCCATCACTAAGTAAGCATTGATTATTGTATTCTGCAGTATTCCTTATTGAAATTCTTTTATCTTCTGTAAGTCTTACCGTTGCTCCGCCGCTATGAAGAGATAGAATACCCCATGAAGATTCACTGCCAAGCATTTCAATTTCATCCTGGGTTAACACTCTCGTAATACTCCCTGAGAGCGTAACGCCAACCACTCTTTGTTTTTGTTTGCCATTAGCTATAGACTCATAGTTACAGGCCATGATAACGTTTTCAGCTTTTATCGTTGAATTTGGAAGTCTCACTGTATTGATTTTTCCTATTTCCATTCCTAATACTGGAGAGTTCTCATAGAGATTAACATTACTTGGAAGGGTATCAGCAAGACCGAAAACTAATTTAGCAGGTTGAACTAGAGCACCATCTTTAACCTTCACTCCTTTTCGATACCATTTCGTCCCGAGTTCTAAATTAATTTGATCTTGTGAAAGTGGTATATGCCCAATCTGTCTCTTTTGAAGATAGTCAACAAAATAATCACACTCTTCAGATGAGTTTTTATCAGCAGCCATATGATAAATACCTGACTCCTTAAAGTCGCAACTAATTTGGCTTTTGTTTATTATAGATTTGAGGGAGTCAAGACCTACCTGATTAATGCGATCGATCCTTTTATATTGATCGAGCTTATTCTTTTGATACCTTCCAGAAAAGTGGCTATGTGCCACAGCATATCCTGAATTTCTTCCAGATGCACTCTGCCCGACTTCTCTAGCCTCAAGTAAGATAATCTTTTCATTAGGGTTAAGCTCTGCGAGCCTTCTTGCGCATGAAAGGCCTGTAAACCCAGCACCAATAACAAGCCACTTCGTATCTAGATTAGAGTTTAAAATTGACTGAGGTTTCCTGTGGGGTATTAGGTCTACCCAGCCCCTGGTTTCATGATCAAAGTTAAGATTATCTTGGTTCACAAAATGATTAATTCAAATGATCGATTAAGATAAAGTGGTCACTAATTTCTTCAGCCTGCTTTAACCAACGATTAACTAGTTTGTTCTGATGGGGAGCTGCTGACACACCAGTTGGAATCTCTTCATTAATAACCGCTTCAACCGCGAGAGCAACAGAGCAGGATACTAATTGAGCCATTGCACTACCTTTAGCATTTCCAAGGGTGTCCATTAAGAATTGTTTGTGCCACACAACCTGTGACTCCCTTTCAACCTTTAGTTCAACGGTTAAGATGACTCGATCAACTTCACCATCTTTATATGAATATTTGTTCCATAAATCATCACTAATTTCCTTCAAACGATCTTCTGCTAAAGAGGGTTCAAGCGAATCTACTTCAGAAAAAATTTCTCTCCATGAATTTTTCCAACCTTTATATCTGAGAGTTCCTCTTACAAATTGATTAATCTTTAACCCATCATCCATTTGGTATTGCCCTATAAATGGAAGAGAATCTCGGTTGGGATAAACTTCAAACTCATCTTCACCCCATGGCATTGGGAGAGGATAAAGTTCTACAGACTCCCATGGCTTTGTTACAGTATAAACTTTACCATTACGGATACTCACAGAGGGTGACATCAAAGCTTTTAAAACGCCGAGCGGAGACCAGCTAAACTTGTAGCAAAAGTCATTTGGAATATCACTCAAGCCACCACAATAACTCAAAAAAGAATGGTCATTCTGAGCTGAAAAGATACTTGAGTTTTTGTAATCCTCAACCAAGGCATGTGACATGCTGTGATCAATTCCAGGGTCTAGCCCGACCTCATTAACAAGACATAAGTTTTTCTCTTTTGCAGCATCATTCAATATTTTCATTTCATCTGAAATATAGGAGCTTGATACAAAATGAGCATTCAGAGATATACAGAGCTCTGCAACTGGAACATGAAAATTACCTGGAAGCATTGAAACAACCACATCGCCAGCATTAGTATATTGCTCAACCGCCTCGAGTGAAAATGAAACCACTTGATAATCTCCATTTACTCCAGACAAAGCCTCAATTGCCTTGTCAACTGTTCGGTTATATACAACAACTGTATGTCCATTCTCGATCAGCATTTTTAAACCTGGAATTGCAGAGAGTCCAGTTCCTAGCCAATGAATCTTTGTCATTGATACTCCTTCATTATTTTTTAATACAAAAATTTATTTTTTACACTATTTCTCAGACAAATCTAAATAAATAGATCCTAATATTTACTGTTTTATTGGCCATGTATCACTCAATCGATACCCGTCAGGAAAAGGATCATCTACATCAAGTTCCAGTTGATAGGTTCCAGTAATCCATGCCCTTCCCTTGATTGAAGGGATTATTGCTTTGTGATTACCAATTCGTGTCTCTTTAACTATTTCACAGTCAAATCTAGAATTTAGAATTGAACGCCCAATCATTCGATCTCCCTTTTTCAACTCTCCTTTTGCATGAAGGACAGCCATTCGTGCAGAACAACCAGTGCCACAAGGAGAACGATCAAGTTTTCCAGGATCAATAACAACAGTATTCTTACTTACTTTAATTTCATCCTCTTCAAATATTGGAAGAGCAAATTCACAAAATGATATATGACTCCAATCATTATTTGTTGGATGATTGAAGCCTAATTGTTGATTTGCGGCAGCAGTAATTTTTGAACCGATCTTTGATATATCTCTTGCTTCATCAGGCCTTATCTCAAAGCCAAGCTCCTTTGCATTGACTATAACAAAACTATCACCACCATAGGCAGTATCAACCTTCAATGTCCCAATACCCTCAACCTCTATGTTTACATCCAATTTGTCTGCGAATGATGCAACATTATGAATTTCGATACTCTTTGCTTTACCATTTTCGCAGTAAGCTTTGATTGGTACCAAGCCACCAGGAGCTTCAAGAATAAATTCAGTGATTGGTTCATTCATTGGAATTATTCCAGTATTCAAAAGTACGGTTGAAACGCAGATCGAATTTGAGCCTGACATCGGAGGAGTGTGCTCCGGCTCCATCACTATAAAACCTTGAGCTGCTTCTGAATGCTTAGCAGGAACCAAAAGATTGACATGCTTGAAAACACCTCCTCTAGGCTCATTTAAAACAAACTGACGAAGAGTATTATCTTCATGAATCCATCTTGCCTGCTCCCAAAGAGTTTTGCCAGGAGGTACTTCTACACCTCTAATAATGACATTACCAACCTCCCCTTCAGCATGACAAGAGACGATTTCAATTGATCTGTTACTTTTCATATGAATTAAACTTTATTTTTTAGGGCATGTTATCATTTTTTTGTAACTTGACTGTTGAATTCCTTATACTAGGCAATTTACCTTTCTGAATGGATTTAAAACAAAGGATTAATCTGATGACCTCAACTACAACCGAACTAAGTCTAGATGAGATTTTCAATCTAGCCAAAATGGCACTCATTAATAATGGTGCAAATGAAGAAAATGCTGATGCAGTGGCAACTACAGTAACTAATGCTGAGCGAGATGGCTCAGTCTCCCATGGTTTGTTTCGAATACCGGGATACATTAAAGCACTCCAAAGTAACAAAGTAGATGGTTCTGCAAAGCCAGAAATTGAAGAAGTTACGCCAACAATATTCAGGTGTGATGCTCAAAATGGATTTGCACCTCTTGCACATAAGTATGGTCTTGAAAAGTTAATTGATGCAGCAAATACTTTTGGAATTGCAGGACTTGCTATTCATCGTTGTCATCACTTTGCAGCTCTATGGCCAGAAGTTGAGGCAATTAGTGATCAAGGCTTAGTTGGCTTGACATCAGTCTCATACACCCCTGCTGTAGCTCCTTCAGGTGGAACTAAAGCATTATATGGAACAAACCCAATTGCATTTTCATGGCCAAGGCCTGGCAAAAATCCAATTGTTTTTGATATGGCTACAGCCTCCATGGCAAAAGGTGAAATTCAGATTGCAGCGCGAGATGGACACTCTGTTCCACTTGGAACTGGACTTTCTTCGTCAGGTGAACTAACTACTGATGCAGCAGAAATTGATAAAGGCATATTACTGCCATTTGGAGGTCATAAAGGCTCTGTAATCGCACTTATGATTGAACTCTTGTCTGGCCCTCTTGTAGGCGAAACCTTTTCTTACGAGACAAAAGAGCGTGATAACGGAGATGGCGGTCCAGTTCAAGGAGGCCAGTTTATTTTAGCTTTGTCACCAGAAATTTGCTCTGGAAAAAATACCTCAGTTCAAATAGAACAATTTATTAAAAAATATAATGAGATTGATGGTGTTCGTTTACCTGGCGCTAGACGTCATAAAAATAGAGAAGATAATGGACCACGACAAGTGAATGCTGAACTAATTAATACAATCATCAGGCTTAGAGACGAGAGTTAAGATAAAAAGA
>JAQWLF010000160.1:0-15598 GCA_029247465.1 Candidatus Thioglobus sp.
CAAACTAAACGGCAAAACTGGAGTTGAAATGGAGGCATTAACAGCTGCAAGCATTGCAGCTCTTACGGTTTATGATATGTGCAAGGCGGTCGATCGTTTTATGCGCATTGATAATGTTCAGCTAATAGAAAAGAAAGGTGGGAAGTCGGGGCACTGGGTACTACCATGATGAATAAGATAATTGATCCATATAATCGAGAAATTACTTATTTAAGAGTTTCAGTGACAGACCATTGTAATTACAGATGTCACTACTGTAGAGATGAGGATCAACAAACTCATACCAAAAGATCGCAGGTTCTCTCTTTTGAAGAGATTGCCAAAATTGTTCGTCTTTTTTCAGAATTAGGAGTTACAAAGGTTCGTCTTACTGGCGGTGAACCCCTACTTCGAAAAGATATTCTTGAACTCACTAAAATGCTGGGAGAGATTCCAGGTCTGACTGATATTCCACTCTCAACTAATGCACACCTCTTGAGTCCATTAGCAACTGAGTTAAAAGTTAACGGCATTAATAGGGTAAATATTTCAATTGACTCGCTTATTCCAGAGCGCTTTAAAGAGATTACTAGGGATGGAGACTTAGCAACTGTTATTAGAGGCGTAGACGCTGCAATTTCAGCTGGAATGAAACCTATTAAGTTAAATATGGTAGTCATGAAGGGCATTAATGATGATGAAATTGAGTCAATGATTGACTTTGCGATTGATCGAGGCCTGGATATTCGTTTTATAGAGACTATGCCTATAGGTCTTGCAGGAATAGAGGCTGTCGATAGGCATTACAGCGAAAAAGATATTCTTGAGAGAGTCTATACAAGATTTGAAAATAAACTTGAATCTAAAAAAGTACATCAAACTGATGGACCAGCAAAAGCACTTCATATTATTGGAACCAATACTAGTGTTGCAACGATATCAGCTGTTTCTAATAATTTCTGTAGTAGCTGCAACCGTGTCAGGTTAACAGCAAAGGGTGAATTAATCTTATGCCTTGGTCAAAAAGACTCAGTATCACTTCGTGATGCGCTTAGGTCCGGAATGAGTGATACAGAAATTAAGCAATTGATTCTTAATGCTATAACAAAAAAACCAGAAAAACACTTCTTTGATTCTGTAATTGACAATATTAGTAGTAGACAGATGGTGGAGATTGGTGGATGAAAATTCTCTACTTCGCCTCCCTAAAAGAGAACTTAAAAACAAACCATGACGAGATGGATTTTGATTCGCCAGTGACAATATCATTAATCAAACAAAAACTAATTGAGAAGCATGGGGAACAACACTTTCCAAATAATATCTTGTGTGCTGTTAATCATGAAATGGTTACTGCAGATACAATAGTTACTGAAGAAGATGAGGTCGCTTTTTTTCCTCCAGTTACTGGAGGCTAATATTCATATGACTGATACTAAAATTATAATTGGCTTCCTGACTATTTCAGATAGAGCTGCCCGTGGCATATATGAAGATATTAGTGGTCCCGCAATGCAGGAGTGGATTTCAAAAGCCGTCATAAGTCCATACGAAGTGGTTTCAAAAGTAATTGAAGATGAGCAGCCTTTGATTGAACAAACTCTTATAGAAATGAGCGACAACCTTGGTTGTAATTTAATCCTCACTACTGGTGGCACTGGTCCGACTACAAGAGATGTTACGCCTGAAGCTACCGAGTCTGTTTGTGAAAGGGTATTTGATGGATTTGCTGAACAAATGAGAACGGTTTCACTTCGATCAGTCCCCACAGCGATTCTTTCACGTCAAATAGCTGGAACTCGGGGTAATAGTTTAATTATTAATCTTCCTGGAAAGCCGGTAGCAATATCAGTATGCCTTGGAGCGGTTTTTTTGGCTGTACCAAAGTGTCTCGAACTTCTTGATGATTCCTTAATTACACTTGACAAGACTTTTGTCTCTCAAGTATTTGAGTAAATTCATTATTTTGTCAAAGATAAAAACAATTGTGGTAATTCCTTCGGTAATGATTCAATTCTGTCAATGACTGAATAATGAGACCCAAAAACATCTGAAATATATTCATCGGCCTTATTATCCAAGCTAATACAGTATGGGTACATTCCCTTTTGCTGACATTCTTGAACTGCCTTATGAGTATCCTTTATCAACATTTCAGAATCATTTACATCAATGTCAGATGGTTCACCATCCGTCAAAATTAACATTAGTTTTTTATCGCTTTTTTGTAGATTGAGATAATGTGTACCATGACGAATAGCGGCACCCATTCTTGTTGAATATTCTGCCTTTAGGTTAGCCAGTCTTGCCTTAACAGTATCATCCCAATGCTCTGAATAACCTTTAATATGGTAATACATTACTTTTTCACGAGTATTCGAGTTAAACCCGGCAATCGCAAAATTGTCGCCTAATTGCTCCACAGACCATGCTAGCAGAGATACAGCTTCTTGAGAAAGCTCAAGGATTGACTGGTTAGTAGCCTCTACAATGTCATTAAGTGACTCCGACAAATCTAACAAAAGAAGTACCGATACACTTCGAGAGTCATGCTCAAAATCGGTATTAATTCTAGTGTCAGGGTGTGACCCATTCTTAAGTTCAATGACACTACGAAGTGCAATATCTAAGTCGAGCTCAGAGCCTTCTTCTTGGAACCGGAGGCGTTTTTTATTTTGCGGCTTTAGGAGATCTAAAACACGCTTTAATTGCTTTACGAGATTACGATTCTTATCAAGTAATTCATCAATAAAAGTAGCATCAGAATGGGAATGTAACCGCTCATAAACTGCTACCCAATCTGGTTTATAGGATGCATATTTATAATCCCATTCGTCATAATATTGTGGTGGAAGAACTACTTCAATTTCTTGGTTTTGTTTGTCTTCTAATTTCATTTTAAATATATCATCACCCTCATCACCATCCTCAATATATATCCACATAACTCGATTATCATCCCGATAACTAATCTCAGTATCTGTGAAGAATATATTTGCGAGTGAATCTGAAGCATGACGTGTACTAGCCAAAAAATCTAAACCCAAAGTTAAACTATCCTCGGTGGTTGAATCTCCTTTATTCATCAACTCCTTAAATTTTTTTACAAATTTCAATATTTCAACATTTTTATAGTTATGATTTTCATCAATTAGGGCACGACTAAGCATTGAGGCTCGGTGCCGAATACAAGACTGAGTTTCTTCATTGCAGGCACTTTCTCCAATCTTTGGAATCAATTCTTTCCATATCGACTTAAGACCGGGATACTGTTGAGAACATAAATATTCCACTCGCGCATCCTCAAAAGTCTCGACAAACAATCTTTGATGGGGACTCAGATTATCAGCAACAATTGCAGTAGTGAATTGATTATGAGCCAACAAATGAGCTACTAATGCAAGATAGCGCTCCGCGCCATTAATTCCATTTAGTTCAGTATATATATCAGGCAATCTAATAACTCCATCCTCCAAGTAAGGATGAAAATGTTCAAGCTGTTCAAAGTCTGGTGAATAACGTGCATACATAAAATCAGTACCCCACAGTGCGAGCTGTAATAAATTAACACGCCTCTCAATATCAACAAACAAAACTCCTTTTCTCTGTCGTTGGAAAATTGCACGAGAATCTGATGTTGATAATGAGAAAAAAGCCTCTTGCTGTTCTGGGTGGGTTTTAAAATATCTTAAACCGTAATTAATCCATTCATATATACCTTCATAGTCAAGTTGCGAAAGTATTACACCGATCTTAGATAAAAATGCTCTAAAGGATGGTGAGCTATGAGTTACATGAATTCCGTGAACAGAGTATGTGGTTTCTTGCAATTGGTAGCTAATCAGGCTCAAAAACTTTTCAAGTTCATCTTCCTTTGTGTAATTAATGACCTCTATCAAACTAAATAGAAAATCAACCAAAAACTCCTTGTTTGGGCTTCTGGCAATGGTTTCATAAGAAAACTCGGTGATTTTTTTAATTGAATGCTTTCCAAAATGAGCCCCTACCCAGGGCATAACATTAGTAAAGGCAATCGAAATGGTGTCTCCTTGTCCAATCGTAGCAAAAAATTCAACTCCATCATAATACTCATCCAAAGACTCTTGAGTAAGTTTTGAACGGGCAGTGCTTATGTGTTTAGAAAACTCCAGATGAACGGACTCAAATGCACATTTTAGATTACGATCATCAGTATGGTTGGTCATCACAGTGTAATGAATTTATCCAAAAATAGCTTCCATAGAGGTATTCATGGCTTCCCTGACTTCAGTATCGTCAGTAATAGGCTTAATCAAAGCTATTTGACATGCGTCTTTTATATCAACACCTTTGCTTATCAAAACACCAGCATAATTCAGAAGTCTTGTCGAGGCACCCTCATCAAGACCATGCCCGACAAGTTTACGTGTGGCATTTGCAAATTGAACTAACTTTTTAGCTATTTCAGGATCAACTCCTGACTCATTACTTACAATAATTGCTTCTATCTCAGGGCTTGCAAAATCAAAATCTAAGGCTACAAATCGTTGTTTAGTAGACTGCTTAAGGTCCTTCATTATTGACTGGTAACCTGGGTTATATGAAATAACCAACTGAAAATCTGGATGCGCTTTTAATAGTTCGCCTTTTTTGTCAATCATCAATTCACGACGATGGTCAGTTAATGAGTGTATTACAACCATAGTGTCTTGACGAGCTTCTACAATTTCATCAAGATAGCAGATTGCGCCATGACGAGCAGCAATAGTTAATGGACCATCAACCCACCTTGTTCCATCAGAGTCAAGTAAGAAACGACCTATTAAATCCGAAGCCGTAATATCTTCATTACAAGATACTGTAATAAGTGGCTTATCAAGTTTGTAAGCCATATGCTCAATAAATCTAGATTTACCACAGCCAGTTGGGCCCTTTATCATTAATGGTAGGCGTGAACTGTATGCAACCTTATAGAGATCAACTTCATTAAATTGCTCTTGATAATAAGGACTCTCAACTACCTTAAACTGACTTATATCAAAATTAGCCATAACTATTCTCCGAATAATCGTTTGTAAAAAATATAAACACTTTCGCCATTTTAATGTTAAAAACACACATTAGTTGGCACATTCATTTTGCAAAAATAACAATGGTAAGCATAAAAAAATTAAACAGAGACCAAGCACTTGACCTAATAAGAGGAATTGCAATCATAATGATGATACTGTTTCATTTAATTTATGATCTAAACGAATTCGGCTATACAAATATTCCTCTATCTAACTTTTGGCTTACCAGCTATTGGCGCTACTTAATTGTTTTCTTGTTTCTAAATGCAGTAGGAATTAGTCTTGTGCTTGCCTACGGAAATAACTTTAACTTAAACAAATTTATAAAACGCCTTTTTTTGCTTGGTCTTGCTGCACTCTCAGTTTCTATCAGCACCTATATAATGTTTCCAGATGCTTGGGTCTATTTCGGCATCCTGCATTTAATCTGGACAGGAACATTGATTGCTATCTTTTTTACACAACTGCCTAAAATTTCTCTATTTATTGCTGCCTTAATATTTCTATCTGGTTATTTAAATTTAACTGACCTTTCTTTTCTAAGAGTCTTGCTATCAGATTATTTGCCATTATCTAGTGTAGATTTCTACCCACTTTTCCCTTGGATCGCATTTATATTTACTGGCATTTATCTAGGTCATAATCCGATATATAAAAAAATATTTTTCATGAGGCTACCCCTATTACAACTTATAGGTCAACATTCGTTGATTATCTATTTATTACATCAGGTAATACTATTTTCCTTAGTAGGTGCAATTTATTTCATATTCAGTCAATAAATTACACCCTCTACTAGACATTTTACTTATGAACACCTAACTTATCTCTCCACCCAGGATATAAGTTGTCTGCATCGCCTGGGAATGATTCAAATGCTCTTGCAAATTCATGGTGTTCTTTTGCAAACTCAATTGGGTCTGAGCCTGATTTCCAGCACTCATAAGCTTGGCGAAGAGATGTTGCTCCAGCTGCAGGAGAATCAATATGACCATAAGAGCCACCACCAGAAGTATTGATTACATTACCATGGCCCAAATTCTCAAAGAAACCTGGAAGACGCAGTGCATTCATACCGCCTGAAATTATTGGTGTAGTAGGTTTCATACCAAACCACTCCTGATGGAAAAAAGGACCATCTGAACTGTCACGTTCAATCATATATGCAATGTTTCTATCATCCGCACCGCCTTCCATTTTTCCGTAACCCATAGTACCTACATGGATACCAGAAGCTCCCATTAAGCGTGATAGCTTTGCAAGTACAAATGCAGTATAACCTCTAACGGCTGATGGAGAAGTTACTGCACCATGACCAGCTCTATGATAATGTAGGTATTGATTAGGATAATTACGTCGCGCTGTAGTAACCATACCTGGTCCACCAACATACCCATCAACTAGGAAGGCAACATGGTGAGCATTCTCAGCAAATGTTTCAAGAATATAATCTGCACGGGCACACATTTCGTGGTGATCATCTGCAGTTATATTGGCTGAGAATAATTTTGCTTCACCTGTTTCGTCTTGTGCACGTCTCATTGAGTCGGCTACCAAAGGTGTAACATCTTTAATTCTTGCATATACTTGATTTCCTTGTGGTTCATCATTCTTAATAAAGTCACCACCTAGCCAGAACTGGTATGCTGCCTTTGCAAATGGCTCGGGGCGCAAACCCAACTTAGGCTTAATTATAGTACCTGCAATGTAACCACCGTCTGTTCGTGAACGACCTAATAGATTCCATAAATCTGTAATATCTTTTGAAGGACCATCAAAAATATCAAGCATTGATTTTGGAACCCAAAAATCTTGCATCTGTGCACATTTAACATCACCCATACCTTGGTTGTTTCCAATAGCAAGCGTTAAGAATGATACGACCATCGCACGACCATCAATTATATTGCGATCAAAAAGATCATTTGGATAGGCAATTTTCATAATGCCATTAGTTTCATCGATTTCGTAAACCATCGCATCTAAATCTTTAGTAAAGTCGTCAGTTGTCGAAACTTCAACATTAGTCCCAGTAGATGACTCTGCTGCAAAGTGAGCAGCAGTTGATAAGTAACCATAACCTTCGGCTGGTGTCATAGTATAAGCAACCAATATATGTTTACCTTCAGCAATTAGAGTGTCTTCGTCTAACGACAAGTCAGCATATCTATTAGATTGATCCATTTTCTTAACTCCTATTTATTTAAATAAGGTTGATTATAGATTGAGCAATAAATAATGTAAAATAATATTTATTTATAAAATCATTAGTTATTATTATGATTAATTACACTATAAAACAACTTTATAGTTTTGAAGCGGTTATTAGATTGGGAGGCTTTACAAGTGCGAGTAAAGAGCTACATATTACACAACCAGCAGTCTATATGCAGGTGCAACAATTACAAGACAATATTGGCGCGAAAATATTTAATGTTAATGGAAAAAAAATCACTCCCACTTTTATTGGTAACAAGATTTATGAGACGGCAGTTAAAGCTATCAATGTTGTTGAGAACTCAAAACTAGAAATCAATCAAAGTTTAAATCCTGACTCTGGTCACCTTCAAATTGCAGTTGCTACAACAGCAAACTCATTTGTAAGCAATCTTTTATCAAAATTTAAAAAAGAATTTCCAAAAATGACTTTTTATATGGATGTTACCAATAGGCATTCACTACTTGATAACCTAAAAAATCATAATGCAGATATAGTGATAATGGGCGAACCTCCAAAAAATATCCCATTAATTTCTCACGCATTTATGAAAAATCCATTGATCGCTATTGCTCATCCTGAAAATGAACTTCTAACTAAGAATATAGTCACAATTAAAGACTTAGCCAAAGAAACCTTACTTACAAGAGAAGTTGGATCAGGTACGCGTATTACAATTGAGCGTTTTACAGGTTTAAATTTTAATTCAGATATTCAGATTAACTCAAATGAAGCTATTGTAGAAGCAGTCCAAGCTGGTCTTGGAATTGGATTTGTTTCTATGCATTCTGTAAACCTTCAGCTAAAAAATCAAATCATTAAGCAGCTCAATGTTGAGCCATTTCCTATCGTTAGGCAGTGGCATATAGTGCATCATGCAGAAGCAGAGTTATCGCCAATTGCAAGGCGATTTAAGAAGTTTGTTATTGATAATACTCAGGTTGAAAAATATCTATAAATCAGGTGCGATATTCTGCATTAATTTTAACGTAGTCGTATGAAAGGTCAGCTGTCCATACACTTTCAGTGGTGTTGGCATCACCTAAATCAATTCGAATTGTTATTTCAGATTTTTGCATTTCCGCGCTACCTCGACTCTCAGTGTAATCAAGGCTTGGCTCTCCAGAGGCAATAATCTGTATGTCATTCAAATAAATATCAATATTTTCAATAGAGATCCCAGAAACCTTTGAGCGCCCTACTGCCGCTAAAATCCTACCCCAATTCGCATCACTTGCAAACAACGCAGTCTTAACAAGAGGTGAATGAGCAACCGTATATGCAACTTCTAAACAATCTTTAGTTGAGGCAAGACCACCAACTTTTATTTCTACAAATTTAGTTGCGCCTTCACCATCCTTAACAATCATCTGTGCAAGCACTTTCGTTATTTCATTAAGTGCATTTTGAAATTCATCTTTACATTCATCTAATTTAACGCCAGATTGATTTGTAGCACTTAAAGTACATGCATCATTTGTTGAAGTATCGCCATCAACTGTAATCCGATTAAAGGATTGATCTACTGCTATAGCTAGACATTCTTGTAATTCTTTTTGAGAAGCCCCTATATCTGTAAAAATAAAACTCAGCATTGTTGCCATATCCGGGCGAATCATTCCAGAGCCCTTTGCAATTCCAGTTAAGGTAACTTCTTTTCCAGAAAATTTAATTTTTTTAGAATAGTATTTTTCAACAAGGTCAGTTGTCAAAATTCCTTTAGCAACATCTCTAATTGAATCAACTGCTAGTTGACTTACTGCCTTAGGAATACCTGATTCAAAATTTGATAAATCTATTTGTTTACCTATTACACCTGTCGAAAACGGTAAAACCTCCTCAGCTTTAATATCAAGTTCATTAGCCAAAACTTTACAAGACCCTAGAGTATTTACAATTCCCTCTTTACCTGTTCCGGCATTGGCATTACCACTATTAATTAATAATGCTCTAGGAAAATTTTGTAAATGATTTTTAGCAACAAGCACTGGAGCAGCACAGAAAATATTTTGGGTAAAAACTGCTGCTGTAACACTACCTTTAGTCAATGATATGACCGACAAATCCAAATCATCATTGTTTTTTATGCCTGCATTAATTGAAGCACAATATATTCCTTCAACATTTAACAAAGGGCCCTTCATTTGTAATAATAAAACTCAACTAAATAATTAGAGATTTTACTGACAAGATAACTTGAAATGAATTATATTTTTTGGGAAGGTTACAGAGTGTTCTTGTAATAAATTATTACTCATTTGCTACATTTTAAATTGTAGCAAATGAGATAACTTACGTTAATCAGCTAGTGGCAATTTTCTTATTGTGCCAAACCCAATAACTAAACATACTGAAAGTGAACAGATATTGAACAATAAACTGTATCCATTCAGGCTTAGAATACCAACCAAATAGTACATGCAATGGAATACCTAAAATACCGTCTTTATGACTCAATACTGTATTTGAAAAATTGAAAGCCTTATTAAAAATATAATTGTCTGACATGATCATGCCATAACCTTTCATAGCCGAAAAGCCCTCATGTATAGAATAGCCCAACAAAAACCCAGCTTGTAAAATAAGATAGGCTAAAGTAATCTTAAATAAGAGCGATAAATTTATCTTAACTAAAGAATAGAATATCAATATAGATAGTATTAAAGCCGATACAATTCCCATACTAACTACTTCAAATGGATATTTACCTGCAAATGAAAAGATAGCAATCTCAGTACCTTCACGCGCAATAATGATAAGTGAAATCCAAAACAAAGCGTTAGCAGAAACACTTTGACCCACTTGATCTTTAATGTATTGTGTCATGTGTGTTCCATGACGAATCATCCAAACAATAAAAAATGATACAAGCAATAAAGCAACTAAACTAGCGACACTTTCCCATAGTTTTGTTAAGCTTGAGACACCACCCAGGTATTCCGCAAATAGACTTAATAATAAGCCTAGAACGACAGAAATAATTAAACCTGCAACACATCCCTGTATCACTTTATTTTTTAAATGTCCTTGATCAATTGAAGTGATATATTTCAAAGTAATAGCAATTAAAAGAAAGGCTTCTAATCCTTCTCTAAATCCCATGATAAAGCTTGGCATTGTCATTATATTTTCCTTAAGTGTTTTATAAAAATATCATCACTATTATTACATTGTAAATGCAAATAAGAATAATTCGCATTATTATAAACTATTAAAATATAAATGCAAATAATAATGATTCGCATTATTATATACAAAAAATATGTTTGTAAATAAATAGGAAATAAATTATTTTGCTAGGCTTACAGCAAAAAAGAAACTTATTATTGAATTACAGGTAATTCATCTGCAGCTCTAATACTAAGCCATTCAGGACCATCATCAGTAATAACAATATTTTCCTCATGAACCATTTCTTTACCTGGAAGGAATGCCATTCCTGGTTCCAGTGTTAAAACGACACCTGGCTCAAGAACAGTGTTATCAGTTGCGGTGTTTGAGGGCCATTCAGTCAGTTGCATTCCTAAGCCATGGCCTAACCTACCAACGGTATTACCTAATGCGCCGCCCTTTTGTAAAACATCGTTCATGGCATTAAATACATCAGTAGTTGTGTTGCCAGTTTGGCATGCCTTAAAACCTGCCTCAGTGGCCTCATAGGCAACTCTATATGCTTTTTTAGCTTCATCACATATATAACCAAAGGCATAGTTTCTATCAAAGTCACAGTAATAACTATCAAATACCGAACCAGTATCAATAATAAACAGATCACCCTCTTCGATGATTTTCTCTGTTGGCCCCATAATGATCGAGCCATAGCCATCTTTACCTGAACCCGATACTATATAAGGTGAATCGTCTGCACCTAGCGCAAGAAGATGCTGTTTAAAGCGTTTACAATTTTCACGCTCACTTTCACCTGCCTTAAGAAAACCTTCTAAATCTATAAAGCCTTGAGAGGTTATCTGACAAATATGCCTTATCTTTGCAATTTCAGCTGTTGACTTAACAAAACGAACCTTTCTGAGTATTTTGTTTGCATCTTTAATCTCTACACCTGGCAAAGAACTGATTAGGTATTCGTAATCACCTAATGGCATTCTTAGTGTACTTTCAAGAGTTTTAGGAACTCCGAGGCATTTGTTCTTTCCAATTAAAGAGTTAATTTTAGATAGCAGCATGCTAATACCATCATCTTCTGGGTTAGGCGAAGTCCAAGTTTGAATATCATCAATCCATGTCTCTCTCATTCCCGATTCACCAATTGTTGGAATAATGGCTATTGGCTTTCCATCACTTGGAATTAAAACATACCAAGGGCGAGTTGGACTCTGGAAAAATTGTGTTTTAAACCCAGTGTAGTATTCAATGTCCACTTGAGTCGTTAATAAAATAACATCCATCTTTGATTCAAACATAAGATTCTGAATTTTATTAAGCCTATTTTCGTATTCAGATACCTTAAAACCTCTACTTGGATTAACCATAACCATTCATTACCTCTTCTGAAGACCTTCCAACTAATTGTCCATACATTTTCTCATCAGTATCGCCTTCAGTTCCAAAAAAAAGAATTCTTGAATTCTCATTAAGCATTAGCTTACTTTTAAGATTGTCATCATTACATGCTATAAGAAAGCCTGCCAATCCAGCAACCGCAGATTCTCCAGCAACAATTGGCCTGTCTCTATTGGCGAGAAGCTGCATAGTTTTAGAAATTGAATCATCTTGTATGCTTAAAAAATGTGAAACATAACTCTCAAGTATAGGCCACGCTAGCAGTGAAACTTCGCCACAAGCAAGTCCTGCCATAACAGTATCCAAATCTCCATGGACTACTGTCGGCTCACCATTAACTGCACTTTGAAATAGACAGTCTGCGTTTGTTGGTTCAACAACGACAAAGATTGGTGGGCATTCCAGACTCTCAACTAAAAATGATACTACTGCAGCTGGAAATCCTCCAACACCTCCTTGCAAAAAAACATGAGTTGGTACTTCTTCCATTTGCTTCATGGCCTCATCAACCATCACTGTGTAACCCTGCATAACATCTTTTGGAATATCTGTATAACCCTCATAAGAGGTATCAGATACTACATAGTAACCGTTAGACTCAGAGACCTCAGCTGCAATATGAACTGATTCATCATAGTTACCATTGATTCGATTCACTATAGCGCCATATTTAGCGATCGCTTCTTCTCTAGCAACACTCACAGTGCGATGAATATAAATCTCACAATTACATCCAAATTTTTGAGCACCCCAAGCTACCGATCTTCCGTGATTACCATCGGTTGCACAACACACCGTAATCTTTGAAGTTATCTCTGAATACGTGCCTGCAATTAAATCAGAAGATTTTGCCTCAATACCTTGCTCTTTTAATTTTTTTATTAAAAGATTGGCTACCGCATAAGCCCCTCCCAATGCCTTAAAGCTTTTAAGAGAGAAACGGTGACTTTCATCCTTATAGGCTATTAAAGAAACGCCATTATCACTTGCTAAATCAGATAGCGAGTGTAATGGAGTGGACTCATATCTATCCCACGAACTAATCTCTTTATTGGCTAGCTCAAATGACTTAAGGCTCAAAATATCTTGATACCTATAGTCAGATCCAGCTTGAATATTTAGATTCTCGAAGTGTCGTGTTGAATGAATTAGGTGTTTATATTGATTAATCATAATTATAAAAATATTTAGTAGGTGTAGTATTAATTAATATTGTTAATAAATTTTTTAAGAAATTCTTTATACCTTAGGTGTATTGTCTTGTGACAATTGTCGCCTCTCAATTGTAATCGATGCGATAGTAACTAAAATGATACCAATAGCCTGGATATTTGTAATTGAATCAGAGTATACAATAAAGCCAATAATCAAAACCATAAGGGGTTCAGAATAACCAACATTTGCTGTTCTAGTGGGTCCATACTTTTTAACAGCCATATGATAAAAGAACATCCCAGTTGCAAACAATGTGCCTGAAATTAGTGATAAGATTATGCCTTCATTAGCAGGCCAAGAAATACCTGATTCGTTCAAAAACAAAGCCAAAAACATAAGCATTGGTATAAGTGTTGTAAATTTAACTATTTCCCAGTTTCTAAGGCTACTAACTTTTGGAGTCAGAAAAAATATTAGTGAAAGAGATATTGCTGAAAGCAACGAAAGCACTATTCCAATTACCAGCATATAAACGCCTTCAGAGCTTTGTGAAATTGCAACAATACCTATAGTCGCTAATATAAACATCACAATAGTAGTTAAATCGAGTGCTCTTCTTTTTGATAAGGACACCATTAAGTAGGTTATTAAAGGGTAGGTATATAAAA
This sequence comes from Candidatus Thioglobus sp., assembly GCA_029247465.1. Classification (GTDB taxonomy): domain Bacteria; phylum Pseudomonadota; class Gammaproteobacteria; order PS1; family Pseudothioglobaceae; genus Pseudothioglobus. Next base: position 13,593 of record JAQWLF010000160.1, read on the forward strand.
TAACACTTGCAAGGCCTACCGACATATATTTAACTGCCTCAACAAAGAACCATGACTGAATACCAAATAAAAATGAGAGAATTATCAACCAAAAGCCAATCTTATGTTTTTTAATTTTAGTAAATGAAAAAAAACTTTTTGTGATTAATAATGAAGAACAAAAAGTTGTGGCAAATCGAATAAATAAAAATAAAAAAGCACTCACCTCTAAAGAGTATATTAATGGCAACATGCTAACATTTAGTGCGTAAAAAAATGAAGATAAAAGTGCGAATCGAACAATAAACATCTTGATCCCAAGTCAATAAAAATTCCTAAAACAGATTTTATAAGATAAATTTATAGTAAATTTAGTTCATTTCAAGTGAGAATTGGTATTTTTTTTCCAAATTTTAGACACATTAGGATATCATTGCCGCTTCATTTTATTTTAAGGAGAGAGGATGAACTTTGATGCAAATATAATTGCCCCGGCACTAGGTGTTTTAGGGCTTTTGATAGTAGTAATTATTTACCAATGGATTAAAAAACAACCTGGTGGTAGCGGTGCTGTTAAAAAAATTGGTGAACAAATTCATATTGGTGCTATTGTTTTTATGAAACGAGAGTATCAAATGCTTAGCATGTTTGCATTAGTTTTACTTGTCCTACTTTACTTTTTTCTTGGTTGGGAAAGCGCGTTATGTTTTGTTGTAGGTGCTGTTGCATCTGCTACGGCTGGCTATATTGGTATGAATACAGCAACTATTGCTAATGTAAGAACTGCCCAAGCAGCTCATGATGAGGGAAGCGCCTCAGCACTTACAGTTGCGTTCTTTGGTGGTTCAGTTATGGGTCTGGCAGTTGCCGCACTTGGTCTCTTAGGATTAGGTGGCTTATATTACTTTTTTGGTGAAACACATTCAGAAGCACTACATGGCTTTGCAATGGGTGCCTCAGTTGTTGCACTATTTTCTCGTGTAGGTGGTGGTATCTTTACGAAGAGTGCCGATGTTGGTGCAGATTTAGTTGGTAAATTAGAGGCAGGTATTCCTGAAGATGACCCTCGTAATCCAGCAGTTATTGCTGATAATGTTGGTGATAATGTTGGTGATATTGCTGGCATGGGTTCAGATATTTTTGAGTCATACTGCGGTTCAATGATTGCAACCATTGCAATCGCTTCAACTCTTTCAGCTATCGCTTTAGATAAGCTTGGTGGAAACCAAAGTGAATTAATGTTTTTACCACTCGCTCTTGCATCATTAGGTTTAGTTTGTTCAATCATCGGAATTATTTTTGTGAAGTTGTCTTCCAACAAGTCGCCTGAATCTGCCCTCAGAATGGGCACGATTGGTTCAGCGATTCTTTTTATTATTACTTCTTATTTCTTAATTGACCAGCTTGAAGTTGCCAATAATATTTGGGCAGCTGTTTTAATGGGAAGCTTAGGCGGAATCATAATTGGCCTCGTTACAGAGTACTACACGGCAGGAAAGCCAATTAGAGATATTGCTGAGTCAGGAAAAACTGGCGCAGCTACTGTAATGATTAAAGGATTGGCAATTGGTATGCAGTCCGTTGTAATCCCTGTCTTGATGATTTGTTTGATTATTTATGTTGCTAACCTTTTTGTTGGATTATATGGTGTTGGTATTGCTGCTATTGGAATGCTTGCAACTGTAGGTATGACTATGGCGATCGATGCTTATGGCCCTATAGCAGATAATGCTGGTGGTATTGCCGAGATGGCTGGATTAGGAGAAGACACTCGTAAGATTACTGACTCTCTTGATGAGCTTGGTAACACTACTGCAGCAATCGGAAAGGGTTTTGCAATCGGCTCTGCCGCTCTGGTCTCTTTGGCTCTGTTCGGAGCCTTTTCTACTCGAACAACTTGGCTTGAGACTTTGGGTGTCAACGTACTTCGTCCAATCACATTCTCTTTTTTGATTATTGGTGCCATGTTACCGTACTGGTTTACTGCAATGACCATGAAAAGTGTGGGTATCGCAGCAGGTCGAATG
>JAQWLF010000200.1:0-2694 GCA_029247465.1 Candidatus Thioglobus sp.
GTCAAGAACATCTACTAAGTCATCCAAAATCTTATTAGTTACAGCTTCATGAAATGCCCCTTCATTACGATAAGACCAAAAATAGTTTTTAAGAGCTTTAAGCTCAACGCAACGCTTATCAGCAATATATTCAATATGAATTTCTGCAAAATCTGGCTGACCAGTTAACGGACACAAGCAAGTGAACTCTGACGAATTAATACGAATTACAAAATCCCTTTCACTATTAGGATTATCAAAAACTTCTAAAATCTTACTTGGGGAACTAGACATGACCTTTCTTTTTATTATTAAAAATGGTTATTTTATCAATAAAATACATTATTTTTCCTTGTCTAAACTGATAAAGGAGTATTAAGAATAGTATTGCTATAAGATGAATACTCCACATTCCTATTATTGGACTTAATAAACCATTTTCTATTGAACTTTTTGCTACCAATAATCCATTGTTATAAAGCATAAACACGAAAATCCCGACTAAGATATTAATCCCCTTACCACCTCTCGGCGAAGTTTTTCCAAGGTAAACTGCAAATACTACAAGAATCAATATAGATAGGGGTAAGGAAAGTCTCCATTGTAGTTCGGCAATAGCTAATAAGCCACCTTGTTTTAACAAGTCTAGAGTTGTCTTTTCCTCAATTTCTGTAAAAGTAGCTAGTGATTTTTGTACCTCACCAGAAACTATCTCTAAATTATATGAATCAAAATTTAGTATATTTATATTTTCACTACTTGGTAAGCCCTGGTATCGAACTCCATCTTTTAATCGAAGGTATATGCTTTTGCTTTCAGGATCAATATATTTTGTTGCGTAAGAAGCTAATACAATAACTGGATTACCATTATCAGAAGCATATATAAATATCTCCTCCATATTTTGCTCTCCATCCACATCAATTGAAGTTGAGTCAGATGCATAAAATACAATATCGCCCTTCTTAAAACTTTCAAACTTACCCTCAGTAATAAAAGAAAACTCTGAGGCATTATTGGTTTTTTCTTCAGCCACACTTTTTTGATGTTTCGCCCATGGAACAGCATAAGCAGTAAGAAATAAAACAAACAAAAATATAAATATTACAAAAGGTTTTATAAACGATAGAAAGGCCTTATCTCCCAATCCAATTGAGTTTATTACGATTGCTTCAGAATTTTTGTATAGCTGAGAAATTGTAATAATTACAGCTAAAAAAATTGATAAAACTAATATTACAGGGACATCTCTTATCATATTAAAACTTATAAGTGGCATAAGTTCTTGAAAAGGTATTCCTCGATCAATACTCTCTTGGACTGTTAAAACAAACTGATTGCCAAAAACAACTAGCCCAATAATAAAAGTAATCGCAACAAAGTAGGCAACTAAATTGCGCATTATATATTTGGCAATTTTGGTTGATTTATAGCTAAATAATTCAAGAAGCATCGATTTCATTATAAATTCGCTTCAATCGTAAACAATGGTTTTTATTTTTTTTGTTTCATGGAGTCGAAAAACTCATCATTAGTTTTAGTAAAACGAAGTCTTTCAATCAAAAATTCGGCCGCTTCAACTGTATCCATAGGGTGCAGAATTTTTCTTAAAATCCACATTTTTTGAAGTTCTTGCTCATCCGTAATTAGCTCTTCTCGACGCGTTCCTGATGAATTAATATTAATGGCAGGGAAAATACGTTTTTCAGATAGTCTTCTCTCAAGATGCAGCTCCATATTACCAGTTCCTTTGAACTCTTGATAAATAACTTCATCCATCTTTGAGCCAGTATCAACAAGCGCAGTAGCAATAATTGTAATACTTCCACCATTCTCAATGTTTCTTGCTGCACCAAAAAAACGCTTTGGCCTTTGTAAAGCATTAGCATCAACACCGCCAGTTAAAACTTTTCCTGATGAAGGGGCTACTGTATTGTAAGCTCTTGCTAGTCGAGTTATAGAATCTAACAAAATAATAACATCCTTGCCTTGTTCAGCCCGTCTTCTAGCTTTTTGAATGACAATCTCAGCAACCTGAACATGCCTCTTTGCGGGCTCATCAAATGTTGAAGAGATAACTTCTCCTCTTACTGAGCGCACCATTTCTGTTACCTCTTCAGGTCGCTCATCTATTAGTAGAACAATTAGTTCACATTCAGGATGATTAACAGCTATTGATGATGCAATGTTTTGCATAATCATTGTCTTTCCAGCCTTTGGTGGTGCTACTAGTAAACCTCTTTGCCCTTTACCAAAAGGAGCAACTAAATCAATAACTCTCGCAGTAATATCTTCAGTACCTCCATTACCAAGCTCAAGTTTTAATCTTTCATTTGGATGTAGTGGAGTTAAAGAAGCAAATGGAATTCGGCTTCTTACATTTTCAGGCGAATCCTCGTTCACCTCAGAAACTTTGACTAGTGCAAAATACTTTTCACCTTTCTTTGGCGCTATAATCTTGCCAGTAACCACGTCACCAGTAGATAAATTAAAGCGCTTTATTTGGTTAGGAGAGACATAAATATCGTCTGGTCCTGAAACATAAGAGTCATTCGAAGATCTCAAAAAGCCATAACCTTCCTGCAAAATATCCAATACTCCATCGCCAAGTACTTCTTCATCATTGTCAGCTTTATTTTTAAGTATCGCAAAAATTAGCGTCTGTTTTTTTGCTCTTGACATGTTCTCAATACCTAAAGATTGAGCTAACTCAAG
>JAQWLF010000164.1:0-2187 GCA_029247465.1 Candidatus Thioglobus sp.
TGGATTTAGTATGATCCTTGTTTTTTTAGGCGCTATGAGAGAAATAATAGGAAGTGGCACACTGTTTGATCAAGCCGACCTTATTTTTGGTGATTTTGGCTACAGCCTCAAAGTCACGTTTTTTGATAATTACCAAGGCACCCTATTAGCATTATTACCGCCTGGTGCCTTTATCGGTCTTGGCTTGATAGTTGCATTAAAAAATCTTGTTGATCAAAGAAAAATTTCTACTCAAGTTGCTGCCAATTCAGAAGCTATTTTAGAACCACAAACAAACTAAAGACACTCCATGTCTCGGAGAAAAACGATTCAAGACTTCCTGAGAAAGGATCTAACAGACATTACAAAGATATTATGCCTGGCTCTTAATCAAGAGAGAGAGCAGCTGTTTGCGTATCCAAACTATGAGCTTAATGAAAAAGAACTTGATAAACTAGATAAACTCATTAAAGATCGTAATAATGGAGTTCCTTTTGCTTACTTAAAGGGGTCTCAAGGGTTTTATGAACTAGACTTTATAGTGTCTCCTGCAACCTTAATTCCCAGACCTGAAACAGAATTATTAATAGATATTTCGCTCAATACATTTGATTCAAATAAAAAAATAAAGGCCTTAGATCTTGGAACTGGGAGTGGCGCAATAGCAATAACTCTTTCTGAAAAATGCCCTATATGGGAAATGACTGCAACCGATAAATCAAATGAAGCTCTCAAGATCGCCAAATTAAATACCCATAATGAAATTAACTTTTATTGTGGTGATTGGTTCGACGCAGTGCCTGATGAAAAATTTGATCTAATTGTTAGTAATCCTCCTTATATTGATGACCATGATCCACATCTGGATAACCTTAAATACGAACCCTTGGAGGCTTTAATATCTGGAAGTAATGGCCTTGATGATATTAGAATAATTATCAATGAATCTCCTAAATATCTTAAGGAAGGCGGTTATCTTCTTTTAGAGCATGGCTTTAATCAACAGAAGGAAATCATTGGATTACTAAAAGAATCTTTCTTTAACATTAATACCTATAAAGACCTTAATAATATTGACAGAGCAGTTCTAGCTCAATATAAATAGTTAAAACCCTGAGTCTTATCTATTTAAATTTCAGTTGCGCAATTATTACTCCTGTAATAACTATAAATGCTCCAATAGCTTGATACCAAATCCAGCTATCGCCAAGAAGAAAGAGGACAAACATTACATAAAATGGAGCAGCATTTAGATGGAATGATGCAATCCCAATTCCAAGTTGGCTAATGCCTTTTATCCACAAAATTTGAGAGATTCCTAAGCCAAGCCAACCATAAATAAGTACTAAACCTAAATGATTGATAGTAATAACTGATGTTGTTTCAGTTAATCCAAGAATATAACAAAATAAATACAGGACAGCTGATATACCTGCCATTCCAAAGGATGTCACCGATGTTTGTCCTAGAGTCGACATTCCTGGAAGATTTTTAACTGTTGCTCTGGAGGCCCATCCAAATAGTGCCACTCCTATAAGGCCAATTAAAGCTGCAAAACCAATGCCATTATTATCAAAAGTAGCGCCTGATGCAATATAACCGCCCATCAAAACTAAAATTACCCCAAAGAAAAACCATAAGGTCATTTTACGGCCATCAAAAAGAATCTCCAAAGTAACTGCGAAAACCGGCATCGTAGCACAAGCTAATACTGCGATAACAGGAGACGTTAATGACTGCAGAATAAGTATCAAAAATGAACCAATACCAAAGCCAGTTGCTCCAATCAAAAAGCCTTTAAACCACAAAGCAGATCTGACTTTCTGTATTCCTTCTATTGCAAGCCAGATAAAGAAAATTAGAATAAATGAAGAAACATTTCTTGCAGTAATGACACTAACAACATCCCAGTCATCCAATAGATATTCAGCAGCAGGAAAGCCCATTGCAAAAAGAAGTATTGCGAAGACACAGATAAAGTTTGAGTTAAAAACTCCTAAATCTTTTTCAACTTTATCTTCTGAAGGATTTACACTCATAAAGTAAAAAGTGATTATGGCGTATTGCAGACTGGCAATATAACAGATACTCTAAATTAAGCAATATTTATTTATTCACAATTATAAAAAGGTTATTTTGATGATTGTAATAACCTAAATTCTAGATGTATAATCAGATTTATCAAGATAAAGGCTTTTAGAGCGCTGC
>JAQWLF010000223.1:0-6113 GCA_029247465.1 Candidatus Thioglobus sp.
GCAATAACTGGCTTATTAAGATCCCATAATTCTGTAAGCCCAGCAAAACCACCAGGCCCAAAGTCAGAATCAACCGCCTCCCCCTCAGATGCTGCCTTTAAGTCCCATCCACCACAAAAAAAACGCTCTCCTGCTCCAATAATAATAGCCACACGCAAATCATCATTGTCTCTAAAATCAACAAATGCATCGCCAAGTGCGTGGCTTGTTATAGCATCAATCGCATTTGCTTTAGGGCGATCAAGTGTAATTAGCAGCACTTCATCATAAACCTTACAAGTAACACTTTTATTCATAAACTTTCCTCAATAAAAGATTATTTTAATAACGCTAGTTTAACTTAACCAAGGCATCTACTGCAATTACACCGTCACCTTTAGTCATTACCAGTAGTGGATTAATATCTAATTCAATTACGTCACTTAAAGTAATCAAATTAACTACTGACATTACAACATCAATGACAGCATCAATATCTGCAGATGGCTTACCGCGATATCCTTGAAGCATTGGATAAACTTTTAACTTTGATAGTGCATCGAAGGCATCTTCACGGGTAACTGGAAGTAACAAAGGAATGCTATCACTTAATAATTCAACTAAAATTCCACCACTCCCAATGACTATATATTTTCCAAAAGTAGGGTCATAGTTAACACCAATTATCAATTCAGAAATTGCACCTGCAATCATTTGTTCAATCAGTAGCGTTGGTCCAATTTTCATTAGATCTTCGCAAGCCTTGTTGAGCGTTTCAGGATTTTCAATATTAACTCTCACTGCGCCTTTTTCGCTCTTATGAACTAAATCCGCACTTGAAACTTTTAGAGTGACTGGGTAGCTTAATTTTTGAGCTACTTTCAATGCCTCATTTGAGCTGGAAATTAATTTTCCATGGGGGACAGAAATACCATATTTTTTTATTAACTCCTTGCCCTCAAACTCAGTCAAAGTTTTGTTATTAGTTTTAATGGATGGAGAATTAATAACCTTTAAAGATGGCATTGAACTATTATTAAATGACTGCCCAATCCTATAAGAATGATGGAGCGCCTTAAGGCAAAGGTCTAAGCCAATCATTGGTGCAACACCATATTTTAGGCATTCATCAATAATCCTCTTAGGCATACAATCTGCAATCGATGCTAGAATGATAGCCTTTTCTCCTGTATCTACAACAGCATCGCACAACGCTAAGAAAGTACTATCCCAATCCTGCTGTTCGGATTCTTTAGTTTTTGGCCAATCCAACAACAACATTGTTGCAGCAAACCCTCCACTTATCATTTGTTTGAAGCATGCCGAAGTTCGCTGACGATCCCCCCACACCAAGGTATGGTAATCTAAAGGATTATCAACTTCTACATACTCATTCAGTGTATCTTTCACTCTTTGTTTGTGAGCTTTATCAAGACTTGGAAAACTTATATCTAATCCATCAATCAAGTCTGCCATCATTCCAGCCTCACCACCTGAACAACTCATTGATGCAACTCCATTATGATTGATTGGACCAAAGATACTAAGCAACTTTAAGGTTTCAAGAAACTCTGGAACTGTATCAACCCTGGCAATACCTAGACGCTCAAAGAAGACACTATATAGCTGATCTGATCCTGTCAATGAACTCGTATGAGTAAGTGCAATCTGAGCAGAGGAGACTGTACGACCAGATTTAATTGCTACAATCGGAATCTTTTTACGAAGCGCTCTTCGCGCTGCATCATCAAACATCTCAATATCGTTAATGCCCTCTACATGAAGACCTATTGCGTTTACTCGATCGTCGTCAAGCATTGAATGAATAATATCTGAAATATTAGTGTTTGCCTGATTACCAAGAGTGAACATGTAGGCTATAGGAAGTCCAACAGACTGCATTGTCATATTAAGACCTATGTTGCCACTTTGAGTAATGATTGCGACACCTTTTTTAATGACCTCACAGCCTTGAACATCTGGCCACAAAGCAACGCCATCTAAACTATTAATAAAGCCATAACAGTTTGGTCCAATCAGTGGCATTCCATCTGCAGCCTCAATTAGTCTTTGGTTCCTTATAACTCCAGCTTCTCCAACCTCTCCAAAACCTGAAGCATACAAAACTGCTCCGCCCGCTCCAATTGACTTTAAATCAGCAACTATGTCTATAGCAGACTCAGCGTTGACAGCAATAAAGGTTGCATCTGGAGCCTCAGGAAGATCTTTAATATTCGTATAGCAGTCAATACCTTCAATAGAATCTCGAGTTGGATGAATAGCCCATATTTTCCCTGTAAAACCTAACTTTTGACTCTCTCTAATAGCAAAATCTGCCCCTCGATTGCCAACCACCGCTATAGATTTTGGGGATATGAGGCGACTCAAATTAGTTTTAGTCATAAAGGGATTTATTCGAAGGGTCGTAGCAGAGATCTTGAAATAATATGACGCTGAATTTCGCTAGTTCCATCCCATATTCGCTCAACACGATGATCTCGCCATATTCGCTCTAAAGGAAGCTCGTCCATTAATCCCATCCCACCTAATATTTGTATAGCCTCATCAGAAACCATTGCCAGAGTCTCTGTAGCCTTGAGTTTTGCCATTGCAGCATCGCTATTAGTCATTTCTCCTTTAGTATCTTTCCAGGCAGCTCGTAAAGTTAATAGTTCAGCGGCATGAAGCTCCATAGACATATCAGCCAACTTAAAAGAAACACCTTGAAATTTTCCTATAGTTTGACCGAATTGTTCACGGGTTGCAGCCCACTCTATAGCAATTTGTAATGCTCTCTCTGCTCTTCCAAGACACATAGATGCGACAGATAATCGTGTTGCACCTAACCACTCATTGGCAACATCAAAGCCATGGTCAACTTTCCCAAGTACTTGAGATTTATGGACACGGCAGTTATCAAAATTAAGAATAAAGTTATGATAGCCTCGATGTGAAACGCTGTTGTATCCGGGCTCTACAGAAAAACCAGGGGTTCCAATATCAACCAGAAAACTAGTGATTTTTTTCTTAACACCTCTAGACGTTTCCTCGGATCCTGAAGCAGCAAATAAAATAACAAAATCAGCCATATCAGCATGACTAATAAAATGCTTTGAGCCATTGATTACAAAAAAATCTCCATCCTTCTCGGCCCGACACTGCATTGAACGAACGTCTGAACCTGCATTAGGTTCAGTCATCGCAAGACAGTCAACTTTTTCACCACGAATCGTGGGAATTAAATATTTTTCAATTTGATCACCTTTACATGCCATCAAAATATTACTTGGTCTTGCAACAATGTATTGAAGCCCAAAATTTGCCTTACCTAACTCTTTCTCTAGGAGACATAAGGTTAAAGTATCCAGACCACCACCGCCATACTCTTCAGGCATATTTGTTGCGTATAGACCAAGCTGGATGGCTTTTTTCTTGATACTTTCCGCTAAAGATTCATCGATATGATTACTTTTTTCAACTTCATCTTCATGAGGATATAGCTCCTGCTCGACAAAGTTTTTAACTGAATCAATAATCATCTCTTGTTCATTTGAAAGACCAAAATCCATTTTTCTTCCTATTATTTATTGCAAATATCTAATTTAAATTATTTTTTTGAAACGCTCATCACTCGTCCCTTCTGTTTTGGAAAAGAGATTTGTTGATGATACTCCCAAATCTTTTCAAGTATTTCAGCAACTTCTGGTTCAATTGCACAGGCCTTTGATTCATTCATATCTACATGTATTAACATTTGTTCTGTTGTAGCTAAAAGCTCACCACTTATAGAATGCCACATTTGATGAAAAAAATGTAGACGCTTTTGATCTAAGCCAAGTATTTGAGTCGTAAAGCTTAAAGGTTCACCCCTTGACACTTCTAAGTAATAATTTATATGGGTCTCAACTGTATAGAAAGATTTACCTTTAGATCGGTAATCTTCATTAATGCCAATATAACGAAAAAGAGCATCTGAGGCGTCGCCAAAGGCATAGAGATAAAATGACTCACTCATGTGCCCATTGTAGTCAATCCAATCAGAATGAACTTCTGATTGATAAAGAGACAAGGGTTTAGTTAAATCATCATTTAAAGAAAACTTTTTGTATTCTCTATGAAGGTATACCTCATTATCCATATGCCACCAAAATGCTTAATCGAATTATAATATTCTGAGAACTTAATTTATGAGATAAATTGTACATAAAAAAATATTTTTTTAAAACAATCTTCTATATCTTACTAACACTTGATTCAATAAAAAGAAAATGATTCCTTTGATTCACCCAAGAATGAAACTTATATAATATCTATGCCTATATCGCTAGACCTGAAAAATGCAAAATTCATATCGTAAAGCAAAATTTCTCTTATCTTGCCCCTCTCTAAAGGGTTGTCCAGATGACAATGGCTATGAAGTTATATTTGCAGGTCGCTCTAATGCTGGAAAGTCTAGCGCAATTAATACCCTAACTGAACAAAAAAAATTAGCAAAAGTCAGTCGAACACCAGGGCGCACTCAACATTTAGTTTTTTTCGAATTAGATGAACAGAGAAGACTTGTCGATTTACCTGGTTATGGATATGCTAAAGTGCCTGATGCAGTAAAACAAAAATGGAATCAAAATATGAGTGAATATTTTGACAATCGTAACTGCTTAAAGGGTGCCATATTAGTTATGGATTGTCGTCATCCATTAAAGCCATTTGATGAAATGATGTTGCAATGGTGTATTAACAGTGATATAGACACCAATATACTTTTAACGAAGTCTGATAAGCTTAAAAAAGGTGCTGCAAGCTCAACCAAACTAGCAGTTAAAAATGCAGTAAAAGAGTTTCCAAATATCAATGTTCAACTCTTCTCATCCCTCAAAAAAGAGGGAGTATCTGAGCTCTGTAAATACCTTGACAAGATATTTGAATTGAATAATGAGAGTTAACCTAGACCTTTCTTTCGTTCAAACCAATGACACAATCATCGTCGCAAATAATCGACAAGTATTAGCCATTAAGCAATCAATTTATGAACTTAATGGATCCATCAAAATGCCTCAAATTTTTTCATATAGATCTTGGCTTGAACATTTCTGGAAAAAAAATAATCCACAACGAACAGTTCGCTTATTGTCTCCATTAGAGCTACGATATATATTAAAAGAAATCACTGAAAAAAATTCAATCAATAATTCTGAAGCAATCATTGATGAATTGATTAAATGCTACTCACTCTGTAAGACTTACTTTATAGATATATCAACCCTTCCAGACTTTTATGCTAACCCTTCCAGCTTACTTATCAAATGGATAAGTGAGCTTGAAAAATTCAAAACTGAAAACAATTGTATTGATACAACAGACCTTTTCTCCTCAGTTTACAAATCATTAGAATCTAATATTAAAACAGGAAATTATTATGCTTACGGCTTTAAGCAAAGAACACCTGAACAGAATAAACTCTTCGAAATATTAGATTGCCAATCGCTCAATTCTAGTTCGCTCGAAAATAATATTCAAGCGCTTTCCTTTATTGACCAGGAGACTGAGTTGGAGGCAATTGCAAAATGGGCGAAAGAGGTCAGTTTAAAAAATCCTAACAGCCAGATTGGTGTTGTCATTCCAAATCTTAGTCAACTACAACATCTTGTTAAGAGTACTTTTGATCAAGAGTTTGATGCAAGTTTACTGGAGACTCATCACAAGCCATACAATATTTCTTTGGGTATATCTCTTTGTCATTACCCACTTATTCAGCACCTTTTATCTATTGTAAAAATTTCTAGTCAAATAATAAAAGGAAATATTGACCTTGAGATGCTTATGAAAACTGTTACTTCACCTTATATAAAGGGAGCTCTAATTGAATCAAATAGTCGTTCATTATTAGTCAATCGCATTTTGGGGTTAGGTTGTGAAGAGGCGACAACCCAAAAAGTGCTAAAGTTAATGAAAGATTGCCCAGCTCTCATTCAAATTGTTGACGCATTAAGGTTACTTAAAATAGATAAAAAAATAGCTCTCGAGAATTCTTTAGAGTCCATTAACCTGTTACTGTTTACTTGGGGGTTTGCATCAGATAGAAGCCTTTCTAGTAGCGAATACCAATTATTTGAAAAGTATCAAAATGAAAGTTT
>JAQWLF010000224.1:0-1897 GCA_029247465.1 Candidatus Thioglobus sp.
TCTAGAGTTGGAGGTGAACTTATCTGGTGCTCATCCATAGCCTTTCGCATTGCTCTTACATGATCAAAGGTCGTTCCACAGCAACCACCAATAATTTTTGCCCCCGAGTTCATAGCAATTTGAACGTAGTCAGCCATTAACCCTTCGGTTCCAGAATAGACAATACTGCCATCACGAAATTCTGGGATACCGCAATTTGCCTTTGAAATAACTACTGTATCCGGACCAACGTTTCGATTAATGTCATTGATTGTTGCTAATAGGTCAGAAGCACCTATACCGCAGTTTGCACCAAACCCTGTCAAATTAAGATCTTTAGCTCTCAAAGCAAGGTTTGATGGTGTAACCCCCATCATCGTTTTACCAGCTGTATCAAAACTCATGGTTGCACAGACAGGCAATCCAAAATCTTTAACCGCATCTAGTGCTGCCTCTAGCTCCTCCATTGAGTACATTGTCTCTAGCCATAAAACATCGACACCCCCTTCAACTAAGCCCTCTGCTTGTGCCTTAAAGGCATCAGTCGCCTCCCCTGGAGTCATCAGACCGTGTGGCTCAATCATCTCACCAGTTGGACCCATTGCGCCAGCAACTATTACCAAGCGATCAGAATTATCAGCAACCTCTCTGGCTATAATTCCAGCAGCCTTGTTTAGTTCAAAAACTCTATCCTCAAATTTATGCAGTTTAAGTCTATAAGAAGTACCCCCAAAAGAATTGGTAAGAAACATATCAGACCCTGCATCAACAAAGCCTTGATGAAGCGCACGAATTCGATCTCTATGATTAACATTCCAAGGTTCAGGAGGGTCTCCAGTTTCAAGCCCCATAGCAAACAAATTAGTGCCAGTAGCGCCGTCAGCCAATATATGGTTTTTTTCTTTAAGAATTTGTAGAAAATTATTCATTTGATTGTAAAAAATTCAAATAAGAGATGCAGTAAAAATCACTAAAAAATGCAATAAGATTTGTAGTGAATATGATACAGTCATAGAAGCTTTAATTATCAATAAAAAAGTTGTCAAATTTAAATTATGAATAATTTAAATAATTATCAATTAGAAGATATCAATCCCTATATAATTTCAAGTTAAAATCTAACTCACAAATTGTGAATATTTTGATGACAAAGCAAGTGCAAAATTGCAAGCTATTTTTTAGCAATAAGTATAGTCTTGGTCACTCTCATACAATCCAAAAAACGATTTATTTTCTTGCTATAAATTCTTGGAACAATGAATAACAATTCAAACTCACATGAAGATGTGATTAATCGTTTTATTAGTTTCGGTGAATCTAATTTTGAATCAACATCTTTCCAGACTCCAGCAAAGAAAAGTGCTGCACAACTCGGAGTTCTTCGTTTAATTTATGCCTATCGATTCTCGGGACACTTGAGAGCTAAACTTGACCCTTTAAAGAGACCAAGACATCACACAACGCCACCATTTACAATTGAAGAATTTGGTTTAACTACTGAAGACCTAGACAAGACCTTTGAAATGGGATCCTACCAAGGACCAAACTGTAATACTCTACGAGAACTTGTAGCCTCTCTTGAAACTACATATTGTGGCAGCCTTGGTACTGAGTATATGCATATCCCTAATATTGAAGAAAGGAAATGGATTCAAACAAAGATTGAGACTATGTCTGTAGATCTTCAAAATGATTCAGAATACAAAAAATGGCTACTTCAACGAATAACTGCAGCAGAAGTTTTTGAAAAATTTCTCCACAATCAATACGTCGGTCAAAAACGTTTCTCCTTAGAAGGGAGTGACACCCTCATACCACTACTGAATGTCCTTATTGAGCACTCAGGTAATCACTTAATGAAGAGGATCTGTCTAGGGATGGCTCATAGGGGGCGCTTAAATGTATTAATTAATATCAT
>JAQWLF010000225.1:0-7316 GCA_029247465.1 Candidatus Thioglobus sp.
GAGGTTGGTGTTAATGTTCCAAATGCAAGCCTTATGGTTGTAGAAAATGCAGAACGACTAGGCTTGGCCCAGCTACATCAATTAAGAGGACGTGTTGGAAGAGGCGCTGAAAAAAGTGTGTGTATTTTGATGTACCAATCACCCCTAAGTGAAACTGCAAAACAAAGACTTGATATACTTCGTCAAAGCAATGATGGCTTTATGATTGCCCAAAAAGATTTAGAGCTAAGAGGTCCAGGTGAAATTTTAGGAACACAACAAACAGGGATCACTTCTATGAAGATTGCAAATATAGTTAGAGATGCGTATCTGCTTAAACAAGCTGGCTACTATTCCTCGAAAATGCTAAGTGCAAATCTAGAAAGTCAAAAAGCACTTATTAATCGGTGGATTGATGAAGAAAAAACACACTATTTCGATGCATAATTACTTCTAGAATTCACTAATCTTGAAGACTCTTGTAAAATAGCTCTCTATGTTTAATCCGGACAAGTTTAATTGGAGAATTTTTAACCCCAAAGAGGGCATACCTAAGCTTGTCTGTGATTGGATTCTTGATAATCAATCTTTAACTTCAAAATTAAGAAATAAATATACTGACTTTAATGTCAACGTAATTTCTCAAAATGAGAATACACCTTATGATTGTGAGTTAAAGCTACTTGGCGCGATAAAAAATCAAGTATTTATTGTCAGAGAAGTTGAACTTATAGGATCACAAAAGCCTGTTGTATTTGCACGCTCTTTAATTCCTAAAACTGAGGATACGAAATCTATTCTTAGGATTGGCTCGAAGCCATTAGGAGAAATTTTATTCAATGATCCACTCATTAAGCGTGGGCATTTAGAGGTTGGAAATTTCAATACCACGTGGGCAAGACGATCTACCTTTACAATTGGCACAACAAAATTACTAGTTAGTGAAATTTTTTTGGAGACGCTCTATGCGTGACGATCTATTTAAGAGCCATAATGATATAGCAAACTTCCGTTTTGATGAAAGCGTTGTAGAGGTCTTTGATGATATGGTGAAACGCTCTGTACCAGGATATGGTTCGATGATTCAAATGGTAGGATTAGTGGCCAGAATGTATGGAAAAGATAATACTAATTACTATGATCTTGGCTCTTCTACTGGAGCAATAACACTAGCAATGTCTCTTAATAATAATCATAAAAATAACAAATTCATTGCTATCGATAATTCACCAGATATGGTCAAAAAATGTCAACAAAACTTATCTAAAAAGATTGATAATTTAGAAGTTATCTGTAAAGATATTAATGAAATTACTATACAAAATGCTTCAATCGTCGTACTCAATCTTACGCTACAATTTGTTAACGTTATTAAGCGAGCTCCATTATTAAAAAAGATATATGATGGCTTAAATCCTGGTGGCGTTTTAATAATAAGTGAAAAGATTCATTTTGATGATAATGAAAATCAAGAGCAAATTACTCAACTTCACTTAGACTTTAAAAGAGCAAACGGCTATAGTGAATTGGAAATCGCCAATAAACGTCAGGCTATTGAAAACGTTCTTATTACTGAAAACAAAAAAACTCACATTGACCGCTTAAAACAATGCGGCTTTAATGAGACTAGCTGCTACTTTCAGTGCCTGAACTTTGCATCATTTTTATCTGTAAAATAAGTTCAGTTAATTAAGCTATTAAAATAGGGTTTTACATGTTGCTAATGATCGATAATTACGATTCTTTTACTTACAACTTAGTTCAGTATTTTGGTGAACTTGGGCAAGAAGTTTGTGTTTATCGTAATGATGAAATTTCTATCAGTGAGATTGAAACTTTAAAACCTAACTACATTGTCATATCACCAGGCCCATGCACACCTAATGAAGCTGGAATCTCCTTAGAGCTCATCGAAAAGTTAGCAGGAAAAATTCCTATTTTAGGAGTATGTCTAGGCTTTCAGGCAATTGTTCAAGTATTTGGGGGCAACATAATAGGCGCTCAAAAAATTATGCATGGAAAAGTTTCACCAATTCATCATACTGGCAAAGGTGTTTTTAAGAACTTGAAAAATCCTCTCAATGCTACTCGATATCATTCTTTAGTTGCGGAAAAGCCAACCCTACCAGATTGCTTTGAGGTTACTGCTTGGACCAATAAGGAAAATTGGGATATAGAAGAAATAATGGGCGTTCGTCACAAATCTTATGCCATTGAAGGAGTTCAATTTCATCCGGAATCTATACTAACTGAGCATGGACATCAAATGCTAAATACTTTTTTACAGGACAATCAATAATGATCGAATTAATTGAATTTTTACAGGGCGAACTTCTACTTACAGGCACCCTATTTGCTCTTATCATTTTGCTAATAGTTAACATATATAGTGAAAAATTTAAAAAATATGAAGTAGTAGATACGAATGGTGCAGTGACTTTAATGGATGAAGACCTAATCATATTAGATGTGCGTGAAGAAAAGGAACGCTCTGCTGGTTTTATAGATTCTGACCTTAACATCCCGATGGGCCAAGTTAAAAGCAAGCTTGACTCATTAGATAAGTCAAAAAAAATTCTTGTCTATTGTAAAAGTGGTACTCGATCTGATCGAATTGCTGACCTACTTTGTAAGAATGACTTCCAGAATGTATATAGCCTCAAAGGCGGCTTTAATGCCTGGCAAAAAGCTGAACTGCCAATTAAAAAATAACCATTATGAAAAAATCCCTAACAATTATTGGAGCTGGCGCATGGGGAAGCGCCCTTGCAATTGTTCTAAGTGATAAATTTGATCAAATATTTCTAGTTGCTAAAAATCAAAATAGCATTGAAAAGATTGGTATTCAACACCACGCTTTAAGTAAGCCATTTAGTACTAATATTTCATTAGAATATAGCTATGAGGTTATTGATAAATCAGAGGCTATCCTTATAGCAACTCCAAGCTATGCATTTAGTAGTGTACTTAGCAGCATTAAATCACATTTAAATAAGAAACCAGTTGCTTGGGTAACCAAAGGGTTTGACCCTAATAATGGCAACCTTCTCCATGAAACTTTTAATCAAGAATTGCCTGGATATTACCCATGCATAATATCTGGACCAACCTTTGCCGCTGAAATTGTTGAAAAAAAGCCAGCTGCTATAGTTGTCGCCTCTGAGGATAAAGCAACAAGAGATTTTTGGGCTGATACAATTCAAACTAGTTCTTTGCGTGCTTATACAAATTCTGACATCATAGGAGTTCAAGTTGGAGGCTCAGTTAAAAATATCCTAGCTATTGCAGCTGGAATTTCAAGTGGCTTGGGTTTTGGCGCAAATACTCAAGCAGCACTCATTACAAGAGGTTTAGCTGAAATGACTCGACTTGGGGTTGCTCTAGGAGGAGAATCAATAACCTTCCAAGGTTTATCTGGAATGGGTGATTTAGTACTCACATGTTCAGATGACTTGTCTAGAAATCGAAGGTTTGGTATAGAACTTTCTAACAATATTCCTGCTGATCAAGCTATAAAAAATATTAATGCAACAGTGGAAGGCTTTAATGCCCTTAAACTAGTAATTAAGATTGCAGATAAACATCAAATTGAGATGCCTATCTGTGAACAGGTATTATCAGTAATCAAAGGCACAAAAACTCCTAATGAAGCTGTCACTGAACTCTTACTTAGGAAACCAAACCAAGAATAACCTTTCCTTAATAATTACCCTTTAGGATCTCCTTCAAGATATGGGTCTATCTGATAGAAAAACTACTAATACAGTAAAAAATCAAAAAAAAGATCTGCGTCTCTTACTCCATTTAGCGCCCTTCATAAAGCCCTATAAAAAAGCTGCCTCAATTGCTGGTATTGCACTTATCTTAAGCTCAATAGCATTTCTATTGTTAGGGCAGGGAATCAAATTATTTATTGACGAAGGATTATATACTCTCGATAGTAAAGCAATGATCACTATCTTTCTTGTTTTACTCATGATGGTTGTAAGTACTTTTGTTCGTTTTTATTTTGTTTCATGGATTGGAGAAAGAGTTAGTAATGATGTTCGTCTTGCTGTCTTTAAACATTTGCTAACACTTCATCCACATTACTTTGAGCTCAATCGAAGTGGTGAAATTAATGCACGCTTGACAACAGACACTACATTACTTCAATCGATTTTTGGCTTTTCAATATCTATGGCTCTTAGTAGCGCTCTTTTATTTTTGGGCGGACTAACGATGATGCTTATTACTAACTTAAAATTAGCCCTTATAGTTCTTATTAGTGTTCCTGTAATCCTACTTCCAATGCTAATTTATGGGCGTCGATTAAGATTCCTCTCAAGGAAAAGTCAAGACAGAGTTGCTGACATTGGGACCTATGCTGGTGAAATAGTTCAAAACATTAAAGTAGTGCAGAGTTTTACGCGTGAACCCGAAGAATCAAAAGCATTTAGTATCGAAGTTGAAAAAGCATTTATTGCAGCTAAAAAACGCATCATGCAAAGTTCTCTATTAATAGTTGCAGCAATGATTCTAGTTTTTACAGGCCTGGGAGCTATGATATGGAATGGCGGCAAGGATGTTACATCTGGAATCATAAGCGCTGGTGAACTTGCTGCTTTTGTTTTTTATGCAATCATGGTTGCAAGATCAGTAGCTGTTATTTCTGAGATTTATGGACAACTTCAGCGTGCCGCTGGAGCCACTGAACGTTTAATTGAGTTATTAACTGAAAAATCTCAAATTATTGCTCCAAATGATCCAAAACAGTTAACTAAAGGGTCTTTATCTTTAAGTTTTAAAAATGTAAGTTTTAGTTATCCTTCGAGGCCTGATCAATTCGCTTTAGAAGACGTTAGCTTTAAAGTTAGCGTTGGTGAAACAGTTGCCATTGTTGGACTTTCAGGTGCAGGAAAATCAACTATTTTTGAGTTATTGCAAAGGTTTTATGACCCCAACAAAGGAAGCATCGAAGTTGACCATATTAATCTTGTTGATCTTGACCCAAAAGATCTTCGTTCAAGTATAGGACATGTACCACAACAACCTACATTATTTTCAGCTGATGTCACTCATAATATTGGATATGGCGATCCTATGGCAAATGAGAATGAAATCAAACAAGCCGCAAATAAAGCATACGCATTAGAATTTATAGATGGCCTTCCTGATGGTTTTAAAAGCTATTTAGGTGAACAAGGTGTTCGCTTATCAGGAGGACAACGACAACGCATTGCCATCGCAAGAGCAATGCTTAAAGACCCATCTATTCTTTTATTAGATGAAGCTACTAGCGCTCTTGATTCCAGCAGTGAGCAAAAAGTTCAAGCCGCTTTAAAGGAATTAATGCAGGAAAGAACCACACTAATCATAGCACATCGACTTGCAACTATTATGCATGCAGATCGTATTTTACTAATCGATCAAGGGCACTTAATTGCTGAGGGTAGCCACCAAGATTTATTAGCAAGCTCAGAGCTATATAAAAAACTATGTGAATTACAGTTTAATCACTAAAAATTATTTGATTTAAAAGTAATTATAATAGTCTTATTATTTTTTTTAAAAATAGAAAGATAAAACTTATTTTTTACAGGATAATATGCTGAAATTTCAAAAGTGAATTGATTATCAAATGGTCAATAAATATAGAAATATCAAACAAAATCTAAAAAGCATTTGCCTTTTAGTCACTCTATTCTCTGTTAGCACGCTTGTCTCTTCAGCATCGCTATCATCTTTCAAGCCGAGCTTTAGCTCAATTGAAAATACTGTTGTTAGAAAAGAGGTCTTCTTTAATTACCTTCTGCCGGTAATTTATCAAAAGAATGTTGAAATAATTGCTCTTAGAAACTCTATATTAAACAATGAGTTAAGTGCTTCTGAACTTGATAAATTAGCAAAAAAATATCGCATTGAAAAACTAAACTCTAAAGAAGATTTACTTTTAGTAATTGATATTTTACCTCCCTCTCTTGTGCTTGCTCAGGCAGCTAATGAATCAAATTGGGGTAGATCTCGCTTTGCTGAAGATTTCAATAATTACTTTGGAATATGGTGTTTCAAAAAAGGTTGTGGAGTTGTCCCCAATAAAAGAGATAAAGATTCAAGCCATGAAGTAGCTAGCTTTAAATCGCTTAAGGACTGTATCGACTATTATGTTCTTAATATTAATCGAAGCTATGCCTATGAGGATCTTAGATTATTAAGAAAGGAGCAGCGTGAAGACTCTAACGCAATCACAGGAATTTTACTTGCAGATGGTCTAGCTAATTATGCCTATCCTGGCAATGAATATATTGACTCTATTAAGTCAGTTATTCAATATAATCAATTAGAGCGATATGACTTTTTCAATTAATCTTTATATACTTTCAATATAATAAAAAACCCGCAATAAGCGGGTTTTTTTGAATTAATTCTTCGTAATTTTTAACGCTTAGAATACTGCTCACTCTTACGAGCTTTCTTCTTACCAACTTTTTTGCGTTCAACTACACGTGCATCACGAGTTACTAGACCAGCACTTCGTAGACTAGGACGAGTAGCCTCATCATATGCCATTAAGGCACGAGTAACCCCCAATCTAATTGCTCCAGCTTGTCCTGTATCTCCACCACCTTTAACAAGGATATTAAAATCAAATTTATTATGCATTTCAACAACATCTAAAGGTTGATTTATAATCATTGATGATGTTTCTCTACCAAAATATTCATCCATTGGCTTTTTATTAACCGTAAAAACGCCTTTGCCTTTTGTCATATATACACGAGCAACTGATGTTTTTCTTCTTCCAGTTGCGTAAAAAACTTCTTTATCTGCCATATCAATATGCCTTAAATATCTAACACTTGTGGTTGTTGCGCCGTATGAGTATGCTCACTGCCCGCAAAAACTTTCATTTTTCTTGCCATTTCTCTTCCTAAAGGACCTTTTGGTAACATTCCTTTAACTGCTTTCTGAATAACTTCTTCAGGCCTCTTAGATATTAAATCTTTGAAAGGCACTGATTTTAAGTTACCAACATAGCCAGTATGATGATGATAAATTTTATCGTTGTACTTGTTTCCAGTGACAGTCACTTTAGCCGCATTAACAATTACAATATAATCTCCAGTATCCACATGAGGAGTGTATTCAGCCTTATGCTTACCACGAAGACGAGAAGCTACCTCGGTTGCAAGACGTCCTAATGTCTTACCATCAGCATCAACCAAAAACCAATCTCTTTTAACCTCTTCAGCTTTCGCACTAAATGTTTTCATAACTCTTTTCTCTATGTCGCTTCAGAATAATCGGACTATTATAATCACTTTTCATTCTTGATGTAAGTTTTCATAAAGCTAAAA
>JAQWLF010000010.1:0-2938 GCA_029247465.1 Candidatus Thioglobus sp.
TGCCAAAAAGCTCAAGAAATCTGCTCAAAGGAAAAGCCTGAATTTATAGAGGCGGCGACTAATCATAAGGTTGCTTGCCACTTTCATGATTAAATACCTTAAAAAACGCATTAAAAATAAATGGCTACTCATTATCTTGCCTTTTCTTTTTTTTCTTATAAAAGGACTGATTTGGCTCGCCATATTTTATGGTCTTTGGGATGTGATTAAATCTGCAATTTAGATTTTATATATAACCTTAATGTAAATTACTTAACGTGAGATAAGATTTCTTTCAGATTTTTCTTATTTTCAAATATCTCTTTTTCTGTAAGTCCGTCCATCTCGTGAGGGAAAACAAGCCAATCATCTGTTTCATGAATATAGTAATCTGGCACAGTATCTATAATATTTCTTAATGGTTTATACCAGGGCATAGCCATACGTATATCATGAGGTATGTTTTTTCTTGATTTTTCCTTTAAAGTGTCCAAGATAGCTCTAATACTTCTTCCTGAGTCAAAAACATCATCAACGATAAGTAATTTATCTTCGGCGTTCATGTTACTAATAAGATAGTCAATACCATGGACTCTAACCTCTTTTGTTTGCTCGTTAATACCGTAATATGAAGAGGTTCGAATAGCAATATGATCTGACTCATTACCTAAATAAGCAAGTATTTCTTGAATAGCAATACCAACAGGAGTTCCACCACGCCAAACACCTACTATAAAGTCAGGCTTAAAGCCGCTATTATGTATTTGAACTCCAAGTCTAAAGGAATCCAAGAGTAACTCATCAGCTGTAATATATGTTTTTGCTATAGTCATATTTATTTTCCGATTAATAATTTTTTCTATACAATTTAAGTAGTCCTTAATGCTTATAAATTTTATATAGTTTTAAACATTTAATTTATAAAATTCTAATTTAGAATTGTAAAATTTTATCAACAAGTCGAGATTTTGTATCAGGGTCTGCAAATGAAGCCTTCATTGCCATAAGAGAAATAGATTTAAGCTCTTCAATGCCAAAATCAAAGTGTTTGGCACTATTTTGATATTCGAGACCTACACTGGTATTAAAAAAAGGTGGATCATCTGAATTTAAGCTGATACTTATCCCTTTTGACATAATAAGTTTTAAAGGATGACTACTCCAGTTAGGATATAAAGATAGTGCTAGATTGCTTCCTGGATTGATCTCGAGGTGGATATTACGCTTGACTAATACATTTAATAGTTCTTCATCCTCGATACTTTTAACACCATGTCCAATTCTACTTATTGGTAAATAATTGATTGCATCCCAAACACTTTCTGGTCCACAGATCTCTCCAGCATGAACGGTACAAGGATAGTTGGCATTGGAAGCAATATTAAAGGCTGGTGCAAAATCCTTTAATGTAAATGCTAATTCATCACCACCCATACCAAATCCGACTATATAAGGGTGAGGATTGTCAACCATTTGCTGTGCTACATCGATACCTTGCTTTGGGCCTAAGTGTCTAACACAAGTTACAATAATACGTCCAATAATTCCAAAATCATTCTCAGCATTATCAATTCCTTCAACGCAACCTGAGATCATGTCATCATAACTTATTCCGCATTCAGCAGCATGGTCAGGAGAGACAAATGTTTCTAGATAAATAACATTTTCATATGAACAGTCTTTAAGATACTCATACATAATATCTCTATAATCTTTTTTATTTTTCAAACAAGCGCTGGCTCCATCGTAAGCATCAAGAAAGCTAGCAAAATTACTCCAGGAATAACCTCCTTCATTATTAAAAAGGCCCTCCTTAAGGGTTACACCATTTCGTTCAGCAATTTGGTGGACCAAATGAGGTTTAATAGTGCCTTCAAGGTGACTATGAAGTTCTACTTTTGGAAGGTTTAGAATTTGCTCTAGCATTGAAAGATTATAACTATTTATTGTAAGTTACAAGCTTTTCCATTCGCTAGAGTTTTTATTTCTAGATGATGAGCTATGGTTTGCCCCATATCAGCAAAGCTTTCTCTTTTGCCTAGGTTATTATTTTTAACTGATTTACCATAGAAAACAACTGGTACATGCTCACGTGTATGATCACTTCCTGGCCAAGTAGGATCACATCCATGATCTGCAGTAACAAGAACAAGGTCGTCCTTATCTAATCTTGATTCAATTTCAGGTATTCGATTATCAAGTTGCTCCAATGCTAAAGCATAGCCTGCTACATCGCGACGATGTCCAAATTTAGTATCAAAGTCTACTAAATTAACAAATATCAAGCCATCCTTAACCTTTGTCATTTCAGACAATAATTGGTCCACTAAGCCCATATTATTAGATGCTTTAACCGTATAGTTAACACCTTGATTGGAAAAAATATCACTAATTTTTCCAACAGAAATAACTTGACCATTGGCATCTTGAATATGATCTAATAGTGTTACATCATTCGGTGGTGTGGTTAGGTCTTTTCGGTTAGCTGTTCGTTCAAAACCATCTTTAGGGTTTCCAATAAATGGCCTTGCAATTACTCTCGTAATCTCTAATGGATCAACAAGTTTTTTTGCAATTCTACATAACTCATAAAGCCTCTCTAAGCCAAAATGTTCTTCATGAGCTGCTATCTGAAATACTGAATCAGCGGAGGTGTAGCAAATCGGAAAGCCAGATTTAAGGTGCTCTTCACCAAACTCCTGAATAACTTGAGTACCTGAGGCATGCTTATTAGCAAGTGTTCCACCTATTTGACCTTGATTCATTAGATCATTAAGTAGAGAGGCTGGGAAGCAGTTTTCTTTTTCAGGAAAGGTTCCCCATTCAAAGGGGACAGGAAGGCCACAAATTTCCCAGTGCCCACTAGGAGTATCTTTTCCAGCACTCACTTCCTGGGCATAACCAAAAGCACCCTGAGGTTCAACTCTTGTTATTGGAAGGGGCTTATTTCGACTAGCAA
>JAQWLF010000018.1:0-3311 GCA_029247465.1 Candidatus Thioglobus sp.
AATCATTTAAAGCTCGCTTTCCTATGCTTGATAAAGTCTCTATGGAGTACTCCTGGGGAGGAAGACTTTGCTTAAGCATTAATAACGTCTTTGCTCAAGGTGAGGTTGATGATGGAATCTACTCTGCCTGCTGTCAAAATGGCCTTGGAACTGCAAAAGGAACAGCAATTGGAATAATCACTGCAGAAAAAATAAGCGGTGAAAATACTAGCCTTATACCTAACTTTGCAGATGAAGAGTTGCCAAAAAAACTGATGCCAAAGCCACTAATGTGGATTGGTGTTAATAGCTACATGCGCTGGAAAGAGCTTTTAGCTGGAAAAGAAAAATAGCGTTCTTAAGGAATAAGGACAAGCTTTCCCGCATATTTCTTAGATATAAAATCCTTTTGAGCTTCAACAATATTGACAAGAGGATAAGTTTTAGCAACTAGTGGCTTAATCTCACCTCTCTCTATATAGCCAATTAAATTTTCAAATACCTTTCGATCCTGAAATGTGCAACCTATCAAAACTAAGTCTTTCAAATAAAGTGTTCTAACATCAAGTTCAACTATTGGTCCTGCGATTGCACCAGCAGCGGCATATCTACCGCCTTTTTTCAAAACATCGAGTAAATCTCCCCAATCTTCTCCAGCCACTAAATCAACAACAACATCAATAGTTTCATTTTCTAGAGCGTCTGTTAATTTATCTTCTCTATGAATGACCTCGTCAGCTCCAATTTCTCTAACTTCACCTGACTTAACTTTACTAGCTATAGCAACTACTCTAGCACCTCGTCTTTTTGCCAGCTGAATAGCAGCTGATCCTACCCCGCCAGATGCTCCAGTTATCAGAACAACTTCATTCTCTTTAACGTCTGAACGTTCGAGTAAATTTTCTGCAGTCGAGTATGCACAAGGAATGGATGCTAGTTCTGCATTAGTCCAATTACTCTCAATCTTAAAACTTTCGTCACTATAAGCAACCATATATTCTGCAAAAGCACCATCACATTCAGAGCCCACCGTCCAGCACTCATAAGGCCTATAATCTACTGCATATTGCTGCATTGTTCTGACCAGAACTTGCTCACCAATTCGTCTTGCATTAACATCAACTCCAACTGCCACTATTTCACCATAGCAGTCAGCTCCCTGAATAATTGGGAAATCTAGGGGCTCGCCTGACCAGCTTCCATCATCATCTATTCCCTGAGAGTCTTGTGTATTGGTTTCACCTTTGACTGACTTTGAATACCAAGCAGTGCGAGTGTTAATATCAGTATTGTTGATACCTGCGCCTAATACTTTAATCAGAACTTGGTCTGATTTAGGAAGAGGGACAAGCACGTCATTACGAAATTCAAGCATCTCAAACCCACCATGACCAGTTGTCAAAACTGCACTCATTTTTTTTGGGATAGTACTCATGTGAATTAAAGTAGTAAATCTGATTCAAATGGATAACTCGTCAAAAGCTCGTAACCATTATTAGTGATTAAAACTTGCTCTTCAAGTTTAACGCCAGGTCCTCCACTAAACCTGCCAACATAGGTTTCAACACACATAACCATCCCAGGCTTCAAGACTCCATCAAAACTATTCTCATTTAACTCCCAGCTAAAAGGTATCGCAGGAAATTCATCACATAAACCTACGCCATGGAAAAGGAGAGAGTAATGGCGAAACTCATCCTTAGAGTACTCCTTAGAATTAAGTGTTAACTCTTTAAAGGTTGTACCTGGTATCAACAACTCCATATTGCTTTGAATTTGTTCATAACCCATAGTGTAGATTTCTTTTTGCTCATCAGTCGGCTTTTCATCACCACACAACCAAGTTCGAGACATGTCAGTGCAGTAACCATAAGAGCCAACCAGATCAGTATCAAACCCCATTAACTCACCGTTTAGTATGGGCCGAGATGAGCACTCCTGATACCAAGGGTTTGCTCTGGGCCCTGCGGCAAGTAGTCTAGTTTCAATCCATTCAGCTCCTCTTGAAACAGCCTCCATTTGAAACCGACTCCAAAGCTCTTGTTCTGTTATCCCGGGCTTAAAATGATTGCGCATCAACTCCATTGACTTTTCACATGCAAAGATAGAGCGCCTCATAGCGACCATCTCGTCTTCTGACTTAATGAGCCTTGCAAGCTCCATAACTTCTTCACCATTTGCAAGCTCAAGGCCACGTGACTGAAGCTCATGAACACCCTCAGGTGCACAATGATCGAGTGCCAATCTATTGTTTCCGTTGCCATACTCTTTGACTATGTCAACAATCTCAGACGCCCATATCTTGGCTCTATCTTTACTCTTATCCCCAGCTGTAAAGTATAAATATGTAACGGCATGTCTGACTTCAGTGATTAATGGATTGTGGTTTGATAGAAATTGATGTGCATCAAACTCAAAAACAATGACAGGTCCTTCGGTCATAATGAGTGCGTATCTTGCTGCATTATGAGAGGTCCACAAAGACATATTCGTACTATCTGTAGCGTAACGAATATTCAGAGGGTCATAAAGTAAAATTCCTGCACAATCAAATTCAACGAGTTTTTCTCGAACTCTTTTTAATCTATACTCCCTAATTTTTGTCATGTTTGGATTAGCCAAACCTGCCTCTAGCCATTCTGACTCAGCAAGCTCTCCAGGGCCCAATGCATGTTTATTGAGACTATAGATATCCTCGCCATCTCTTAGATGAGAGCCTATTTTTGCATGATGCCTTTTAACTGCTGAAAAACTCATTTAATAATCCTAGCTAATCACCGCATTTTAGATCCAGATGGATCGTAAAGAGGCTCCATTACAATAGATGCCTTACAGAACTGGCCCAATATCTCTACTTCAAGCTTTGCATTAGAGTCAATTAACTCGATTGGAAGGTAGGTCATCGCAAGAGATTTTTTAACCGAATGACCGTACCCACCAGAAGTTATATAGGAAACACATTCTCCATCATGCATGACTGCTTCGTCACCACTAACATCGGTCTCGGTCTCTATTTGTATGACAGAAAGCTTTTTGTTTGGGCCATTTTTTTTCTCAATTAAGGCTGCTTTTTTGCCTATAAAATCTTTGTCCCAATTCACAAAAAAATCAAGGCCGGACTCCATTATTGTAAAGTCAGGTCTAAAATCCATAGTCCACGCACCCCAACTTTTCTCTAGCCTCATTGACATCAATGCCCTACCACCAAACCACTTAAGACCCAGATCTGATCCAGCCTCTTCTATTACCTCAAATAGCTTCAATTGGTACTGAGGCGCGACATAAATCTCGTAACCAAGCTCGCCTGTAAATGAAATTCTTACGCAAAGCGC
>JAQWLF010000055.1:0-2030 GCA_029247465.1 Candidatus Thioglobus sp.
CCAATTCGCGGTGACATTGATATGTCAACTGCTAACGATTGTATGCAGAAAGGTCTGAAGATTCTTGCTGGAGGTAATGTAATTCCTTCAGGTGATATTCTTCTTTCACCTGATACACAGAATCAGATTCAAGAACTGATGAATATGTTTTGGAATGACTTGTATATGAGCCCTGAGGATGCTCAGGCTAAATATGCTAAGATCATTGCAAGTGCAGACTAAGCACTAATCAAAAAGAGCTGCCGAATTTTAACTAGGGTTCGGTAGCTCTTTTTAATATTAACATCTAGTTTTAGTATAGATTTCTTTAGATTACAATAACGCTTATGTTCAATAAAGTCCAGCTTGAAAGATTTTTTGTTGGTTCAGTAATGCTGGCCTTTGTTTCCTTAGTGCTCTCTATTGTTGGTATAAAATCTCAACTGTTTCAGAATATTCAATACCTTTTATTATTCATTTCTTCAGTTATTGTATTACTAATTGGAATTCAATCCAAGTCTATTAAATTTTTTTCAAATAGACTTCAAAAACAAATCGTTGGTTGGCTAATTTCTGCTATTTGTTCAGCAGCAATTTGGGCTTTTGCTCAAAAAGGTATTCAATCAATTTTTCCTGCCATTAAGGGTTACCGAAAGGTTTGGAATACGCTCGAACCTTTTGCATTGTATTTGACAGTTGTATTTATCATGTTTGCTCTTATGTTGATTATCGTTGGAGCAAGAGATACAAAGATAGATCGCCCAGGTTATATTGAGCGCTTTTTAGTCTATAACCTGTCAAGCAAAATTGCTGCAATGCCAATGATTTTTACTTCCATTGGTATTTTTATTATTGCAACCCTATGGACTATTTATCACTCTTTTACAAATAGTCGCATGCTTCCGAAAAGTGATTTTATTGGATTAGGCCAATACGAGCGTCTCTGGAGCTCTGATCGTTGGTATATGTCGATTGAAAATCTTGCAATTTATGGATTCTGTTCGTTGATTTTTTCACTTTTTATTGGTTTTATGTTGGCGGCCTTATTAGACCAAAAAACAAGGTTTGAAAATACTTTTAGGACAATTTTTTTATATCCATTTGCTCTAAGTTTCATTGTTACAGGATTAGTATGGCAATGGATTTTAAACCCAGATTATGGCGTTCAGAAAATTGTTCGATCGTTAGGTTTTGACTCCTTTGTATTTAACCCGCTTTACAATGCAGATATCGTAATTTATGGAATTCTTGTTGCGGGTCTTTGGCAGGGGACAGGTTTTATTATGTGCCTCATGTTGGCAGGTCTGAGAGGAATTGATCAGGAGATATGGAAGGCTGCCAGAGTTGATGGTATTCCAATGTGGAAAACCTATATACGCATCGTCATTCCAATGATGCGTCCAGTTTTTATAACCACTCTGGTTATTATTGCTGCTGGAATTATTAAGGTTTATGATTTGATCGTTGCTCAAACCTCTGGTGGTCCAGGAATCTCTTCAGAGGTACCTGCAAAATATGTATACGACTATATGTTTAGCGCTCAAAATCTTGGTCAAGGCTTTGCTGCCTCTACTATGATGTTAGTGTCTGTTCTGATTGTGTTGATTCCTTTTGCTTATTTAGAGTTTGGGAGGCGCAAGCATGGCTAATTCTTCATTGTTAAATTTGGATGGCCCTAGAGGGCCAAAACCACGCAAAACGCTGAGCCGCAAAAATATTATTCTGTATGGAACACTTATAGTTGTTGCTATATATTATTTGATTCCGCTTTATGTAATGATTGTTACTTCACTCAAGGGAATGCCAGAAATACGTTTAGGTAATATCTTTTCACCTCCAGTTGAAGTTACTTTTGAGCCTTGGGTTAAAGCATGGGCACAGGCTTGTACGGGACTTAATTGCGATGGATTATCTAGAGGCTTCTGGAATTCAGTAAAAATAACCATTCCTTCAGTTTTTGTATCAATAGCAATCGCATCAATTAATGGTTACGCTCTGGCAAACTGGCGCTTTAAGGGAGCCAATCTGTTTTTTACTATATTAATATTTGG
>JAQWLF010000057.1:0-2233 GCA_029247465.1 Candidatus Thioglobus sp.
TGAGAGACCTTCTATTGGACTGATTGTTTTAAATACAGATTTCACTTTTGAGCGAGACTTTGTGAGAATGTATACTGATCAAAAGCCAAACTATGACTTTTATTTCAATCGAATTCATTTTGCAAATCCAATGACGCCAGAGTCTTTAGCCGCAATTGGAGATGATTTGACTGAAGTTTCAGCTGGAATACTTCCAAATTATGATCTTGACTTGGTTGTATTTAATTGTACTTCTTCATCTTCTATTGTCGGAGATGAGGCAATCGAGCTTGCAATTAAGGAAAGTAAGCCAACTGCAAAAGTTTTAACTACCTCTCAAGCAGTTGTTAAAAACTTTAAAGCAAGAGGCTTTAAAAAGGTTAGTATTCTAACTCCATATAGTGAAGAGGTTTCCTCACTACTGAGGGACTATTTACAAAGAAATGGTGTTGAGATAGCATCTTCAATGTATATGGATATGAGTGACGACAGAGACGTAGCTTTTCTTCCTCCAAATGAGATTATTTCAGCTGCCAAGGCGGCAACTCATGATGAAGCTGACGCACTCTTTATTTCATGCACTGCAATGAGATCTGCAGAAATTATTCCTGAAATTGAGGCTGCTATTGGTAAACCTGTCTTTACCTCAAACCAGGCCACTTTTGATCAGATTTCTCAGATTATAGCTAAAAGAAATAACTAGAAGTTTTTAGGCCTAATATAGCCTATAAAGCCATGATTATTCTTAAAAATTCACACTAAATTGAATTTTATTGCTAATATATATTTTATTTAGGGCGATAATATCTCTATGTACAAGCTTGATGAAAGAGATATTCAGATACTTTCTATCCTTCAGAGTGAGGGTAGGATTACTAAAACTGCGCTAGCTGATAAACTCAATTTATCACTTACCCCTTCATGGGACAGACTTCAAAGACTAGAGGAAGCTGGAATCATTGATAGCTATGGTGCAAAGTTGTCATCTTCTTTTTTAAGTAATTTCCATCTTGTAATTACTGAGGTAGAGTTAGAGAGTCATAAGCAAGGCCAGTTTGCTCGCTTTGAGGATGCAATAATGGGCTTTGATGAAGTCCTTTCATGTTGGTCAGTCGGTGGAGGACTTGATTACATTTTAAAAGTTCTTGTCAGAGATGTTGTAGACTACCAAGATTTCCTTAAAAGAGTTTTAAAGGCGGATATTGGACTCAGGCGCTATTTTAGTTATGCAGTCCTAGACAGAATTAAGGATACCGATATGGTTCCAGATAGTTTGATCAGACAATCAAGCCTATCCAAGTAAGTCTCGATAGTTTTTTACTTCTATTTAACTAGTAGTTCTCTAGGTACGCTTGAGAGGCATTCACCCCCACTCTTACCGACGCGAATACTCTCCGTCATTTCAAAACCCCAGTCATCAAACCAAATAGCAGGCATAAAATGAAATGTCATGTTTTCTTCAAGTACAGTTTGATCTGTTCCGCGTAAACTCATCGTACGCTCACCCCAGTCAGGCGGATAACTGCAGCCAATAGGGTAGCCACAGCGATTATTTTTTTCATAACCATGCTTTTTTAGAGTTGCTGTAAAGTTATCTGAAATTTGGGCACAAGTATTGCCCGGTCTAAACATCTCAATTGCATTCTCTATACATTCATTTATCACCTTTTCAATATCTAAATATTGTTGAGGTGGTTTTCCTAAATATAAAGTTCTTGAGCAAGGACAATGATATCTTGCGTATGCCCCTCCTAACTCTAAAAACATACCCTCATTATTTTTTAATGGCTCATCATTCCATGTCATATGACACGCTGCAGCCTCTTCACCAGCGCCAATAAGAGGAACAAAGGAAGTGTAGTCACCATAATGACCTTGATGACCGTGAGCACCTGCATGCATTATTTCAGCAACCAGGTCATTTTTTCTCAATCCAGGTTCAGCAACCCTCATAACCCTCTCATAGATGCCCTCAATAACCTTACCTGCACGCTTCATGTAGGTAATTTCAGTCTCAGATTTAACCGCTCTTTGCCAGTTTACGAGACCTGTCTGATCGCTAAATACTGCATCAGGTAGGCTACTATATAACGATTCAGCTGCTCTAGCTGAGAAATAATAATTATCTTTTTCTAGGCCGATTCTTTTTTTATTTAAGCCCTTTTCTTTTAAGATGTTTGCAAGGAACTCCATTGGATGTCTCTCAGGGCTCATGACGTATTCATCTGGATATGACAGGATGTTATTTAGGTCA
>JAQWLF010000092.1:0-3880 GCA_029247465.1 Candidatus Thioglobus sp.
AAGCTGTTTATCTCTGACCATAGCTCTTAAACGTCTTTCAAAGCCTTTTTTTTGCTCGTCAATCAGTGACAGTAAATCAAAGAGTTGTTTTTTTGTTCTAGGTTTTTGTTGAATAAAACTTAAAATATGTTCGCGAGATGGGATCGGGCTCTCATATTTTTCTGCTTCACGATCATAGTGAGGGTCAGACATAATGTGCTAAGTATAAAGTAAGCTTAGCAGAATTGACACTTAATCAAAAGGATTGTTTAGAATTAAGGTCTCTTTTCGGTCTGGACCTGTAGATAAAATGTCAACTGGGAGTTGGCTTAATTCTTCAATTTTTCTAATATAGCTTTGCGCCTCAGAAGGTAAATTGTCAAATGAATGTGTACCAATAGTGGAACATTTCCATCCAGGCATTTCAATATAGACTGGCTTAGCAGCAGAATAACCCTCAGCAGAAAATGGCGGAGTTGTAGTTCTTTGCCCATCAACCTCATAGGCTACGCATATCTTTATCAAATCCAAATCATCTAGGACGTCCAACTTTGTAAGGCAAATTCCGCTGACAGCGTTCAGCTTAAAAGAGCGATTTAATATCACTAAATCCAACCATCCACAGCGCCTTTGTCGACCGGTGGTCGCACCAAATTCATGCCCTCTTGAGCAAAGCTCTCTGCCAACAGGGTCTCCTTCATCGGAAGTAACGTCATAGTCTAGTTCTGTAGGAAATGGTCCTCCACCTACTCTTGTGGTGTAGGCCTTAACAATTCCCAAAACATAATCAATATCTCTCACGCCGATTCCTGAGCCCGTTACTGCACCACCAGAAGTTGTATTTGAAGAAGTAACAAAGGGATAGGTACCCTGATCTATATCAAGTAATGCACCTTGAGCGCCTTCAAACAGGATATTTTCATCACGTGACATTTGTTGATGTAACTCCTCAGCAACATCAACAATCATTGGTCTAACTATATTAGCTTGACTTAAGGCCTCATCAAGAGTTTTTTGATAGTCAACGGTAGGCTGATTGTAATAATTTTTTAAACTGAAATTATGATAATCCACTACCTCTTTGAGTTTTTCAGTAAACAACTTTTCATCTAGTAGATCTCCTACTCGAAGACCTCTACGAGCAACTTTGTCTTCATAAGCAGGTCCAATTCCGTTTCCAGTGGTTCCGATTGCAGCTTTACCTCTGTGCACTTCACGTGCTATATCAAGCTCAATATGATAAGGCAGAATTAATGGGCAGCCGGGACTTATTTTTAATCGGGATTTAACGTCAACACCTGAACTTTCTAACTCTTCCATCTCTTTTAGTAGGGCAGTCATAGATAACACAACCCCGTGTCCTATTAAGCACTGAACGTTACCCCTAAGGATGCCTGAAGGAATTAAGTGAAGAACTGTTTTTTTGCCATCTATAACCAATGTATGGCCGGCATTGTGTCCACCTTGAAAACGAACTACTGAGCTTACCTTATCTGTAATTAAATCAACTATTTTTCCTTTTCCTTCATCGCCCCATTGGGTACCTATAATTACTACATTTTTTCCCATCTTAGTGCCTGAGTATTGATTTAAAAATTTAGTTGTTGTTGAATTAAAAACTTTAGATCAAAAGAAAAGCCTGTAGCATCTCGTGACAAGCCAAATGATTCACTTAGGCTATTGTATCTTCCACCCTGCGCTAATGCCTTTGAGAAGTTTAAATGATAAGCTGCAAACACAAGACCATTATGGTATTCATAGGCCTTAACCTCACCTAGGTCAAACATTAAGTTAAGATTACTATCCTTAAAAAAGCTGTGTAATTTTTTTAGGTCTTTTATTGCATCTATAACTGTTGGAAATTCTTTATAAATCTTTGCCGCTTTATCAAGAATACTTTCATCACCATCAAGAGAAATCAAAGAATGAAACTTATCTGCATGCTTAATTTCATTTCTATCAAAAAAATCAACTAAATCAGGAATTGATTTACGCCTAAAAATATCTCTTAAAGATGCTATATCTTGATTATTAAGTTCTGCAGATTCACAAAGAGCGTTAAATATTGCTGTATTACCGAAACTAAGAGTTATGTCTTCGATTCCAATCAAAGAAAGAGAGGCGGTCATAAGTTCTATAACTTCAATGTCGCCTTCTATACCTTGATATCCATAAAGTTCAGCACCTGCCTGAATAGGTGAGCGAGAAGCATAAAAATCATCAGCTTTTGTTTGTAAGATGGCATTAATATAGCAGTATCTATTGCCTTTATCAGCTATAGAGCGCTTAGAATCAATTCTTGCAATTTGAGGGGTTATATCGGAATGAACTCCAAGCATTCGACCACTCATTGAGTCAAGAAACTTAAAGGTTTTTTGGTCGATTGATTTTGAATTTAAAACCAATGTTTCGGCGTATTCAATCATTGGCGGCACAACGAATTCATAGCCCCGCCCTTGATACAAATCTAATAAACCCCTTCTACTGGCCTCAAAAGCCACTGCTTGATCACCAGTGAGCTCATCAATGCCCTCAGGTAATTGCCAATTACTCATTACTTATAACTATTCCGAAGGGTTAAAGTGACGGAAAAATTCTGAATCTGGGTTAAGTATTAACACGTCACCCTGCTCATTGAATGACTTTTTGTAAGATTCAAGAGAACGATAAAATGAATAGAATTCAACATCCTGATTGTAAGCTTTAGCATAATTACTAGCAGAGATTGCATCGCCATCACCCTTTATCTTTTCAGATTCTTTATAAGCATTTGCAAGAATAATAGTCCTCTCTTTATCAGCGAAGGCTTGAAGCTTTTCAGCTTCTTCTGCTCCCTCTGACCGATACTTATTGGCAAGCCCCTTTCTTTCAGTTACCATTCGACTATACACAGAACTACGAACCTCTTGAGAAAGCTCTATTCGCTTAATACGAACATCAACTATTTCAATACCATACTCATCTTCTGCGATTGCCTTAAGTTTACTTTTAACACTTGCCATAATTGCATCACGTTGATCTGAGACAACCTCAATAATAGTCCTCTTAGAAAACTCACTCCTAAGAGCATCCTGATTATTTTGAGCAAGCCTTAAGTTAGCAGATGACATTGCGCCACCAGTGGAAATATAAAACTTTTCAGTATCAACGATACGCCACTTGACATATGAGTCAACCGTTAAATTTTTCTTCTCAATTGTCAAGAATGATTCTGCCGGAGAATCTAATGTCTGTACACGATTATCAAACCTAACTACGTTATTCACAAATGGAGTTTTAAATTTAAGGCCCGGTTCATTTTCTACAGAAACGATTTCACCTAACCTCAATTTAATAGCTACTTGGGTTTCATTGACAGTATATAAGCTTGAACTTAATAAAATTGCAACCAATACAGCTAAAACAATAATAATTTTATTCATTATCTGTTCTCCCTAGAGCGTAACACACTTTCATCATCTTGTCCTGATGGCGTTTGCTGGAAAGTATTTACAGTTGAAGAGGATTTTGAGGTTCTATTAGAGTTAATTAGCTGATCAATAGGTAAATACATAAGAGAATTAGAACTTGAGTCTACGATGACCTTATTAGTCGAGCTTAGGACATCCTCAAGTGTCTCACGATAAAGTCGCTCTTTAGTTACTCCTGGCGCCTTTAAATACTCAGTAAGAATTTGAGTAAAGCGGTAAGCTTCACCCTCAGACTTAGAAACAATTTGTGATTTATAGGCTTCGGCTTCCGCAAGAAGCCTTTGACTTGCACCACGTGCTTTAGGCACAATATCATTGGCATAAGCTTTGGCTTCGTTAATATATCTTTGCTCGTCTTCTCGAGCTTTAACAACATCATCAAATGCTGCTTTAACTTGAATTGGTGGTTGTGCATCCTGCATTGTGACAGC
>JAQWLF010000097.1:0-3938 GCA_029247465.1 Candidatus Thioglobus sp.
GTTCCAGGAAGATTTTCATAAGGTGGATCAATCTTATTCCAAAAATAACCCGGTCTAAATAACATAAAAGCCACCAATAAAAGCAATAATGTTTCCCACCACCGGCTCTTTACAAGCCAGTAACCTTGGGTTGCTGCAGCAAATAACAATATAGCAATGATTGAAGAAATGACAACCAGTACAAAACTAAACACATTGTCTATTCCAATCATAAGTAACTGGGTATTAAATATGAATAAAAAAGGTAGAACAGCTGTGCGAATATCGTATATAAAACCTTGTACTCCAGTGCCAATTGGATCACCCTTTGAAATTGCTGCGGCAGCATATGCCGCCAGGCCAACTGGTGGCGTATCATCGGCCAATATTCCAAAGTAAAAAACAAACATATGAGCAGCTATTAAAGGGATAGCGACATTATTTGCAGCGCCCAAGCTCATAATAACAGGTGCCATTAAACTAGAAACTACTATATAGTTTGCAGTAGTTGGCAAACCCATACCTAAAATTAAACTAATCATTGCTGTGAAGAGTAAGATCAAAAACAAGTTCCCTGCAGCAATAAATTCAACCCAACCAATAATAAGCTGCCCAACACCCGTTAAGGTTACGGTACCAACAATTATTCCAGCTGCAGTTGTTGCAACACCCACACCAATCATATTATTAGCACCATTTATAAAGCCACCCTTGATATCGCGAAGACCTTGAATTAACTGGTTTACAAAATCTAAACTGCCACGAAAAATTCCTAGAATAATTTTTTGTGTTAAAACGATAAACACCATAAATAGAGTTGCCCAATATACTGAGAACTCTGGTGAAAAACGTTCAACAGTCAGCAGCCAAATCAGCAATATAACAGGAAGTAGGAAATGAAGGCCTGCTTTAACTGTTTTTCCAACTTCAGGGATTTCAATAATGTCTCCAGTCGGTAAATCAGGCATTCTAGAGACATAAAATAATAAAGATACATAACTTAATAACATAATTATTGAAACAACTAAAACATTAACATCGCCAGCCATTGCTTTAATCATTTCAAAAAATGGTGGAAGAACCCACACCAATATACCCAAAACTATAAGCACAGTACTTATACTAATTAGCTTATCAACTCTGTTAAGTTTTTTTGTTCTTTTGAGCCCTTCCATTCCGGCCTTTAATGCCTCTAAATGAACAATATAAATTAATGCTATGTATGAAATAACCGCAGGTAAGAATGCATGCTTAATAACTTCTATATAAGATATACCAACATATTCAACCATTAAGAAAGCAGCTGTCCCCATAATAGGCGGAGTAAGCTGACCATTAGTTGATGAGGCAACCTCAATCGCTCCAGCTTTCTCAGAGCTGAAACCAACTCTCTTCATTAATGGAATTGTAAATGTACCAGTAGTTACAACATTAGCTATTGAAGATCCAGAGATCATGCCGGTCATTGCTGATGAAACTACTGCAGCTTTAGCAGGTCCACCACGATAATGACCTGTAAGAGCATAGGCTACTCTAATAAAATAATTCCCTGCCCCAGCTTTCTCCAATAGTGCACCAAATAAGACAAACAAAAACACCATACTTGAAGAGACGCCAACTGCAATTCCAAATGCACCTTCTGTAGTTATCCACATATGGGAAACAATTTTATTTAGTGAGGCTCCACCATATCCTCCAGCACCAAAATAAGCATAAGTAAGGGCAATCAAAGCTACAATCATTAGAGGTGGTCCTAGAGATCTCCTTGTTGCCTCCAATAATAATATTAATCCTACTACGCTTAAAACTAAATCAGTTGAATTTGGCACACCTAAGCGCATTTCAAATGCTCTGGAATCCCAAACCTGGTTATAAATCAGATAGATACAAGAAATAACAATCAATAATCCCATAATCCAGTCAGACCAAGGAATATGAATTCTAGAAGATTTCTTTAATGCTGGATAACTCATAAAGGCTAATAATCCAGCAAAAGAAACATGGACTCTCTTTACTACGTCAGCATTCATCCATGGAGTAATCTCGAGAACCAAAGGTGAAGAAACATACAACTGAAATAATGACCAAGATAGTGCTATATACAATAGTATATTGCTGATAAATACACTATTTGGTTTTCGATTTCCAGTGTCAAAGTCAGTTTGCATATAAATTTTAAAATCTAAATTTGATAATTAAATAATATATCTTTTTTTCCATATTATTTAATGATTTTTCTTATTAATAAAATAAAAAAAAGGATGGCAAAGCCATCCTTTTTTATTAAAAGTACAAAACTACCAGTTCATCAATCCAGCTTCTTTATAGTACCTTGCTGCGCCATCATGAAGTGGAGCTGATAAGCCATCTTGAATCATTTCCTCTTTCTTCAAATTAGCAAATGCAGGGTGTAACTTTTTGAAAGAATCAAAATTTTCAAAAACACCTTTAACTATAGAATGAATCACATGCTCTGATACCGCTGCTGAAGAGACAACTGTCGCTCCTACACCAAAAGTGTGAGTATCATCTGGATTTCCATTGTACATCCCACCTGGAATAGTAGCAGTGCGATAGAAATCATTATTAGCTACTAAACCATCTACTGCAGCGCCTGTTACATTTACTAAGACACTGTCACAAGATGTTGTGGCCTCTTTGATTGAGCCTGATGGATGACCAACAGTGAAGACCATTGCGTCAATTTTATTGTCACACAATGCTTTAGATTGCTCAGATGACTTCAACTCAGAAGCTAACGCAAATGTTGATTTATCCCAACCAAGTGCTTCCATCAATACTTCCATAGTACCTCTCTGACCAGACCCAGGGTTACCTATATTAACGCGCTTACCTTTAAGGTCTTCAAGGTTACTTATTCCAGAATCCGCTCTTGCCACTACAGTGAAAGGTTCAGGATGAACTGAAAAAACTGCCCTCAAATCAGTAAATGCACCTGCATCAGCAAATTTACTAGTTCCGTTATAAGCGTGATACTGCCAATCAGACTGGGCAACTCCCAAATCTAACTCGCCAGCACGAATCGTATTAATGTTGTAAACAGATCCGCCTGTTGACTCAACTGTACAACGCACACCATGGCTTGCTTTGTCTTTATTTACTAGTCGACAAATAGAACCACCTGTCGGATAGTAAACACCTGTTACACCGCCAGTTCCAATGGTAACAAATTGATCTGCTGCTGAGACTGCTGTTGAAGCAGTTACACCACTTAGCAAAGCAGCAGATAGTAATACACTAAAAAAATTAATTTTTTTCATTATTCTCTCTCCATTTAGAGTTATATTTAGATAATATCTTTCTTTTTGCACTTCTTTTATACCATAATATGAATACATAAGACCATATGAATAAGAATTTATTAATTATTAGAGATTATGAAATACAGAATAGAATCTGATTTCTTAGGTGAAATGAAAATACCTAGTGATGCTTATTACGGTATTCATACTCAGCGCGCAGTTGATAATTTTCCTATAGCCGATGTTGCTATCTCAGTTTATCCAAATATAGTTATAGCTTATGCAATGGTTAAGCTTGCCTGTGCTCGAGCAAATAATAAATTGGGCCTATTAGAGGATGAAATTTATGAGCCTATAGTCAGTGCTTGTGAGAGGATTATTGATGGTGAATTTCATGATCAGTTTGTAGTTGAGATAATCCAGGGTGGCGCGGGAACCTCAACCAATATGAATGCTAATGAAGTCATTGCCAATGTAGCACTTGAAATCATTGGTAAAGAAAAAGGAGATTATGATGCTATCTCACCACTCGGTCATGTCAACATGTCTCAATCCACGAATGACACCTATCCGACTGCCTTATTGGTTGGATTTTTAAAAGAGTATGACCCTTTACTAGTCGCCATTAAGGCTCTGTCTGATTCTTTTCATGCCAAAGGCGTCGAATTTGCCGGCATCATTAAAATGGGACGAACA
>JAQWLF010000101.1:0-5555 GCA_029247465.1 Candidatus Thioglobus sp.
AAATTAAAGGACATGAGAATACGCTAGTAAATAGAATGAATGAAAGAGCTGAACAAATGATTAACATCGAAACTCAAATCGGTCCTATTTATATGTCTTACCCCGATGATAAAAATATTAATATATTATTAGAAAATTTTACTTCGCAGGAACCCGATTATGACTTTAAATCTTTTGATCATTCTCTTCACAAACTTTGGTGCATAAGTGATTCTAAAGATATTGAAATAATTTCTAAACAACTAAAGTCTATAAACTCTTTATATATTGCAGATGGCCATCATAGGATGGGAGCTATGAATATAATTTCTCAAAATTATAAAAAATATGGGGCTCAAAGTAAGCACAACAGAAGCTGTGATGGAGTTATGATTGCCGCCTTTCCAGCAGAACAGTCAAAAATATATGATTACAATAGAGTGATTAAAGATTTGAACGGCCTTTCAGAAACTGATTTTTTAAATAAACTCAAAGAAAATTTCAAAATTACAATCAGTGATTCCGCTTTTAAGCCTAAAGGCAATAGACAATTTGGCATGTTTCATCATGGTAAATGGTATTCACTAGAGTTTATCGGGAATATTCCTGATGAAAATGATATTTTATCTTTATTGGATATTAATATAATCAATAATTATTGCTTAATACCTATATTAGGCATCAAGGATATTAATAATGATAAGAGAATTAGATTCATTGCGGGCTGTCATGGATTAGCTGCTCTAGAAAAAAAAGTAAATGAAAATTATAACAGTGTAGCATTCTCAATCTTTCCTTCACACATTGATGAAGTCATGAGAGTGGCGGACAATAACCTAACTATGCCACCTAAATCAACATGGTTTGACCCTAAACCTTTGGACGGCTTAGTTGTATATGAATTTAACCAGGAGAATTAACTAATGAATTTGCCAGATATCAGACCAAATAACCCTAATTTTTCAAGTGGTCCTTGTTCAAAAAGACCTAATTGGTCAATAAATAATTTAGAGGGAGCTTTATTAGGTAGATCTCATAGGACACCAAAATGCAAAGATAAGTTAAAAGAA
This sequence comes from Candidatus Thioglobus sp., assembly GCA_029247465.1. Taxonomy (GTDB): domain Bacteria; phylum Pseudomonadota; class Gammaproteobacteria; order PS1; family Pseudothioglobaceae; genus Pseudothioglobus. Next base: position 1,050 of record JAQWLF010000101.1, read on the forward strand.
GTAATTAATAAATCTAAATCAATACTTGGTCTTCCTGATGACTATCATGTGGGAATTATGCCAGGTTCCGACACTGGGGCACTAGAGGCAGCTATGTGGTGTTTACTCGGCAATAGAGGAGTTGATATTCTTGCTTGGGAAAATTTTGGTAGAGATTGGATTTCAGATGTAGTTAATGAATTAAAAATTGAAGACAAAAATATTCATTTAGCGCCTTATGGCGAATTGCCAGATTTAAGTAAGGTTGATTTCTCTAGAGATGTGATTTTTACATGGAATGGAACAACTTCAGGAATTAAAGTCCCTAATGGTGACTGGATACCTGACAATAGAGAAGGACTTACAATATGTGACGCTACTTCTGCAGTTTTTGCAATGCCTATCGATTATAAAAAATGTGACGTTATAACCTGGTCATGGCAAAAAGCTCTTGGCGGAGAGGCTGCACACGGAATGATTGCATTGTCCCCAAGAGCAGTAGAAAGATTAGAAAATCATCAGCCATCATGGCCTATTCCAAAAGTCTTTCGAATGGCATCTAAAAAGAAATTTATATCAGGAATTTTTGAAGGCAGTACTATTAATACCCCTTCAATGCTGTGCGTTGAAGATGCTATTGATGTGTTAAATTGGGCTGAAGATATTGGTGGCCTTGATGCTTTAATTAAGAGATCGGAAGAATCATTTAGCAATATAGATAGATGGATAAATGAAACAAATTGGGTAGAATTTTTATCCAAAGATTCTGATTTAAGATCCAATACAAGTATTACCTTTAAAATTAGTGAAAATTGGTTTGCTGAAAAGGATGAAAAACAACAAAAGGAAATAATGAAAGAGATAATTGGTTTATTAATGAATGAAGAAGTAGCTTTTGATATTAATTCTTATGCAAAAGCAACACCATCCTTTAGAGTTTGGGGAGGGAGTACAGTAGAGCCAGATGATATAAAGAAACTACTTCCATGGATAGATTGGGCGTATCAACAAGTGAGGTCAAATTATGTTTAAAGTTCTTATTTCAGACGCAATGAGCAACGTTGCAGATCAAATATTTAAGGAAAAAAATATTTCAGTTGATGTAATAACAGGTTTATCAGAAGAGGAGTTGATTAAAATCATTCCTGAGTATGACGGTCTACTTGTTAGATCAGCCACTACAGTAACAAAAAATATTCTTACAGCTGCTACAAAACTCAAAGCCATCGCTAGAGCTGGTGCAGGTGTAGATAATATTGATCTAGTGACAGCAAAAGAGAATGGTGTGGTGGTAATGAATACACCAGGTGGTAACACCAATGCAACAGCAGAACATGCGTTTGCGTTAATTATGGCGGCATTAAGAAAAATCCCTTTTGCAGATGAAACAACGCATAGAGGTGAGTGGCAGAAAAAAGCTATTAAAGGGAACGAGCTTTCTAAAAAAACCCTTGGTATTGTTGGTTTTGGAAATGTGGGAGCTAGACTAAGTAATTTGGTTAAAGGCTTTGATGTGAATGTTTTGGTTTATTCTAAATCATTAGAGTCGAGACAAGCAGATTTTCCAAATGTAAAAAATGTTAGTTTTGATGAACTAATTAGTACAAGCGACATTATCAGTTTTCATGGAAAAGCAGCTGCCGATGGCAAGCCTTTGCTTAGCAAAGAACACTACGAAAAAATTAAACCTTCAGCTTTAATCATCAATGCGGCACGCGGTAACATTGTTGATGAAAGTGATTTAAACGATGCCTTAAATGAAGGGTTGATTGCTGGTGCGGCAATAGATGTATACTCAACGGAGCCTGCTAAAGAAAATGTTCTATTTAGCAACCCTAAAGTGATACTAACCCCTCATATTGCTGCTTCGACTGCTGAAGCATCGATTGTAGTTGCTGAAATGGCAGCTAACCAGGTTAGTGATTACTTATTAGACGGAACTTCGATTCATACTGTATAGGATTTTTTTATTTGTTTACAATCAAGTTTTTAAAGTCATTTAAAGCTCACAAAAATACTTAATCTAATGGATAATGCCATCAGTACTTCTGGCATTAAATGTTAACTATTACAGTATTTGATTAACTATGTTACAAGAGCTTGAAATCAAAGCACTCAAAGGCGAATCTAAAATTAGTCGACTTAAGATAAAGCCTGACTCTAAACGTGAGCCATTAAAAAAACCAGAGTGGATAAGAATTAGGCATACTAACTCAAATAAAGTTAACGAACTTAAAAAAACACTTAGAAGTCAAGATCTTTTTACTGTATGTGAAGAAGCTCAATGCCCTAATCTGAGTGAATGTTTTAATCATGGCACTGCAACCTTTATGATTATGGGGCAAATATGCACTAGAAGGTGTCCTTTCTGTGACGTTGCTCATGGAAGACCAAAATCCTTAGATAAAAATGAACCTTCTCATTTGGCCGATACAATTTCAAAAATGTCATTAAAGTATGTTGTTATAACTTCTGTTGACCGTGATGATTTGAGAGATGGTGGTGCTAACCACTTTAAGGAATGTATAGATGCGATTAGAATTAAAACTCCTAAAGTAAAAATTGAAATCCTAACCCCTGACTTTAGAGGTAGGGTTGAGAAAGCACTTGAAACCTTTAGTGACTGCCCTCCTGATGTTTTTAATCATAACCTTGAGACTGTTCCAAGTTTATACCCCAAGGTTCGACCTGGCTCTAACTACGAGCAATCTCTTACTCTTCTTAAAAGCTTTAAAGAAAAACATCCAAAAGTTACAACTAAATCAGGTCTAATGCTAGGTGTCGGTGAAACAAAGAAGCAGGTTATTGACGTTCTTAAAGATCTTAGAACTCATGATGTGGATATGCTAACCTTGGGTCAGTATTTACAGCCAAGCAGGCATCATCTTGCAGTTGAAGAATACATTACTCCTGAACAGTTTCATGAGTATAAGGACATTGCAAATGAGTTAGGATTCTCTCAAGTTGCAAGTGGTCCAATGGTTAGATCCTCCTACCATGCAGATCTTCAAGTTAAAGGCGAGCTTGTTAATTAACAATAATACAAATGTAGAGTTTGTATAATTCCTCTTTATAACAATTTCTAGATATTAAACTTATACTAATATTATGATTAAAACTTTTTTTATAGCACTTTTATTTTTTTGCATCATCGATGTCTTTTGGATATATTTTGTTGCGACACCAATGTACAAACAAGAAGTAGCATCACTTATGCAGCTTAAGGTTCCTCCTGCAATTTTGTTTTATATTATCTTCTTACTGGGTTTAATTTTCTTTGTTATAAACCCTAATCATGGTAATACGCTTGTTAATGTATTTATGATTGGCGCCTTTTATGGCTTAGTTACTTATGGAACATACGACCTTACCGTGTATGCCACGATGAATATTTTTAGCCTTAAACTTGTAGTTGCTGATATTCTCTGGGGGATGTTCCTTTCAGGATCAGTTGCTACACTTACTGTCTTTACAACAGCTAAATTAAATTAATTTACTTGTATTATGTCTATAGCATTCACTTCTGGCGAGCCTTCTGGAATTGGTCCTGATATTGCAATCATTCATGCCCAGAAAGAAAGGGAAGAGAATTTATTGGTTTATTGTGACCCAGATGTCCTAATTAATAGAGCAAAACAACTTAGTCTACCTATTACATTAAAGGAGAATAAAACCAAAAAAGCCTCTGAATTGAGTATTTTTCCAGTCAAAACAGCTGTAGAGGTTGATTCTGGAGTTTTAAACCCTAAAAATGCAAATTACGTACTAGAAATGATTAGAAAGGCAACTCATGATTGTCTTGAGCGTCAGTGTAGTGGTATTTTAACAGGTCCTATTAATAAAGCAGTCATCAACCAATCTGGTATAAAATTTAGTGGACACACTGAATATCTTGCAGAACTTACAAATACACCAAAGACTGTAATGCTTCTTGCGACAGATCAACTTCGAGTCGCACTTGCGACAACACATCTTGCTCTAAATGAAGTCTCTAACAATATTACTCATGAGTCACTTTCAAAGGTGATAACTATAATAAACAATGACTTTAAGTATTTTGGAATAAAGAAACCAAGAATACTTGTTTGTGGTTTAAATCCTCATGCAGGTGAAAACGGATACCTTGGAGATGAAGAAATTACCACTATAATCCCAGTAATTGATAAGCTTAAAAAAGCTGGCTTCAATTTAAAAGGCCCAGTACCTGCAGATACAGCATTCACTCCTGACTCATTAAAAAATATTGACGTTGTTCTTGCAATGTATCATGATCAGGGCCTACCAGTACTTAAAGCGAAGGGTTTTAAGAGTGCAGTTAATATCACCCTTGGCCTTCCATTTATTAGAACCTCTGAAGACCACGGCACAGCTCTTAATCTAGCTGGTACTGGTAATATAAGCCTTGGAAGCTTTGAAACAGCCTTATCTTACTTTAATACACTGTCAGGCAATGTCTCACAAACCTAGAAAGAGAATTGGACAAAATTTCTTAGATGATAATCAAGTTATCAACAAAATTATTTCAAC
>JAQWLF010000124.1:0-2166 GCA_029247465.1 Candidatus Thioglobus sp.
TATTTTCTTAATGTCTTATAAAACAAGGAATTGATTAACAAAATAATTTACCTAGTAGACCCTTTTTGTTGGCCTCTTACCATACTCTCTTTCACTCAAAAATTGCGAAATATACCCCTGTCTTGTCCACAAAAGTTGATAGTATAGGTTCTGAATTTCTTCTACAGTTGAGCGTTTAACTGCATTTAATGACAACAAACTATCTTTCCACTTTACTAATTTTGGATGCCTTTTAGAGGAAATAATAGGTTTATAAATTTGTGCTAAGAACTCTAATCGTTGGAATATAGGCGCATAACTCGAATCCACTAAAGAAAACTGCTCTCCATTAAAAAATGGTTTAGCATATAAATAATCTTCAACCAGATCAAAGCCCTTCAGTAATTCTTCAAGTATATTCTCAAAGTCATTTTTTTTCTCTTTTATGGTTAGCTCAAAAGTATACAAACTTATATTGCTGGAGAATTCAATCCAACTTCTATTTATCGCTTTCAGAAGTAAATCTTCTGGATGAAGCACTGGTTGGTATGCTTCATCAATATATTCATTAATAACAGCTGATTCAAAAATTACCGTGTTATCAACGATTAAAAGTGGAACTTTTTTTAATGGTGATATAGCTAAAAACCATTCTGGTGGACTACCCAAATCTATATATTCTATATCATAATCAATACCCTTATATTGAAGCGTAATGGCAACTCTTTGGACAAAAGGGCAGACCTTAAAACTGACAAGTTTAGGTGTCATATTTTCATTTGATAAGAACTCAGAACTCTCTAGCATACTAGATTTCTATATATTGCATTGGTTAATCAAACCTAGGGTTGTTACTGTAGGTGTACCCTCCCTTAATACCACCCTTCGACATTACCAACTGCCATAATTGATTTCTCCTAGCTCGAAAAGTACCTGCACACATCAACAAATAATATTCCCACATTCGCTTGAACCTTTCATCGTATGTATCTTTCAAATGATTAAAGCTGTTTTGAAAGTTCTCATTCCAGGACATTAGCGTTGCATCATAATCCTGACCAAAGTTATGCCAATCTTCAACCACAAAAATATCCTCAACAGCGTCGCTGATTTGCTTAGATGAAGGTGTCATTCCATTTGGAAAAATATACTTATTAATCCATGGATCAGTTGCCCGTCCAGAGCTGTTTCTTCCAATCGTATGCAGTAAAAATAAACCATCATCCTTCAAGCACCGATTGGCAACTTCCATATACTCTTTATAATTTTTATAACCTACATGCTCAAACATACCAATCGAAACTATTGAGTCATACTCTGTATTTAGTTCTCGATAGTCTTTGAATTCAAAGGAAGTATTGAGACCTTTACAAGAAGCTTCGGCATACTTTACCTGCTCTTTTGATATGCTTATACCATGTACACTTACTCCATAATTTTCAGCAGCATACTTAGCAAAGCCTCCCCAGCCACAACCAATTTCAAGTACACTCATGCCGGGCTTCAGATGCAGTTTCCTACAGACCAAATCTAACTTATTGATCTGAGCCTGCTCTAAATTCTTGGCATTTCGCCAGTAGCCACAAGAGTAATTCATTCTCTCATCAAGCATTAAGGAAAATAGATCATTATCAATGTCATAATGCTTTCTGCCAACTATATAAGCTCTTTTTTTAGTTTGAGCATTTAAAATATGGGCCTTTATTGCATTAAACAATAAACCAAGATTAGTCGCTTTTACTTGTTCGTCAATTCGACCACTCAGAAGCTTATAACTTAATTGATCTAAAGCTTGACAATCCCACCATCCGTCCATATAGCTTTCACCAAGCCCCAAAGAACCTCCACTTAATACACGTGCATAGAAAAGTTCATTGTGAATCTGAGGATCCCACGAACGTGAGCCATTGACTTGAATATCAACTGAATCAAATAGTCTTTTTACTGTTTCTTCAAAATCAGCCAAATCTTAAAAAATTACTCTACATAATTAACAAATAATCTTACCATAGAATTATTTTTTTTGGAAATTGTGAGCTTTTCTATGTAAATTAGAGATTAATTGGCTTTTTTAATTGCCAATAGACTCAAAGTGATAATCACTCCAAACCAAATAAAAGACCAGCCCGCCATACTTAAACCTAAAAACTGCCAAGGTATTTCTGCACAGTTACCATCGCCCATAAA
>JAQWLF010000149.1:0-1546 GCA_029247465.1 Candidatus Thioglobus sp.
CTACTTTTTTTGGTGCTCGACTTGCAGAACCTGGAGAGTTCACTAAAAGAGCCTTCTTAAATGGCAAGATGGATTTAGTTCAGGCTGAAGCTGTTCAAGATCTTATCCAGTCAAGTTCTGAGCAGTCTGCTCTTAGTGCTGTAAGGTCATTGACAGGAGAGTTCTCAGAAAAAATTAATCACTTGCTAGCAGACTTGACGAGTTTGAGAGTTTTTGTAGAGGCTACTATCGACTTTTCTGATGAGGAGATTGATTTTTTAGAATCTCATGAAGTTTCAGTTAAACTGCAAACCTTAAAAAATCTCCTTCTAGAGATACTTGAGAGTGCAAATCAAGGTGCAATTTTGAGAGATGGTCTCTATGTCGCTATTGCGGGCAAACCAAACGCAGGAAAGTCCAGCTTGCTTAACGCACTAACTAAACAGCCCAGTGCTATTGTTACTGATATTGCTGGAACTACAAGAGATGTATTAAAGGAAACTATCCATATTGACGGAATGCCACTTCATATTATCGATACTGCTGGACTTCATAATAGTAATAACATCATTGAACAAGAAGGTATCAGGCGAGCTCATACTGAAATCAATAATGCAGACGTTGTATTATTGGTTTACGATGCAAAGGATAAATTAGCTGACTTGTCTATATTGCCAGAGGCTGTCAAGAATAAGCCCATTATATATATAAGGAACAAGATTGATCTCTTGAAGGCTAAGGCTGAAATTAAAGAAGTTGAGAATCAAACAGAAGTTAGCCTTTCGGCTAAAAATGGTGATGGAATAGATTTGTTAAGACAAGCATTGTCGGAGGCTGCTGGCTATAAGCCTGATGGTGAGGGTGTTTTTCTTGCTCGAAAAAGACATATCCTGGCAATTGAGTTAACACTTAATTATATCAACAGTGCTATTGAACAACTTGAGGGCGGTGCAAGTGAGCTAGTTGCTGAAGATTTGCGACAAGCAAGTATGTCGCTCGGCACGATTACTGGTGAATTTTCCTCTGACGATTTGTTGGGTGAAATCTTCTCCTCATTTTGTATTGGCAAATAGAGTATAATTATTCCTTTTTCGAAAGAAAAAATAAGGGAAGTTTTAAGTTTAATATCAGGCTCTATATTGTTGATTCTAACCACTATTCCTAGGTGAGCTATCCTAGGATTCTAAGTGCTTTAAAGTTTATTTGATAAATATTCATAATATCACTTGACGCAACAGTTTGAGCATGTATAATTTCCCGCTTTCACCGCCATAAAAGATCATTTTTTTGGGTGGTAGCTCTTTAAAAATTTATCAAGCAACTTGTGTGGGCACTCGTGCAAGAAATTGTGCAGTGCACATAAAAAACAAAAGCAGATAAGCTTTTTAAAAAATTGAACTATTGGTTATAAAATGCCAAGTGTTCTAAAAAGTCAAAGATTAAACTGAAGAGTTTGATCCTGGCTCAGATTGAACGCTGGCGGTATGCTTAACACATGCAAGTCGAACGGAAACGATACTAGCTTGCTAGTAGGCGTCGAGTGGCGGACGGGTGAGTAACGCGTAGG
>JAQWLF010000150.1:0-1651 GCA_029247465.1 Candidatus Thioglobus sp.
CGAAACAATGACATTGGTTGATGCATGTATCGCGCCAATACTCTGGCGCCTTGATCTTCTGGGGATATCGTTAGGTGAAAAAGCAGCGCCAATTACTGCCTATGCAAACAGGTTGTTTGAAAAAGAGGGCTTTCATGAAAGTCTCACTTTCGCGGAAAAGGATTTTAATTAAACGCCCTTATGTCTGGCGTTGTTCCCTACCTAATCCGAGCATACTGTGATTGGATTGAGGACTCTGGCCTAACACCTCATGTATTGGTAAGTTGTGAAAAAAATGGCACTCTTGTTCCAGAAGATCTTTCAAAAGAAGGAAAGATTGTTTTGAATATCAGCTCATCTGCAACAGTAGGGCGCGCAATAACCAACGACTCTATTAGCTTTAAAGCAAGATTTAGCGGAAAATCACAGCAGATTATTATTCCTTGTGATGCGGTTCATACTATCTATGCGCAAGAGAATGGCGAAGGCATGTTCTTTGATAAACCAGAAAAGCCCTCGCAAGAGACCAAAAAACCGAACCTAACTATCCTAGATTAAGCCCTCAATCTCAGAGTAAAAAAGCTCTAGGTTTTTTTTAGAAAAAGAAACAACTGGGATTTTAGTGTATGCCATAAGAGCCTCTTTGTTACAAAGGTTGTTGACTTGAATTGCATTTAAAACAACGCAGGAAACGCTTAGCTTGTTTTTCTTAGCGGCCTCAATAGTTAAAAGTGCTTGGCTGATTGCGCCGAGCTCATCACGGATCACTATAACAATCGGCACTTGAAGTCGCTTTGCAAGATCTGAATTAATAGATGCGTCTGCTATAGGCGAGTATAGTCCGCCAGCCCCCTCTACCACAACAAAACTGTCTTCAGTGCCGGCATTACAAACCCTTACCAGGCCATCAATACTGAGCGTAGTTCCGTCATGCGAACTTGCCTTCTCGGGACTAGCCTCAAGCTCAAAACAATATGGACAAACTACACCAAGCGGCTCTGGTTCAGAACATGCTTCGTTAAGTGCTATAGCGTCTTTAGGGACATAGGCTTCATCAATAAGCCGACAATTTGTTTCAACAGGTTTTCGAGCTTTGATCTTTCGAGTCTTACTTAAATGCCTAATAATTTCTACGCCTACAGTGGTTTTTCCAACATCTGTATTGCTGCCAGTAATAAAAACTCCGTTCATGGCAACATTTTAGCCGAACTTAATGTCTGCAAAGTCATCATAAAAGTATAATGGCGTCAATGCAAAACAATCTTCAAACAAGTTTTTGTGGGATGTCTCTTAGCTCACCAATCATTTTGCTTTCTGGGTGTGTTGGCTTTGGAGAGGAATACACTAGAATCAAGGGCTTTTCAAACTCTGATATTGGTGCAGTGTGCCTAAAAGGCACTACACTCGAGCCACGTTTAGGCAACAAGCTTCACAGATTAGCGGAAACGCCCAACGGGATGCTTAATTCTATTGGGCTTCAAAACCCAGGAACAAAAACTGTTATAGATGAAATTATGCCCGGCCTAGATAAAAACGAAACAAAATTTATTATCAATATTTCCGGTTCAAGCGTTGAAGAATACGGTGAAATTGCCAAACATTTTGACAATACTGATATTGATGCAATTGAAATTAATATTTCATGTCCTAATGTTAAAGAAGGTGGCGTTGC
>JAQWLF010000152.1:0-2323 GCA_029247465.1 Candidatus Thioglobus sp.
TATCGGTGACTCAGAAATGAACATACCTATAGATGCAGGAGATACAAAATCAGGAGATGATATAGAGATTGGGATTCGACCAGAAGATCTTGAGGTGTCTGACAAGGGAGGCGTTCCAATGAGAGTAGATGTTGTTGAGCACGTTGGAGCGACTGTAATCTTGTATGGCTCTGTATTGGATAACGATAATTTCTGTGCTGTACTGCCAAGTGATTCAGTAATAAAGCCAGGCGATAAGATTAATATAACCATAGACCCTAATAAATGCCACGCTTTCAACTCATCAGGTCAAGCACTTCAAAGAAGTTAGAGTTGATAGATTAGGAGGTTAATCATGAGAACAGGTGTTGTTGGCTTAGGATTAAGGGCTGGAAATGTTCTAAAAATGATTATGGAGGAGATGCCAGAAATGGAGCTAGTAGGCTATGTAGATCCAGATCCATGTGGCCTGTCAATCATTGAGGAGCATTCCAATAGCTTAAACCAATATGAAAGCCTTGACCAGATTATTAATGAAGGCAATCTTGAGCTTTTGTGGGTAGCATCACCCAATCATCTTCATTTGGAACATATCCGTTTGGGACTGGAAGCAGGTTTGAAAGTCTTTTCAGAGAAGCCTATCGTAACAACAAAAGAGGATAGTTTTGCACTTGCCAAGTTAATCAAAAAATTTGGTGAAAACCAATTAATTGTTGGACTTGTTTTGAGGTATTCAGTTCATATGAGGGAAATGAGAAGAGTCCTTGATACTGGGGCCTTGGGAAAAATAACTTCACTTGAAGCTAATGAGCATATAGCGCCTTATCATGGATCATTTTTTATGAGAGATTGGCGAAGACTAGAGAAATATTCTGGTGGCTTTATGCTGGAAAAGTGTTGTCATGATATCGATCTTTATAATAGTATTGTTGGGGAAAGACCTGAAAGAGTTGTCAGTTTTGGAGGGCGAAACAATTTTATTCCTTCAGAGGCACCTATGGGCAATGAGCATGATGATGTCTATCAACAAAAACACTCTTACTGGGAAAATGTTGATGATCCATTTACAAGTGACGCTGATATTATTGATCATCAGAATGCGTTATTGGAATATCCTAACAATGTAACTTTTTCTTTCCATACTAGTATCAATGTTCCTGATGAGCAGAGGCGTTTTTGTGTTATTGGAAGTAAAGGGATGGCTGAGGGAGATTTTGGCCGTGGAGGTCTTAGAATTACTGATGCAAGAACGGGTGAATGTCTCGAGGATCATGATTTTAGTATTCCAGCCTCCTCTGAGACTGGAAACTACCCCTCTCACTATGGCGCAGATAAGCTCATGTGTGAAGATATTGTGAGTTTTCTAAGAGGAGATATAAAATCTTTACCTGTTGGACCAAAGGAGGCAATTGCTGCAGGTCTTGTTGCAATGGCAATTGACGAAAGCATGAAAACAAATCAAATAGTCGATATGACTGAAACATGGAAAAAGCTTGATTCACTATATTAAAGGAGAAGAGTTTTGATTAAAGGTATAAGTTATCTCTCTTTTGAAAATGGTCTTTCTAACAATGAATCTATAGAGTCTGCTTTATCTCAAACCAAATCTAATGGATTTGATGCACTTGAGTTATCAGTCTCAAATGAAGGTGTAATAAATACAAATACTTCAAAAACTGAATGCAAAACTATACGCCAACAAATCGATGATTCAGGTGTTTTTGTTGATAGCATAGCGACTGGAATGAGCTGGGGGATAAGCCCTACAAGTGATGATGAGGTTGTAAGAAAAAACTCTATCAGGCTTCATCAAGAAGCGCTTAAGGTGGCCAGCTATCTTGAATGCAAGGCGTTATTATTTGTACCAGGTGTTGTTAAAAGCCCGATTTCTTCTGAAATAGTTCGCTACGATAGAGCCTTAGATCGATTAAGAGATGCGATTAACCAATTACTCCCAATTGCAGAAGATTTAGACGTAGATTTATGTATGGAGAATGTTTGGAATGGCCTCTTTTATTCGCCAATTGAACTTAGAAACTTTGTTGATTCTTTTAATTCTAATAAATTAGGTGTCTATTTAGATATTGGTAACTTAATAGGTTATCAGCAGTATCCACCGCACTGGATTGAGCTCCTTAATTCCAGAATAAAAAGAGTTCAGATAAAAGATTTTCAAGAAAATTTTGACTGGACTGGTAGCTTTAGTTTTTGTGATATTGGCACAGGAGATGTTCCCTGGAAAGAGACAATAGAGGCCCTTAAAACGATTAACTATCAAAATACAATAATTGCAGAAATGTTACCTTGGGACGAAACAATTTTGTCTCGTACATCAGCTGCAATG
>JAQWLF010000157.1:0-4009 GCA_029247465.1 Candidatus Thioglobus sp.
TAACCACTGTCTATCATTTTTTTGAATATCAAAAGCCAAGTCCCAATCAATTCTGTCGACTTTTATAAACTGTCCTAATCGGTTATGCTCAAGATTTCGCTTGTATGCTATATCAAATTTAAGTAAGTAGTCATCAAATACTTTATTCATACCAAAACCTAATAACTGATAAGGGCTAGCATAAGCAACCCCATCTATTAGATTTTTTAGAGCGTTATTGGGTATTAGTTGACCAGCGTAGAATGCCACATCACTTCCTTCCCGATTAATGCCATAACGCACCCCAAATTCATCATCACTATCGTCTTTAAGGGAGAGTAGAGCGCTTTTTGTAATTGAGGGATTTGAATTATAAAATAAACTTAAATCACTATTATTAGAATAACGAGTAGCGCTTAAAAACCACTGTGAAATTATTTTCGGATCAGTCAAACCGCCCGCAGGATTAACCACATCAAGTGCACCACCTTCAAGCTCACCCCAACCAATAGTATATCGCCCCAACTTAGTACTCCAGTCTTCGAAACTAAACTGCAAAAATGCCCTCTCTACTTCTATATCACTCGCTGAAGTTGAATGATAGCTATCACTAGGCCAATATTTCGTTGCCTTAAGTTCCACTTCACCATATCCTGACTCAGAAACAGAGCCACTTGTTCCTAGTGTTAATTCAGTTCTTTCTTTTGTGGTGCTATAGCTACTAGCAGGATTAAATCCCCATTTTTGCGAAACGCCAAGATTAAGCCAAGCCAAAGACTTTTCATCATCAATAGACTCATCACCAAAGATATCGCTATCATCTGACCATTCATCAAGCTCTTGAGTAGAATCTTCAAAAACAACTTCATCATCAAAAAACGAGTCATCAGCATAAACAACAGAGTTGAAAACTAAGCCAAACATTAAATATATAAATAATATTTTGATTAGATTAACCATGCTTACTTTTAAAATTATTTTGCCTGCTTACGCAAATCTTTTAAATACTTCTCTCTGAAAGCTTGGTCAGTTAAAGCTCTTTGAGTCAAAAAATCTTCATTAATGTCCATATCAAAATTTATTGCCTCAAGTTTCATATTGGTCAACCTATTACTGACAGTATTAAAAAATGTCAGACTTCTTCCCATCCAGACATTATTAATCTTTTCAACCTTTCCTACCTCTAGCTTCTTAATAGGATTATTGTATTTATCAAACATTTGCACTTTAAGAGAAATAAACCTTTCAGTGTCAATCCAACTTTGCGTCTTTCCATAACTACTTTTGCTAAGACGATGCGGTTTTGGGGTTGATTCGATTACCACAACTTCTCTACCTCTAAACGTTCCTTGGTCTAGTAGTTCATATGTATAGTCATCAAGTTTTCCAGTTTCTTGATCCTCAGTTGTCATCTCTGTTCCAAAAATGCTAGCAGATTCAGTCTCTTCATCATCACTATTTCTAACACTAATCCGCTTTACCTTTCCAAGAGCAGATAGATATAACCAGGTTTCATTATCTCGATCGCTATCATCATAACTATAAGACAACATACCTATACCTTTCTCACTTGCAGGTTCAAGAATGATGGCAATACTCTTGCTATCCTTATTATCCTCGCCGGTATTAATTTGTGCACTCTCTACTAACTTAACGCGGGCTTTTTCAGCACACTTTACCTTTCCATCCCTTTTTCCATATTTACAAGTAGTCAGTTTCATACGTGTAAATGCAGACTCAGTTGACTTGCGACTTTCTTCGTCAACTTTTTCCATAATCTCTCTGGCACTTAAGTCAGTTTCAGCATGAACATTTGAGACAGAAAAAATAAAAAATATACTCAGCGCAACAACGAGTAGTGGTGAATTCGAGTTAGTTAATATTAATCTATTCATTTTGCAACCTCTATAAAATTTAAATTATCTTCAACATCCTTTTGACCAAATTTTGGCTTAAAAATCATAATCAGTGCTGGGAAAAAAAGCAAGTCACACAATAAAGCAACAAATATAGCTAAAGAGCCAAAACCACCAATCTTAGCCAAACCCAAATAATCACTAAAAGTAAGCATAAAAAAACCAAGACCGAGTATTAATGTTGTAAATGTAACCGCCTGCCCAACTTCCTTTATTGCATCAACCAATGCCATTCGCATGTCATTGTTTTCAGCAAGTGACATTCTATAATGACTAATAAAGTGAATCGTATCATCTACCGCTATACCTATTATCAAAGGCGCAATCATCAGAGTATCGGTGTCGAGTGGAATTCCAAAAAGACCCATCAAGCCAAACGCCAGAGTGGCTGGAATTAAGTTAGGGACAATCGACATAGCTCCCGCCTGAAGTGAGCCCAGTGTAACCATCAACAAGGAACTAATAACTACAGCAGCTATTGCTAAACTCTTGAACTGGTTCCTACTTAAATCATCTGCAAGCCTCATCATCATTGCAAAAGTGCCGGTAATTTCAACGTCCAAATCAGGGTAACGGTCTTTTAATGTATCAAATTCATTACTTATGTCCTTTCGGATGCCTTCAAAAAATTCTGCATATTCATTTGACCCTGCATTTTTTAACTGAATACTAATGTGGCTTTTACTGTAGTCATCACTCACCAAGGCTCGTCGCTCCTCTGGGTTAGCGCTGTTAAACAAATATAGTAACTGTGATACAGTGATTTGACTTTCAGGGATGGTTCGGTACTGTTCATCACCTTGCATAATGGCATGAGTTTCTTTAACCAAGTCTGCGAGCGAGTTAGTTCGAATAATATATTTACTATAACTTTCCTTGACTTGACTCTGGAGACGACTCATTGCGTTTAAAACTGCAGGGTCCATGATAGCGTCAGACTCTCCAGTATTAACCACAATAATCATATTCCCTGTACCCATCATGTGCTCATCAACAATATCATATGCCTGGCCAATAGGGACATCATCAGAATAAAGCTCAACCAAGTTGGAGTCAATTTTGACTTGAGTTGCGCCGTACAGGCAGATTCCAAATACGCCAAAAAAAATCACAACTATTGCATATCGAAAACGCTGTACGAAAGATGGAATTTTATTAAGTAGTGGCTGTAACCAGTCTGCCCCCAGTAACCAAGTTAAGCCAATTCTTTGTGATAAATTTATTATTGGCTTCGCAAAAAAGCATAAAAACTTTAAAGCCTTTATTTGAATCGACTTAAAGAAAGCTTTCATTGAGCTTGTTAAAGTTCTCTTTTGTTGAACGACATTTGAGACCTTCTTGTCTTGCATTGGATGCCAGTAATCCAGTAACACTGGTAATAGATAAATTGTATATAGAAAAGCTAGACCAACTCCTGCCGCAGAAGAAAATCCAAACAGAACAAACTGTGGCATTCCTGTCACTGCCAGTGAGGACATACCTGCCATTGTTGTGACAGTGGTGAGCAAGATTGGCACCCCAGTTTTGCCATAAGCTTGCGACAAAGCCTGTTCATGATCATTACCAGAACGCCTAAACAATAAATAGGAACTCATTACATGAACGCAGTCCGCTACACCAACGGCGATCACTAACATTGCTGTTAAAGCAATAAGTGTGGTCGAAGCTATATTAAGCCAACTCAGACCACCTATTACAAACAAAATACTAAGACCGATAGCTAACTGTGGAAGGACTACAGCGCTGGCTGAACGAAACAAGGTCCAAAGCAAAAGATTAATAATAATCAGCATACCTACCAAAAGGAAACCCGCTTGAATCATTGTTCCCCAAGCCAACTCGACAATCGCCGAAGTCCCGATTGGATAAAAATCAAAATTTTCCAACATCCGTGGTTGTTCATATATGGCTGAAACAGCCTGCATAAAAGGAATATATAGCGATGGCTCTATATCTTTAAATTTAACCTTTTGAAGAACAGCCTGGTCATCTACTGAATCTTCAAAATCATCACTCCAATCGTCATCAGAAAACAAGGACTGCTCTTCATTTTGATTTTCAATTAAAGGAATCGTTCCAAAATCTGTCGTAATCGAGATTGCACCAAAGCGATG
>JAQWLF010000166.1:0-1962 GCA_029247465.1 Candidatus Thioglobus sp.
CCAATAATCCTGAGTCGATTATCATAATCTTTTTCAGCAGCCAACAGCGCAATCTTATCAGTTCCGATATCAATGCTCGCTATGTAGTTGTCGCCTGCCATATTTTTTTTAGAGGAGAATTTTCCTAAGAAATTTTACCAAACTATTGGGTACTTTTATTATCGGTTAAACTATTTATTTTAAAATCTAACCACTCATTTAAATGATCAAATCCAACTACCTTACCACTTAATAATCTGCGAAATAATTTAGCATTAGTTTCACCATGATATAAACCCAATATATGACGAGTCATCGACCTTATAGGTACACCAATTTTGAGTTGTTCACTCATATAAACCATATATTTTTTTAAAATCTGTTCACGATTTATTGGATTCTTTTTTTCTCTAAATATATCACTATCTACTTCACTTAATATAAATGGATTATTGTACACCGCCCTTCCTAGCATAACGCCATCGACATAATCAAGATGACTCTTTATCTCTAAGCAACTTGTAATGCCTCCATTTATAGTTATTTGAATTTGTGGAAAATCTTTTTTTAACTCATAAACCCAAGGATAATTTAAAGGCGGAATTGTTCGGTTCTCTTTCGGACTCAGTCCCTGAAGCCAAGCTTTTCGAGCATGGATTATAAAATGCTTACAACCTTTAGAATTAATGCGTGATACAAAATCACTCAATTCATCATAGCTCTCCATATCATCAATTCCAATTCGGCTTTTAACTGTAACTGGAATGTCGCATTTGTCAATCATGCTTTCAACACAAGCTGCCACCAAATCTGGCTCCTTCATTAAGCATGCACCAAAACTTCCAGAATGAACCCTGTCGGATGGACAGCCAACATTTATATTAACCTCATCATATCCCCACTTTTGAGCAATTTGAGCGCATTCAGCCATCTCCTTAGGATCACTACCGCCTAATTGAAGAGTTAATGGATGCTCACTGGCATTAAAGTCTAATAAACGATTTTTATCTCCTCTTAAAATAGCTTTTGAAGTTATCATTTCAGTATAAAGTTGAGTATTATTACTAAGTAGCCGATAAAAATATCTGCAATGTCTATCTGTCCAATCCATCATTGGAGCGATGGATACTACTGAAGAATCGATCACAGCTTTAAGGCTAACTGAACTAAAGCATAAGAAATACTTTGAGATACAATATCGGATCTAGCGCCTGAAAAAAATTGCGTTGTTGTAGTTGTTTCTCCATCAAAGAAAAAACCAAAACAAACCGTTCCAACAGGTTTTTCAGAAGAGCCGCCAGATGGCCCTGCTATACCTGTTATTGATACGGCAAGATTACTTTGTGATCTTTCACCAGCTCCAATTACCATTTCATGGGCAACCTTCTCACTAACAGCCCCATATGTTTCAATTGTTTCTGGACTCACACCAAGCATTTGAACTTTTGATTGGTTGCTGTATGTTACATATCCACAATCAAAGTAAGATGAGGCTCCAGCAATTGAAGTTAAAGAACTGGAGAGTGCGCCACCTGTGCAAGATTCAGCAACAGAGACTGTCAAGCCTTTGGAAACTAGTAGTTCTGATAAATGTTTAGCATCCCTATAAGACATTAAATCTTTCCTTTAAGAGAAGTATTAACAATTTCATAGACATCATTAGACAACTCATTTGAATTACTAATTATCTTCAATTCATTTTCTTGAAGGGAAGAATATTGTTCAGTAAATCGTCTCCAATGATTAAATATACTTGCAAATCTTGCTGCAATTTGAGGATTTAATGCATCCAACTCTATGATTACTTGAGTCACTAGCTTATAACCTTTTTTGCAATGAAACTGAAGACTGTTTTGGCTAAAAGACCCTATTACTGATCGAATTCTATTTGGATTGGTCATTGTGAATAACTCATGACTCATTAATTTTCTAATATCATCAACAGAAGTGATGGGGGAAGTGCTCTGGGCACTAAACCACTTG
>JAQWLF010000183.1:0-1550 GCA_029247465.1 Candidatus Thioglobus sp.
ATCAAGCTGGTAATATTTTGAATCATGTCGCCATTCAAATCGGTGGAAAGGGTGGTGGACGTTCGGATATGGCTCAAGGTGGTGGAACCGAACCTGACAAACTACCTGAAGCTTTAAATTCAGTTAAAGACTTATTCTAAACTTATTAGTTAAGAGCTAAAGACCATTCATAGATATAATTATTTCTAATGGATTGGCTACAAATATCTTTTCAAATTGAAAAATCTCAAGCTGATCTTATCTCAGAAGTGCTTACGGGATTGGGAAGTCTCTCAATCACTTATTCCGATACTCTTGATGATGCAATCTATGAACCGCCAGTTGGGCAGACGCCATTATGGGATAACATCACAGTTAATGCTCTATTTTCAACGGATATAAATCAAGAAGATATTGAGGCTTCTATTTTTGAAATTTGCAATGTTAGTACCCAAACTTCATTCATTTTGAAAGACAGAGTATGGGAGGATGAATGCAAAAAAGATTTTCATTCAATGAAGTTTGGCGAGAACCTTTGGGTTTGTCCTTCATGGGAATCTCAAGCAAAAATTCCTAGTGATGCCATTATAATCAACATGGATCCTGGCTTAGCTTTTGGTACAGGTTCTCACCAAACGACCAACCTATGCCTTGAGTATTTAGATAAAAATCCACCCAAAAATATTGATGTAATTGATTTTGGATGTGGTACTGGTATTTTAGCTATAGCCGCTGCAAAGCTAGGTGCTTCAAGAGTTTTAGCAATTGATAATGATCCTCAAGCTATTATTTCTAGTAAAGACAATATCATCAACAATCAATGTGAAAGAATAATTAAAACAATTCATTCAAAAGATGAAATTGACTTTGAAGGCTGTGATTTATTAATAGCAAATATTCTAACCAATCCGCTAATTAAGTTGGCACCTACATTTGCAGATCTTGTTAACCCTGATGGGGAAATACTTGTATCAGGTATTTTAAAAAAGCAAGTTGATAGAGTAGTAGGCTGTTACTCAGAGTATTTTACTAACTTAGAGGTTTCCAATATAGACGAATGGTATAGAGTAACTGGTAGAAGAATAGCTTAAGTTTAGTGTAAATTTTTTTAATAATCTATATTAATTTCTAACCACCACCAACTGCATTAATTACCTCAACTTTGTCTTGGTTTTTAAGTAAGTATGTCGAGTGGTTGGATTTAGGAATAATTGATTCATTGATTTCGATCGCAATTCTCTGATTTTGATAGCCCAAATGAATAACTAGATCTTCGATATTTGAATTATAAGGGAGCTCTATTTTTTCATCATTGACTATAATTTTCATTTTTTTATCTAATAGTAATATGCAATTTAATTATAACATTGGAATCTTAAATTCAAGAGAAATTTATAGTGAACCCATGGTAAAATTTGCCAAGTTTTAAACCCCTCAGGAGAATTTTTTTTGCCTCAAACTGCCATACTAGCTCTCGAAGATGGTAAATTTTTTTGGGGTGAGTCAGTTGGTTCTTTTGGTCAAACAGTAGGTGAGGTGGTTTTTAATACCGCAATGACGGGGTATCAAGA
>JAQWLF010000175.1:0-3076 GCA_029247465.1 Candidatus Thioglobus sp.
GGTGGACTAGCTCCTGATAGCAAAATAATAATGTCTCCTGAAATACGTGAATATGTCATGGGTAACTGGAAAAGAATTCAAGAGGTCATTCCGGACACAAAATTTAATTATGATTTCTGGACATTATGTGAACCTAAGCGATCAACTTACCCATCATGCAGAGCTGTTATTTGTGCAAAAAATCAGCGCCCTGATATAGAACAGTCAATGATAGATGCAATACAACAAGCATATTACTTAAACGCCCAAAACCCTTCAAATGAAGATGTTTTAATAAAAATTGCTACCGATTTAGATTTAGATACTGAAAGATTCAAAAAAGACTTAAGGTCAACTAAAGTGAATGAAACTCTTTTAAATGAAATTGAACTAGCACAATCGATTAGTGGTAATGGATTTCCATCCCTAGTACTAAATACTGATGACAAACTCAAGAAGATTAATATTAACTACTTAGATGCCAATTACATTATTAATCAAATAATCTCTTGAATTAATTCACATAACTGGCAATAATAGTAACCTTGCCTTGGTAGCTCAGCTGGATAGAGCACTCGCCTCCTAAGCGAGGGGTCGTGAGTTCAAATCTCGCCCAGGGCACCAAATACTTCTTTTTATTCAAAGCTCTCTTAAAGTAATGATTCCATCAACAACTAGTTAAATTATAATTTTCATAAAAAACTCACACAAAATTCACTAAAATCTCGACTTTGTTATCTAAACTAACAACCTGTTTTTTTTCAAAACTCAATTATGAAACTAAATTATAAATTATTTACTATATTTATCTCTCTATTTGCCTTGCAAGGAATACTTAACATTTCAAAAGCAGATGATCACTTACATACAGTTAGTGGCTCTATAACTGGTTGTTCAACTAAACATTCAGTTCATATACTGATTTATGAAGAGTCAGGCTTTAATGACGGGATGAATCATAATCAAGAGATTATTATTGACCCTAGTAAGAATGGAGATTGTAGTGTGCCTTTTAGCTTCAATAAGCCAACTGGATCATATGCTCTAGCTTCGTTTGAAGATAAAAATAACAATGGAAAGCTAGACTTCTTTTTCTTTATCCCTAAGGAGCCTGCAGGATTTTATAACTTTAGTGGCATGGGCGCTCCTAAGTTTGACAAAATGAAGATTAATGTGAATGGAGATATTGACGGTATCGAAATAGTATTACCTTAAATTTAGCAATGCTATTTCACTTATATAATAAAACCCTCAAGAAATAAAATGAGCACATCAATAGTAGCTGGATCCACAGGATTAGTTGGGGAAAATGTCCTTAATGAATTAAGTATTAATGGCAATAAGGTTGTTGCTTTATCTAGAAAACCCATTACTAATTTACCTAAAAATGTAGAGACACTTGAGATAGACTTTGATACTTTTGTTATTGATGGGAAACTACCACCATGCATTAATATTTTCATATGCCTTGGAACTACAATTAAAGCAGCAGGCAGCAAAGATAATTTTAAAAAGGTAGACCTAGATTACAACATCTCTATAGCAAAAAAAGCAAAAGAAGCAGGAGCCAGCACACTAACCCTTATTTCCTCTATTGGAGCATCAAGTTCATCAAGTAATTTTTATTTAAAAACAAAGGGTGAACTCGAAGAAGCTATCCAAGAACTTGACTTTAAAGTTGTAAATATATTTAGACCAAGCTTTCTAGTGGGTCAGCGTTCTGAAAAAAGGTTTGCAGAAGTAATTGTATTAAAGTTTGCTAAGATAATGGATTTTTTTCTAATTGGTTCTGCAAGCAAATATAGAAGCGTTAAGGTGAAGTTGTTAGCCAAAACTATGGTTTCAAAAATTGACAGCAAGCCTGGAGTCAATTATTTCTACTTCGATGATCTCCTAAAATAAAATAGTACTTAATAAAAAAGCTGCTGAATAGCATCTCTTTATCTAGGTGATTAATCAATCTTTTTCGAAATAAAATCTGCCACTGGTATAATATTGGCCATCTAAACATCGCACTTCAATAGACAATGTCTGGTAACTCATTTGGAAAACTATTTACTTTAACAACTGCTGGCGAGAGCCACGGTGATGCTCTCATTGGTATTGTTGATGGTTGCCCGCCAGGAATGGCATTGTCTGAAGAAGACTTACAAGGTGATTTAAACTTAAGAAAGCCTGGAAGTTCAAGGCACACTACCCAGAGAAGAGAGTCGGACACAATTAAAATTGTATCTGGAACTTTTGAAGGGATTACTACAGGAACCCCTATCGGTCTTTTAATTAAAAACACGGACCAAAGGCCAAGGGACTACACGAATATTGCTAACTCTTTTAGACCTGGTCATGCGGACTTCACTTACCAACAAAAATATGGACTCAGAGATTACCGAGGTGGTGGTCGATCATCTGCTAGAGAAACAGCAATAAGAGTTGCCGCTGGAGGAATTGCTAAAAAATACCTAAAAGAAAAGTACAGTATTGAGATTCATGGCTACTTAGCCCAACTAGGCCCTATCACTTTTAAAAACTTTGACTGGAAAGAAGTACACAATAACCCTTTCTTTTGTCCAGATGCTGGCAAAGTAAGTGAGCTCGAAGAGTACATGGATAATCTTAGAAAGTCTGGGGACTCGATTGGAGCAAGAATTAATATCGTTGCAAGTAATATGATTACAGGACTAGGTGAGCCTATATTCGACAGACTTGATGCTGACATTGCTCATGCAATGATGAGCATTAATGCCGTAAAAGGAATTGAAATAGGTGCTGGCTTTGAGGTTGTTAATCAAAAAGGCTCGGTTCATAGAGACCCAATAACACCTGAGGGTTTTACTTCCAATAATTCGGGCGGAATACTTGGTGGAATAAGTTCTGGTCAAGACCTTTTAATTTCTATCGCCTTAAAGCCAACTTCAAGCATACGACTTACCGCTGATACTATTAATAAAGAAGGCAAAGCGACTGAAATTAGCACTACTGGGAGACATGATCCTTGCGTAGGCATTAGGGCTACCCCGATCGCAGAAGCAATGCTTGCAATTACATTAATGGACCACGCCCTCAGGCATCGCGCTCAAAATGCTGATGTAATATCAAC
>JAQWLF010000201.1:0-2295 GCA_029247465.1 Candidatus Thioglobus sp.
TTTCCAAAACCTTCAGTCCTTTAAGTAATCTACTCGATAGGGTCGATATCTATAAACCAGCGAACTGTTGAACTTATTTTTATTGTCTCC
This sequence comes from Candidatus Thioglobus sp., assembly GCA_029247465.1. Lineage (GTDB taxonomy): Bacteria > Pseudomonadota > Gammaproteobacteria > PS1 > Pseudothioglobaceae > Pseudothioglobus. The sequence continues at coordinate 91 of JAQWLF010000201.1, forward strand.
AAGTGCTTATAAAAAGTTTTTATTACCCGATGTAACTCATTTCTGTTTGTAGATTGTAAATACAAATTAAAGTAGTAGTAGTTAGATTTTTTTTCTATAACGGCTGGGACTGGCCCCCAAATTTCAACTGAATCCATATCGATATTATTAATTAGATTTGCAACCTCACTTAAAAATTTTTCAGGAGCATCTTTGTTCTTAGAATTTGCACAAATTAAAGCTTGGTGTGCATATGGAGGTAGTTGAGCATCCTGACGTTCTGTCAATAAGTGATTTGCATATTTGGTATATTGAGAATCTCGAATAAAGTTAAATATAGGATGATTTGGATATCGCGTCTGAATGTTAACCTCACCTTTATATTTTCCTCTTCCACACCTTCCAGAAACTTGAACTAATAACTGAGCTAAATGTTCTGTAGCTCTAAAATCAAGAGACATCAAGCCAACATCTACATCTAGAATTCCAACAAATGCAAGGTTAGAAAAGTCATGACCCTTTGCTAGCATTTGGGTTCCAACTATAATGCACGACTCTCCTGAGTTGATTTTTTCTAGGTGAATTGTAAAAGCTTTTTTTCTGCGAGTAGTGTCCCTATCAATCCTAATAACAGTAGTCTCAGGAAAAAAGGACTCAAGATTTTCTTCCAACCTTTCGGTGCCGTAACCTAGAATCTTCAGGTCGTGATTTTTACATGAAGGGCAAGAGGATTCTGGAACTGTCTCTAATCCACAATGGTGGCATTTAAGACGATTAATATTGCGATGATAGACAAGGGTAGAGTCACAATTATTGCACTCCGCTCTCCAGTCACATTCAGTGCAATAGAATACAGGCGCATAGCCACGTCGATTAATAAATAACATCACCTGTTTCTTTTCTTTTAAATAATGCTTCATTTTGGAGACAAGTGGTATTGACAATGCTTCTGAAACTTGACTTCGCATGTCTATCAAGTTAACCTCAGGCAAGATTGCATCTCCAGGTCGGTAACTGAGTACTAGACGAGTAAGCTTTTGATCAGCTACATTTTTAAGGGTTTCAAGTGAGGGTGTTGCTGTACCTAAAATTAAAGGTATGTTGGCAAGCTTTGCCCTCATAAAGCTTAGATCTCTTGCTGAGTAACGGAATTTCGATTGTTGTTTAAAAGAGCCATCGTGCTCCTCATCAACAATCACAAGGCCAAGCTTTGGAATCGGGGTAAAAATCGCAGAGCGTGTACCTAGGATTACTTTAGCTTCGCCACTTTTAGCCATTAAATAAGCATCCTGCTTTTGAGTTTCGTTTAGTTGGGAGTGAACAGCAACGACTTTGTCTTTAATTCTTTCTTCAAATCGCACAATCATTTGTGGAGTTAGTCCAATTTCAGGAACCAATACAAGGACTTGTTTTCCTTTTTTCAGTAGCCATTCAGTGATACTCAGGTAGACTTCAGTTTTTCCACTCCCAGTGACACCATGAAGTAAGAAGCCATGGAAACTGTTTTCATATTTTAGAATATCTGCGACTGCTTTTTTTTGTTCAGATGTTTGTTTTAGAAGACTAGGTGAAGAGTTATCATTAATTTTAGTTTCTTTCTTAATAACTGCAGGTTTGCCAATCCTAAGATTTTTTGGTATTGCGTTAGATAGTACTTCCCCGATTGGATGATGATAATAGCTTGCTGACCAGAATAAAAAGTCAAGAATTTCTTTGGATAAAAGTGCCTCCTGGTCCAGTACTTCTTCAACAGATCGCAACTTATCAAATTTGCTTTTATCTTTATACGAGAGAACGATACCTGTAACTTTTTTTTGACCAAATGGAACTTTTACCCTAGCACCAATACTAGCTTTTTGACTACATAGATAATCAAACGTATTGAACAAGGGTACTGGAATGGCTACTTCTATTATCAACGACAAAGCAAAATGTTTTAGGGATAAAATAAGTATTTTATCAATATTAATAAGCCATGGTAGTTATTCAAAATATCATTAATGATATAAATGTAGACGAAGAAAGACTAAAGCTTACTTGCCAGCAATTTATGCAGGAATCTTCAGTTGGAGATAGTGAGTTATTAATTCGACTTGTCTCTCCATTAGAAATTCAGGTTCTTAACAAAGAATACCGATCAAAAAATCAAGTTACCAATGTACTTTCTTTTCAAAGTGATGTCCCTGAGGAAGTTGGTGAGCGCATATTGGGCGACGTAGTTATTTG
>JAQWLF010000226.1:0-1553 GCA_029247465.1 Candidatus Thioglobus sp.
AAACTGACCCAACATCAGCATTTGGAGGAATCATTGCCTTTAACCGTGAACTGGACAGTGAAACAACAAAAACTATTATAGAGCAGCAGTTTGTTGAAGTAATTATTAGTCCAATAATAAATACTGAAGCGAAAGTTGTACTATCTAATAAAGAAAACATTAGAGTTCTTGAGTGTGGAGAACTTAATAAAACTAAACAAGCATTTGATTATAAAAAAATATCAGGAGGCTTATTGATTCAAGATAAAGATTTAGCTGAGTTAGGCCCATCTGACCTTAAATGTGTATCTATGATCCGACCAACTGATTCACAAATGAATGACTTATTATTTGCTTGGAAGGTTGCAAAATGCGTCAAATCCAATGCCATTGTCTATGCAAAAAACCAAATGACAATTGGTATTGGTGCAGGGCAAATGTCACGAATCTATTCAGCCAAAATTGCTGGAATTAAAGCTGCTGATGAAAACCTAAAGGTTAAAGGTTCTGTTATGGCATCAGATGCTTTTTTCCCTTTTCGTGATGGTATAGATGCAGCTGCTGAAGCAGGAATTAGTGCAATCATCCACCCTGGTGGCTCAATGCGAGACGATGAAGTCATTGCTGCTGCAAATGAACATGGTATTGCGATGATATTTACAGGAATACGCCACTTTAAACACTAATATATAACCTTATTAAATTTCAAAGAAATAAAGATGATAAAGACCGCAGGTGAATTGATATTAAAAGCTCAAACTCAAATTAATTGTGTTGATGCTATTTCAGCTAAATCACTCTATCAAAATTCTGTAAACGCTGTAATTATTGATGTGCGTGAGGTACAAAATGCTGAAAACTCAAAACTTAAAGATTCAATCAATATTTCTCGTGGGTTAATTGAAATGAAAATTTCCAAACATTGTCCTGATTCTGAAACTTTAATTTTGACCCACTGTGGTGGTGGTGGTCGTGCATCATTAGCAGCCTTAACCTTGCAAAAGATGGGCTATACCAATGTCCATGCTATAACAGCGACGTTTAAAGAAATTAAAGAAATATTTGACTAGATTGGTTACTTAGTAATTACAATGTAATTACAATGTAATTAATTTTTTTAAATTTGCTAATATCTTAAAGATAAACAGCTTAATCCACCATCAAGCTTTTTAAATTCTGAAACATCAACCTCTATCACATTAAATCCTGCGTTAGAAATTTTCTCTTTTGATATTGGATAACCAGATGGGACAATAACATTTTCATTTACCCAAATACAGTTGGCTGCATAGTCTTCTTCTTCTGGTATTTCTATAAAATCATAATTTTCAAATATAGGATCATTCATAAACTCACCATATATCACTAACTTATTATTTTCTAAGTAAGATAGCCCTGTTTTGAGGTGAAGCACATCATTTAATGTAACTGTTGATCCAGTCATTCCATATTTCTTTAGAATTCCAATAGCTTGCTTGGCACCACTAAGATTAGTTCTGTCAGATAAACCTATATAAAAATGATTACCCACCATCATTATATCGCCAGCCTCTATTGTTCCTGGTGCCTCAATC
>JAQWLF010000012.1:0-3360 GCA_029247465.1 Candidatus Thioglobus sp.
ATGTCTGACTATAAAGCCTCCTTAAATCTGCCAGCAACAGATTTTCCTATGAAAGCAAATTTAGCAAATCGCGAAGGCGGTTTTTTAAAAGATTGGCAGGATAATGATTTATATCAACAAATTCGTCGAAAATTTAAAGGAAAACCAATCTTTGTTCTTCATGATGGCCCTCCATATGCAAATGGAGATATTCATATTGGACATGCTGTAAATAAAATCCTAAAAGATGTAATTGTTAAAAGTAAAACCTTATCGGGGTTTGACGCTCCTTATGTTCCAGGTTGGGATTGTCATGGCCTTCCAATTGAACACATGATTGAGAAAAAGAAAGGTAAGGTTGGGCAAAAGATTAATGCGGATGACTTTCGTGTAGCTTGTAGAGAATATGCTGATCAACAGATTGAAAAGCAAAAAATTGATTTTAAGCGATTAGGGATTATTGGTGATTGGGATAATCCATACCTAACTAAAAACTTTAAGTATGAGGCTGATATTGTCCGCTCTCTTGGAATAATAGTTAAAAATGGGCATATTTCTAAGGGTTATAAGCCAGTTCATTGGTGTACAGAGTGCTCTTCAGCACTTGCAGAAGCAGAAGTAGACTACAAGGATAAGAGCTCCGATACCGTTGATGTTTCCTTTGAAGTTGTAGATGATTATTTTGGTTTAGATAAGCCAGTATCAATTGTTATTTGGACCACTACGCCTTGGACTTTGCCAGCAAATGAAGCAGTTGCTCTGCATCCAGAATTAGATTATGTTTTAGCGGATTTGGGCGACAAGTACTTTATTCTTGCTGAGGATTTATATGATTCTACGTTAGAAAGGTATGGAATTAATGGTGCAAAAAAACTTGATAGAGTTTATAAAGGCGCTGAGTTAGAAGGCGTTATGATTCAGCACCCGTTTTATGACAAAAAAGTACCTATTATTTTAGGTGAGCATGTAACTACTGAAGTGGGAACTGGCGCAGTTCATACTGCACCTGCTCATGGGCAGGATGACTACATAGTAGGGCTTAAGTATAACTTACCAGTTGATTGTCCTGTTGATGGCAAAGGCGTGTTTATAGAGACAACAGAAAGTGTCTCTGGAGAATATATTTTTAAAGCAAATACCACTATCATTGAATTATTAAAAAAGAAAAATACCCTTGTAACTCACTCTCCAATGACACATTCTTATCCTCATTGTTGGAGACATAAAACTCCAGTAATTTTTCGAGCGACACCGCAATGGTTTGTCTCTATGACTCAAAAAAAGTTAAGAGATACCGTTAATGATGCGATTCTAAATGTTAAATGGATACCAAGTTGGGGACAGAAACGGATTGAATTGATGGTTGGAAATCGTCCTGATTGGTGTATTTCTCGACAAAGGTTTTGGGGTTCTCCTATCACCCTATTTATCAATAAAAACACTGGAGAATTACACCCAGACACTGAATCTCTTTTTGAGATAGTTGCTAAAAAGATAGAGAAGGGAGGTATAGAAGCCTGGTTTAGTCTTAAAGTTGAAGATGTTTTGGGTGCTGAGGCTTCTGAGTATGAAAAAACGACTGATACAATGGATGTCTGGTTTGACTCTGGAGTGAGTCACTTCGCGGTTTTAAAGGCTAGCGATTATTTGAGCGATATTGCTGATATGTATCTGGAAGGCTCAGATCAGCATAGAGGTTGGTTTCAATCCTCTCTATTAACTTCCTGTGCGATTAATGGTAGAGCCCCATATAGACAGGTGCTTACTCATGGCTTTACGGTTGATCAAAATGGTCACAAAATGAGTAAATCCTTAGGTAATGTTATTCCACCTCAAAAAGTTGTTAATTCGCTTGGTGCTGATATTTTAAGGTTATGGATAGGAAGTACTGACTATTCAGGTGAAATGACGGTCTCTGATGAGATTCTCAAGCGCAGTGCAGATAGCTACAGACGTACTCGCAACACGATACGCTTTATGTTAGCCAATATGCAAGGATTTGATCCTAATAAAGATCTCTTAAGTATTGATAAAATGTTGGTATTAGATCAATGGATTGTTTCTAAAACCGCCGATTTACAGTCACAAATTGTTAATGAATATGATGAATATAACTTTCATCTTGCTATGAAAATGATACTAAATTTCTGTACCAACGATTTAGGTGGTTTTTATTTGGACATCATAAAGGATAGGCAGTATACGACACAAACAGATTCTTTGGCACGACGCTCTGCCCAGAGTGCTTTATATCACATTGCTCATGCAATGGTGCGTTGGATTACACCGGTGCTTTCATTTACCGCTGAGGAAGTTTGGCAACATCTTCCTGGAGCCTCGAATGAGAGTGTCTTTTTGCAAACTTGGTACGAAGATCTTGAAGGCAACTTTAACAATCACTCAATTGAGGTAGCAAGAGATATTAATGCTCATCTTCGTAAAAAGCTTGAAGAGATGCGCGGTAATAAGGTTATAGGTTCCTCGCTAGACGCCGAAGTAGATATATATTGCAACGATGAGAATTATCAAGCACTTGCAGAGTTAAAAGATGAATTAAGGTTTGTTTTCATTACTTCAGATGCTAGAATTCATTTACTATCTGAAAAACCAAAGGAAGCGACTGATATTGATAAATCCTTAGCCATCAAGGTTATTAAAAGTAGTTATCAAAAGTGTGTTCGTTGTTGGCACCATCGAGAAGAAATTGGTGAAAATAAAGCGCATAAAGATTTGTGCGGGCGCTGTATTGAAAATGTTGAAGGTGAAGGAGAAACTAGGATATTTGCCTAATGTCAGCTAAATTAAAAATTCTAAACGTGGATCTTGGAGATAAATCGTATCCTATTTATATTGGGAGGGATTTGCTTTCAGATAAGACCTGTTTTGAGAAACACATTTCCGGTCAACAAGTTATGGTCGTTACTAACTCGACAGTTGCACCTATTTATTTAGATAAAGTCATTAAATTGCTAGAAAAGTTTAAGGTTGAGGTCACAATTTTGCCTGATGGTGAGCAATACAAAACGCTTGAAACTACTAAAACCATATTTGATGCTTTGCTTAATGCTAAATTTGATCGAAGTGCAACCTTGATAGCTCTAGGCGGTGGTGTTGTAGGCGATGTAACTGGCTTTGCAGCGGCTTCCTATCAGAGAGGTATTAACTTGATTCAAATACCGACGACTTTACTTTCCCAGGTCGATTCAAGTGTGGGCGGTAAGACCGGTGTGAATCATGAGCTAGGCAAAAATATGGTTGGAGCATTTCATCAGCCACAAGCAGTTATTATTGATGTTGATACGCTTGAGACTTTAAATGATCGTGAGTTTTCTGCAGGCATGGCTGAGGTAATTAAATATGGATTACTTGGTAATGTTGATT
>JAQWLF010000019.1:0-2653 GCA_029247465.1 Candidatus Thioglobus sp.
CAGTGTGGCATTAATCACTCCAATGTTTGACGATGGATCAGTAGATTATGAATCTCTTAATCATTTGATAGATTTTCATATTGATGCAGGAACAAGTTCTATTGTATCTGTTGGAACTACAGGAGAGTCTGCAACTGTAGGAGTTAAAGAACACCTTAAGATAATTAAGCATACTGTTGACTATGCCGCAAAAAGAATTCCAATAATAGCCGGCACTGGCGGAAACTCAACATCTGAAGCTATAGAACTTACACAGGAGGCTAAGCGATTAGGCGCTGATGCCTGTTTATTAGTAACTCCTTACTACAATAAGCCAACTCAAGAGGGCTTATTTCAGCATTATAAATTGATAGCTGAGACTGTAGATATTAATCAGATACTTTATAACGTGCCTGGAAGAACTGCGGTGAATATGTCAGTAGATACAACTGTGAGACTAGCTGAAATTGATAACATTATTGGCATAAAAGATGCAACTGGTGATCTTTCTGTCATTAAACAGTTAGTTGAAAGATGTCCAGAGGACTTCTTGTTATTGACTGGTGATGATGCTACTGCACTAGATTTTCTTTTATTAGGCGGTCATGGAGGTATTTCAGTTACTGCAAATGTTGTACCTAAAGAGCTTCAAAAGGTTTATTTATCAGCTCTATCTGGACAATCTGAACTTGCTAATAATTTAAATACTAAGCTTGAAGGACTCCATAAGAATTTGTTTTTGGAGTCAAATCCAATTCCAGTTAAATGGGCTCTTTATAAGATGGGAAAATGCTCAAAAGGAATTAGATTGCCATTACTGGTATTATCCAAGGAGTATCAGTCAATTATTATGAACGATTTAGAGGAATTAGGATTAATATGAGAGTCATCAATTGTTTAGTTATTGTTTCTGCTAGTTTATTAGTTATAAGCTGTTCAAAAGTTGTAGATCCCGTACAAAAGATTGGTCTAGGGACAAGAGTGATCAGCTATCAAGCTGATGATTCAACCAGTTCATTGGTAATTCCACCTGACTTAACTAAGCCTAGTTCTGGGGGCCTATTTGTCGAAAACGTTGAAGTAAGTAATAATCAAGATATTCTAACTGAGGTTGGAAATGTTGAGGTGATGCGTGATAGTTATCGTCGCTGGCTGGTTGTCGATAAACCAATAAGTGAAGTGTGGTCATTGTCAAAAGAATTTTTTAGGTCCTATGGGTTTGTAATTGAAAAAGAAAATCAAAAAATTGGCCTTCTTGAAACTGATTATCTAGAGATAGAGACCAAGGTTCCTGATAAGTCCCTTGGCATGATTCGTGCAGCGTTATCAAAGGCTTTAAAAACTCAGTATGGCCTTCCAATTGCAGATAAGTACAGGGTTCGTATGGAGCCTATTGAGGGTCAAAATAAAACCGAAGTATATCTGACTTTAACTTCAATTGGAGAAGTCATTAAAGGTGAACAAAGGCTTTGGCAGCCTCGTGAAAAGGATGTGGAACTCGAAACTGAAATGCTTTTAACGTTTATGGTTTTTTTAGGTAGTGATAGGACTGAAGCTATTAATAAAATCCAAGCTAGTACTGATAGTAATGATGATCTCGTAAAGGTCGTTAAATCAGATTCTGGATACGCAACTTTAGTTTTTCCTTATAATAAAAAACAATCATGGAGCTATCTTGGTTGGGCCCTAGATGAGTTAGATGTTGATATAGAAGATCGAGATTTATTCGAGGGAAGCTACTTTGTAAATATCTCTTCTAGCAAAGGATTCTTTGCTACTTTGTTAAATACTGTTAAAAAAGCTAAAACATATCAACTCTATGTTAAACAAATTGATGAATCTTATTCTGAAGTTATTTTTGTTGATCTTAGTAATGAAAATGATGAAGATACTTTAAGTTTTAGTTTTGAATTCTTTAATAAGCTTGCTGCAAAATTCTAAAATTATCACATACTCTTTATTAGCTAGATTTTAAAAATCATGCTTTCTAAAAAAACAGTTGAAAAGATTGCTAATCAAAATATTTTGATTAGTGATTTGTCTGATGATGAATTGGCTGAATTTTGTATTATTGCTAATCGGATGTATCGCGATGGTAAGTCAATTGTCAGTGACCAAGACTATGATTTTGTTTTCCTAGCAGAACTTACTAAAAGGTTGCCTGATCATCCTTTTTTACAAAAATTAGAAAGTGAAAATAAAGGCTTTTCGGAAGAAAAGGTAAAACTTCCCGAGAGGATGTTGTCAACTGATAAAGCTTACTCTTGGGAAGAAGTTCAAAAATGGCTTGAAAGAATTTCTAGGTCTTCTGAAGAGATTAATTTTCCTCTTGAAGATGTTCAATTAAAAGGTACCGCCAAACTAGATGGATTCGCTGGCTATGATGATGGAGAAAAGTTTTATACAAGAGGTGATGGTAATAAAGGTAGTGACATAAGTAGAGTTTTTAAAAGAGGACTTGGAGTTTTTAATGATAGTCAAAGAGGTCAGGGTGCTGGAGAAATTGTTGTAAAGAGGAGTTATTTTGAGTCTAATCTCAGCAATCACTTTGAATATCCAAGAAACTTTCAAGCTAGCCTTATTAAAGAAAAAGAGTTGGATCACTTTGCTTTAGATGCAATAACTAATAAGGCTGCATTATTTGTACCCTTTAGTCAATTACCACAATGGTCGG
>JAQWLF010000187.1:0-2543 GCA_029247465.1 Candidatus Thioglobus sp.
CAGGCATTTGTCTCAGCTGCATTCAGCGAGGGTGTTGTTGAAGAAGGTGAGAATTCTGATGTCATAGAATTAGATCAAAACAAATTTGTAGTTCTTAGTCTTTCAAGCCTTCAACCTGAACGCCAAAAGGAACTGAATGAAGTAGAAGCTCAGATTGTTGCTACCTTAAAAACGTTGGGTGCAAAAAAATTGATTGATGATTTATCTCTAAGTATTGCTAATGCTTTGACGAGCGGTGATGAGTTAACGGTCAATAAATTATTGACTGATAATCAATTAGAGTGGAATGATGAGGGGTGGATTTCAAGAGCTACGCAATTACCTTTGGATATAACTAGCGTTGCCTTTACTATACCTAAGCCCATATTAGGTGAGCATACGTATAGCTCTCAGAGTGCTAATAACTCAACATCTCTAGTAATTGACTTAAAGGCTGTTAGGGTTCCAGAAGGGGAAAATGATACTGGAATTTCAGAGATCTACTTGAGTCAAGAAAATAATGAAATGTTTTTTTCACTGATAAAACAATTACGTGAAACTGCTGAGATAAAAGTTTTTTCTGATCTTCTTTAATGTTTTTTAGAGTTATAGTTATTTATCTATATCTCTCCAGCTAATAAAAATGAGATTCTCTGTTATTGAGTATGCATTATGATGAAGTAATTTAGCCGGCTCTTTTTGACTTTTTATGTGTTCAATAGCTTTATCAGATTGGTCCCTATCTCGAAAATGCATCGTCACAAAATACTCTTGTTTTCTCTCATCATCAGTATCTAAAATACTATCACTTTGTCGAAGTCCGATTGAACTATTACCTTCTACTAAGTCAAGTTCATTCATATGCTTTGTATATTTAGCTAGAGAATGTTGAAACTCTTGAATAGAATGTCCTGACTTCAGATCAAAACAGGTTAGCATATGAAACATTTTTTATTTATATCTGAGTTATAAATCAGGACCTTTTTCATAAAAGTTATAACCTGCATCTACATAGGTGACCTCACCTGTAATACCCGAGGCTAAGTCTGAGCATAAGAAGGCTGCAGCATTACCAACTTCTTCGGTACTAACATTACGCTTTAATGCTGAGCTTTCAGCGGCATGTTCTAAAAGCTTTCCAAAGCCTTTAATACCACTCGCAGCAAGTGTTTTAATTGCACCTGCTGATATCGCATTGACTCGAATACCTTTTCCAGCACCTAGAGCGGCAGCCATGTATCTAACATTGGCCTCAAGAGAAGCTTTAGCCACTCCCATAACGTTGTAGTTAGGTATCGCTCTAAGAGCGCCTAAATAGCTAAGCGTTAAGAGTGCGCCATTATCATTAAGCATTGGAAGTGCAGATTTTGCAAGGGCAGTGAAACTGTATGAGCTAATTTCATGAGCTTTCAGGAAGCCTTCACGTGTAGTTACTTCAACATAATTTCCGTCTAGTTCTGCTCTGTCTGCAAATGCAACTGAGTGAACTAGTATGTCAAAGCTATCCCAAGACTTCTTAAGTTCACTAAAGGTTTGATTGATTTGATCATCACTTGATACATCACACGGAATCACAATTGAAGAGTTGCAAATTTCTGCACACTTTTCAACTCGACTTTTAAGTTTATCTGTCTGATAGGTAAATGCAACTTCGCATCCATTTGAAGCCATTGCTTCGGCTATTCCCCATGCAATTGAACGGTTTGAGGCGACTCCCACAATGAGCGCTTTTTTACCAGTTAAAAAACCCATGAAACCTCCACAATATTTATAATACAATTACTAATGAATTATAAACACATTGACTAAATAGATGCTATTTACTTGATAATTGTTGATGGGTTTGTTGGTTGAATTTTCAACTATAAGTCAATTTATAAAAAACTATGGTTTACGTATGAAGTATAAAGGCTACTACTTATTATTTCTTGTTTTGGTGTTGCTTGATCAATTTAGCAAGCAAATTTTTATCTCGTCATTTGATGTAGGCCAGTCCATCATTATTAATCCTTATCTTAGCTGGACCTATTTGCAAAATACTGGCGCAGCCTTTAGCATTTTGGCCGGTGGTGGAGGAGTTCAAAAAGCTTTTTTACTATCTGTTTCAGTCTTGGCCTCTGTTATTATTTTTTTATGGATTCAAAAGACTTCAGAATATCAGCGTCAAAAACTTTTTGGCCAGTTCTTGCTTCTCTCAGGTGCGGTAGGTAATTTAATTGACAGAGCTCAATACGGTTACGTCGTTGATTTCATCGATGTGCACGTCAATGGGTTTTATTGGCCTGTCTTTAATTTAGCTGATAGTTTTATTTTTATAGGTGTCCTGCTGCTTTTATTCCAGCGAAAACAACCCTCTTTGTAAATAATATTATTGAAAAAATCTAGCAGTTGTTTTAATAATCATCTTAACTGGTAGAATATAAACTTACTTAAATTACTAACTACTCTTGCATGAAAAATGCCCTATTACTTTCATTATTTATGTCTATCAGCCTAGGTGTTAATTCTGATTTTCTGAAGATATCAAATGACGCTGAAATCCTAGAACTTGAAAGCTCAGAATG
>JAQWLF010000029.1:0-3177 GCA_029247465.1 Candidatus Thioglobus sp.
TGATGACGAGATAAAAGATAGCTTTGCTGGAAAAAATCCTTACCATGATTGGCTAAAAGATCAACAAATAAAACTATCAGATATACCAGCTACTGTTGATGCTAAAGGCTTCTACCCTGAGACACTCATAAATCGATTAAAAGCATTTGGTTATAGTACGGAAACATTACAATTTATGTTGTTACCACTTGTCAGTGAGCTAAGGGATCCAGTCGGATCAATGGGGAATGATTCTGCATTAGCATGTCTCTCAGATCAGTCTCGTATAATCTATGATTACTTTAAGCAACTTTTTGCTCAAGTCACTAATCCTGCTATCGACTCTATAAGAGAGGAGGTTGTTATGTCATTGAGCTGTTCAATCGGTCCTGAAGGAAACCTACTAAGTAACAAGGCTGAAAATGCCAATCGCCTAGTTATTGAACATCCCATTCTAACAAATGAAGAAATATCAGCTCTACATCAATGCGACTATCGTGGCTGGACAAGCAAGACGATTGACATTACTTACGATGTAAATGAAAAACATGACTTAAGTGAGATGCTTGATTCTATTTGCCAACAAAGCACTCAGGCTATTAATGATGGTCACAGTCTAGTTATATTGTCAGATCGAAATATTAATTCAAGCCGAAATGCTATAAGTTCTCTTCTTGCTTCCTCGGCAGTACATAGATATTTGGTGGCTAATTACAAAAGAACTCAAGTAGGGCTAATCATTGAAACTGGTGAAGCTAGAGAAGTCCATCACTTCTGTCTACTAACAGGTTTTGGTGCTGACGCTATTAATCCATACCTTGCCTTTGAAGCACTATGGCAAGCAAGGCGAGACAATCTAATTCATTTAGATAATGACGAGGCAATTGTTAAAGCATATCGCAAAGCTATCGCTAAAGGGATGCTAAAAGTGATGGCAAAAATGGGAATTTCAACATTAGCGTCCTACAAAGGTGCACAAATTTTCGAGGCGGTTGGACTCTCTCCTGAAGTCATGAATAAGTGTTTCTTTGAAACTGCAAGTAGAATCAGTGGGGTTGGCTTCGATGTCATTCAAACTGAATCTGAATCGCAACATAAAAAAGCATACCGCTCAACCTCACTAGATAACCTTGGACAATACCATTGGAGAAGTGGTGGTGAGAAACATATGTGGGAACCTCAAACTATTACTAGTCTTCAAAAAGCAGCTAGAAGTAATGATCAAAATGCATACTGGGAATTCTCGAAAAAATCCAATGAAGAAGGCACTAGAAATTGTACTCTTCGAGGCTTAATGGAATTCAAAACAGGTAAACCAATCGACATTAAAAAAGTTGAACCAGCTCAAGAAATTGTAAAAAGATTTGTAACCGGCGCAATGAGTTTTGGCTCTATATCTGCTGAATCTCATGAGTCTCTGGCGATAGCAATGAATCGTATTGGTGGAAAATCAAATACTGGAGAAGGAGGGGAAGACTCTAAACGATGGACTCCAGATTTAAATGGCGATTCTCGTCGAAGCGCTATTAAGCAAGTTGCATCTGGTCGCTTTGGTGTTACTATTGAATTCCTAAATAATGCTGATGAGTTGCAAATTAAAGTTTCACAAGGTGCAAAGCCAGGAGAGGGTGGTGAATTACCTGGCGGCAAAGTTGATGAAGGAATTGCAAAGATTCGTTGCTCGACTGCCGGTGTAGGCTTAATTAGTCCACCGCCACATCATGATATTTATTCTATTGAAGACTTAGCTCAACTAATTTTTGACCTTAAGAGGTCTAATCCTGATGCTCGTATTAGTGTGAAATTAGTCTCTGAAGTTGGTGTTGGAACAGTTGCTGCAGGTGTAACTAAAGCTAAATCTGATCATATTGTTATTGCTGGTCATGACGGTGGAACTGGCGCCTCACCTTTAACTTCAATTAAACATGCCGGCCTGCCTTGGGAGCTAGGGGTTGCTGAGACACATCAAACTCTAGTTATGAATGACCTACGTTCACGAGTAGTCATTCAGACTGATGGTCAACTTAAAACAGGAAGAGATGTTGCAATCGCTGCGTTGCTAGGAGCTGAAGAGTTTGGCTTTTCAACAGCTCCACTGATTACACTGGGTTGTATTATGATGCGTAAATGTCACCTTAATACTTGTCCTGTAGGTATTGCCACCCAAAATCCAGAATTGCGCAAAAAATTTCGCGGTCAGCCGGAACACGTTATCAACTATTTCTTTTTTGTGGCGGAAGAATTACGCAAAATAATGGCTGAACTGGGATTCCGAAAAATAGACGACATGGTCGGGCGTACAGATATGTTGAAGCAACGTACAGGCATAAAACACTGGAAAGCGGGAAAAGTTGATTTGTCAGCTCTGCTGCATCAAGTTCCAGTTGGTGAAGATGACGGCCGATTCTGCACCCAGGAGCAGGATCATGGACTGGACAAGCAAATTGATCATCAGCTGATAACGCAGGCAAAAGCTGCTCTGGAAGAAGAAAAGCCGGTCGAGTTATCTTTGCCTATCGTCAATGTTAACCGTGCGGTTGGGACAATGTTGAGCAGTAAAATTACCAAAAAATACGGTGCAAAAGGTTTAGCGGACAATACGATTCACTGCAAATTCAACGGTTCTGCAGGACAAAGCTTCGGTGCGTTTTTGGCACCAGGAGTAACGCTGGAACTTGAAGGTGAGGCAAATGACTACACCGGTAAAGGTTTGAGTGGCGGGCGTCTGGTTGTTTATCCTCCGGTGAAATCATCTTTCCGCGCTGAAAGTAATATTCTAGTCGGCAATACAGTGCTTTACGGCGCAACTTCAGGCGAGGTCTTTTTCCGCGGAATTGCCGGTGAGCGTTTTGCTGTCCGTAACAGCGGTGCAAACGCAGTGGTTGAGGGTGTAGGTGATCACGGTTGTGAATACATGACCGGCGGTAAGGTGATCGTACTCGGAGAAACAGGAAAGAATTTTGCCGCAGGCATGAGTGGCGGAATCTCTTATGTTTTTGATGAAAAAGGGAATTTCACGGCGAACTGCAACAGCGGTATGGTGGATTTGGAAAGTGTGGATGATGAGGAAGAAATACTCTGGTTGCAGAAGTGGATTGAGCGGCATCAGCAGTACACAGGCAGTGAACTTGCAGAAAAATTACTGAAAAAATGGGATGAGGTTTTGGTGAAATTTGTAAAAGTTATGCCTATAGAATA
>JAQWLF010000060.1:0-1929 GCA_029247465.1 Candidatus Thioglobus sp.
AAGCAATTAAACCGTCATTTAGCGGGCGATTTGGATGAAGCTAAATTCAGAAGTCTTAGACTGAGGAATGGACTATATATGGAGCTGCATGCACATATGTTGAGAGTTGCGATTCCATATGGGACACTCAACTCATCTCAACTGAGAGCGCTCGCTGATGTAGCAGATAAATATGATAGAGGTTTTGGGCACTTTACAACTCGCCAAAATATTCAATTTAATTGGATTGAGCTACCAGAAATTGCAAATCTCCTTCGTGAACTATCTGATGTAGGCCTGCACGCAATCCAAACTAGTGGAAAAGCTACAAGGAATATTACGGCTGATCCTTTGTCTGGTTTGACAGAAGGTGAGATTGAAGACGCAAGACCTTACTGTGAATTAATACGACGCTGGGTTAACCTGCACCCAGAATTTTCATGGCTACCAGGGAAATTTAAAATTGCTATTAATGGAGCAAAACTCGATGAAACAGCGCTTAGAATTCATGACCTGGGATTAAGACTGGTTCGAAATAGTAAAGGTGAATTAGGTTTTAGTGTTTTTGTTGGGGGTGGGCTTGGTGCGGCAGCAATGGTTGGACCTGAAACGGCATCCTTTGTAGCACTCGATGATATTCTTAGTTATCTAGAATCTGCTATGAGAATTTACAATTTAAAGGGTCGTCGCGATCATCAAAAGCGGTTGCGTATCAAGTTTTTAGTTCGTGAGCTTGGTGCAGATGAATATTCTCGTTTGGTTGATGAGGATTGGCAGCAAACCAAAGATGATCCAGAATTAAAATTAAATTTGGCTGAATTAGAAGATCTTAAAAAAGACTTTGCTTTGCCAATTAAGCCAATAAACCTAAACGGTTTTGAAGAAAAAGTTGACTTTAATTACAGTATTTGGAAGAAAAATAATGTCCGGAGTCATAAAGTATCTGGCTATAGTATTGTTAATATATCACTTACAAAGTTAGGTGCAGCTCCTGGTGACGCTACCTCTGAGCAGATGAGAATACTTGCAGACTTGGCTGATGAATATAGTGCGAGTGAACTTAGAACGACTAAAAGACAAACAATAGTTTTTCCATATGTAAGAAAAGATCAAGTTTTTGATTTATGGCAATCTCTTGAAAAGTATGGTTTGGCCAGCCCACACCAAGGGACCCTTGCGCAGATAGTTGCCTGCCCTGGTGGAGATTACTGTGATTTAGCCAAGGCCGTTTCCATTCCTATAGCAACAAGAGTTCAGCAGCGTTTTGATGATATGGATAAATTGCTAGATATTGGGGACTTAAACATTAACATTTCAGGTTGTGAAAATTCTTGTGCTCATCATCATGTAGCTGATATTGGTTTGCTTGGCATGCAAAAAAATGGTGAAGAGTATTATCAGATAACTCTAGCAGGAGAAACCCTTAATGAAACTAACATTGGTAAGAAGTTGGGACCTTCAGTTAGTGGCGATGTTGTTGTTGATGCAGTGGAGGAGATTGTGAATGTTTATCTAGATAACCGTGAAGAGGAAGAAAGGTTTACAGATGTTTTTAAAAGGATAGGGATTAAGCCATTTAAGGAGAAGGTATATGAGTGATATTCTTGAACCAAAAAGTATAGTAAATAAGGCTAATGAAAATATTGAGCTGGTTGAATTTGATGAATTTATTAATAATATCAATAAATATGAAACTCTAGGGGTTGGTGTTATTATTAAGCCTTCTGATGATATTATGCTTCTGAAAGATAGTCTGTATTTTATAGAGCTAGTTGTTTTGGACTTTAATGATTTCGATGATGGAAGGGGCTATTCACAGGCTTATTTTTTAAGCAAAAGATGGGGATTTAAAGGTGAAATTATTGGTATTAACGCCCATCTAGATCAGCTTCAATTTATGCTTAGATCTGGTGTTACGAGTTACGAATTATTGGAAGATTATAAGGGCTT
>JAQWLF010000070.1:0-19980 GCA_029247465.1 Candidatus Thioglobus sp.
CCCACTTAAGGCCCAAATATTTATCTTTATTTCTTTGAACAATTAAGTAGGCGTTTTCTTTTTTAATGATGGCAGCAACAACATCTATAGGTTCCATAATATAAATTCCATAAATCACTTAAATATAGTTGGTGCGCCCGATGCGATTTGAACGCACGACATTCGGCTTCGGAGGCCGACACTCTATCCAGCTGAGCTACGGGCGCAATATGTAACTGATAATTTTAGTCGAGTGCTTACGCTCAGAAATAAAACTTATAAGGAATGGTATAAATTTCTTATTAAAACTATATTATTTCTTCATCTAAAATAAATAAAAAACAAGTACAATTCCCTAAAATGAATTTGACAGCCTTTTTTATTACCTATTAATTTAATTATGACTAACTTAAAAGCTTTAATAAAATCTATTATTCTTTCTTCTTTTCTCTTTTTTGTTACTTCGAGTAACTCATTAGCTGATGATGAAAACTACTCACCTCTAGATTCACCATCCTTTTTTGAAGGTCTAAATACCTTCACATCTGTTTTTTCTCAAATTAAACAACTCTATGTTGATGAGATTGATGATGAAACATTGTTTAATAATGCTATTAAAGGTTTAATCGAGGGTTTAGATCCTCATTCTGTCTTGCTAGAGCCAAAAGATCAGTCTGATTTAAGTGAAAGTACTATGGGCAAATTTGGGGGTATAGGTATTGTTATTGCAACAGAAGGTAGTTTTATTGAAATTATCTCACCAATAGACGATACCCCGGCATATCGAGCGGGCCTTCAAGCTGGTGACATTATTTTAAAAATTGGTGATCAAAATGTGAGTCAAATCAACCTTGAAGAAGGCGTTAAACTTATGAGGGGTGCTCCAGGGACGAAAGTTAAGCTGACTATTGGGAGGCCCGATATCGCACCATTTGTTGTTGAAATAACTCGAGAAATCATTACTATTACCTCTGCAAAAGGCCTTATTCTTGATGAAGGTATTGGATATCTAAGGATTGCTCAATTTCAAAGACCTACCTCAGAATTGGTAGAGAGTATTATTTCTGATTTAGTTGATCAGAATGAGGGTGAGCTTGATTCCTTGATTATTGATCTAAGAAATAATCCTGGAGGCTTACTGGACTCTGCAATTGATATTTCTAATCTTTTTATTGATGAAACTGGTATCGTGGTCTATACAGAAGGAAGAATGCCAAGCTCTAACATCTCTTATCCGACAACACCGGGTGATATCCTTAATGGTGCTCCGATAGCCATTCTTATGAACAAAGGCTCTGCTTCAGCATCTGAGATCGTTGCAGGGGCCCTTCAAGATCACAAACGAGCCATTATTATGGGTGAAGAATCTTTCGGTAAAGGTTCCGTTCAATCTATGCTAAATTTGCAGGATGGTTACGGCCTTAAACTCACAACTGCAAGGTACTATACGCCTTCAGGTCGCTCTATACAGTCTAAAGGAATTACGCCTGATATTGAACTAGAAAACATATTTCTTGATAATGAAGAAGATGAGGATTCAATCGACTTTAGATCACAAGAAAAAGACTTAAAAAATGCCTTGTCAGCGGAAGATCCTACTGAGTTATCAGAGGAAGAAATTCTAAAAGTGCAGGACGAAATAGCTGAAAAGAGAGACCAAGAGTACATCGATCTTCTTAAGGGAGATTACTTTATTCATGAAGCTATCAATGCTTTAAAGGCTATAAAAGTCTACAGGTAGTCAAATAAAAAAGCCTTTCATAAGTATTCTTAATGAAAGGCTTTTACATTTAATTAGAATTAGACTCAGGTTGATTAATCAAACCCACCTATTCGGCTAAACTGCATTGTGTTGTAATTCCAGTCCCAGTGCATCCATATACCAATCGCCTTTCCAAGAATAAACTCTTCAGGAACAAATCCCCAGAATCGTGAGTCACTACTATGAGATCTGTTATCACCCATTACAAAATAATGTCCATCAGGAATTGTGATCTGAGGTAAATCTTTTGAGTGTCCTGAAGGGTGCAACAAAATATCATGATTGGCAGATTCGAGAAGCTCCCTAACTAAGTGATAACGATTCATAGGCTTGCCTGAATCAACACCATTATAAGAACCAACTTTATTGTAATCAATGGCTTTAGCATTAATTATTAGTTGATCTTTTTCATAAGAAATAACATCACCAGGAAGTGCAACAACTCGTTTAATAAAATCTACACCAGAATACCCAGGATTGCGCTCATAGTTTGGGTAACGAAAAACAATAATATCACCCCTCTCTGGTTTAGAGAATTCAATGATTTTAGTATTAGTTATAGGTAGTCTAAGGCCATAGTCAAACTTATTAACTAAGATAAAATCACCCGTCAAAAGCGTAGGCATCATGGAATTTGATGGTACTCGAAATGGCTCAAATATAAAGCCACGAAAAATTAAGACCAATAATAGAACAGGAAAAAGCTCAATCGACCATTGTACAATTTTAGGCCTGTGAGTGTATTTTTCAGATTTTGAAAATTTTAAAAAGATTAAGAAGTAAAAAAACTTACCAATCTTAGATTTATTATTAACACTCTCTATGGATTCTTGATTTTTAGATTTAGGGTTAAAAAAGAGATCGATCAATACAATAATAATTGCCAGAAACAATGCTATAAAGAGCCATGAAAGGACATCCCATGCAAAGAAAGATTCTGCGTTATTAATTGTCATAGATTGGTTTATTTTTTAAAAAAAGTATTATAACAAGTTGAACATTAAGTTATTGAGTTTCAATGAGATTCATTCCAACCTGATTAGCTAGTTCAACAAAGTTTGGAAAAGATGTTTTTACATTGTCAACACCTTCAATATCAATCTCAAAATTCGACCTAACGGAAGCAACTGAAAATGACATAGAGATGCGATGGTCATGGTGGGACTTAATAATAGATGTTTGTTTTTGAAATTCACCACCTTTAATTCTAATTCCGTCCTCCAAAACTTCATTTTCTATCCCTAGGGATGACAAGCCATCAGACATAACTTGGATGCGATCAGACTCTTTCACTCTTAATTCTCTTGCACCAGTCAATAGGGTTTCTCCATGAGCACAGCTTGCAGCAATAAAGATAGCTGGAAATTCATCAATTGCAAGTGGAACAAGCTCCTTCGGAATAGTAATTCCTTTAAGGCTAGAAGATTGAACCCTTATATCAGCTACTAATTCTCCAGCCTCCTCTCTTTGATTGTTGAGTTCAATATTTGCCCCCATCAGTTTAAGAATCTCAATTACACCAGTCCTGGTTGGGTTGATGTTGACTGCTTCTAGTGTAATATCTGCATTGTTAGCGATGCTAGCAGCAACAATAAAGAAGGCAGCAGATGAGATATCGCTTGGAACTTTTATATCACAGCCTTGTAATTGCCCTCCACCAGTTAAAGAAACCTGTCCGCTAGATGAAGTTACTTTGTAACCAAAGCCTTTAAGCATTCTTTCTGTATGATCTCTTGTGGTTGCATTTTCTGTAATACAAGTCTTTCCATCAGCGTAAAGTCCCGCTAACAGTAGACAAGACTTGATTTGCGCTGAGGCTACAGGGAGTGTGTACTTTAAAGCAGAAAGTTTTTGGTTGCCACTGATCGATAAAGGAGGCATTGAGTCAGAACTTTTAATTATTGCACCCATTTCACTAAGAGGATCAATAATCCTCGCCATAGGCCGCTTAGAGAGTGATTCATCACCACAAAGAGTAGAATCGAAAGTTTGTGCACTTAAAAGTCCTGTCATTAGTCGTATTGAGGTACCTGAATTGCCTAAATTTAGTGGCTTTAAAGAGGGTTTTAAGCCATTCATTCCAACACCATTAATAACAACGTTTGAGCCTTCCCTTTCTATCTTAACTCCCATATCTTTAAATGCATTCAAAGTTGCAAGGCTATCCTCACCCTCTAAAAAGCCTGAAATATTTGTGACCCCATTTGCAATAGAACCAAGCATAATTGAGCGGTGTGAGATAGATTTATCCCCCGGAACTTTGATAGAACCCCTTAAAAAATCACCAGGTGAGGCTATAAAATTAGCCATTTAATCGCCCTATCCTACCCATGAGTCACGTGTAGTTTTTGCATCACGAAAGAAAGACTCAAGTTTATCTTTATCTTGATTATCAATTGCATCTACTAAAGCGCTCAAAGTTTCTTGGTAGCTCTTAATGTGAGCGATAATTTGATTTCGGTTATTCAGGCAAATATCTCTCCACATTACTGCATCACCAGAGGCAATTCTAGAAAAATCTTTAAATCCTCCTGCTGCATAAATAGACGCACTTGGATTTTGAGTAATAAGATAGTTAACCAAGGAAAAAGCCAGCATATGTGGCAAATGTGATGTCATCCCTAATAATTCATCGTGAGATTCAGCGCTCATAAAATCAACGTCAGCACCAACATCTTCCCACAATTTTTTGAGACTATTAATTGTCTTATCAGTATTTATTTCAAGCGGTGTTATGATAACTTTTTTATTTATAAATAGCTCTTCATCACTAGATTCAAATCCGCTCTTCTCTTTACCAGTAATAGGGTGAGCTGGAACAAAGCAACTCGCCATCTCTACTAATATTTCTCGTGCTGCCTGAGAAATACCCATTTTAGTACTACCTACATCAGTAATAATCATGCCATCTGTACTGTAAGGCTTTAATTCTCTAAGTATTGACTCAAAGGTACCAACTGGTGTTGCTATGACTACAATACTTGCGCCATCCAGAGCTTCACTTATATCTATTGAATATTGATCAATAATATTGCTTTTTTGAGCACTCTCAAGTCGAGATAAGTTTCTTCCAAATCCAAATACAACTTCAGCTAAGTTGTTTTTCTTTACAGCCCTTGCAAGAGACCCACCTATCAATCCAACACCAATTATTGTGATTTTTTTAATCATAGTATCTTTTTTAAAGCGCTAAGTAGATGTTCATTTTCTTTAGCAGTTCCAATCGAAATTCTTAAATAATTACTCATCTCTACTGGGCGTACTATAACCCCCTCTCTAAGAAGATTATTATATGTTTGTAATGCATCATTAAACTTAACTGCTATAAAGTTTGCAAATGAAGGTATATATTTTAAATCTAAAAGCTTGAAGCCATCTACTAATTGCTCAGATCCATCATTGTTTATATTTACTGATTCTTTTAAAAAATCTATATCAGAAAGCGCCGCAATTGCAGCAACTTGGGCAGTATTATTTACATTAAAAGGCTCTCTAACACGGTTAATGTAGTCGGAAATTTTGCTATTACATATTGAATACCCTACTCTAAGTCCCGCTAGCCCATAAGCCTTCGAAAATGTACGAGTAATGATTAAATTTTCAAAGATTTCAAGCCAACCAATAGCTTTATCATCGATATTTAAATATTCAAAATAAGCTTGATCTAAGACAACTGGGATATGTTTAGGAACTTTATCCAAAAAACTATAAATCTCTTCATCGCTTATAAAGGTCCCTGTTGGGTTATTGGGGTTCGCAACAAAAATAAGTTTAGTATTTTCATTGATCAAGCCTAACATTGCATTTAAATCATGGCCATAGCTCTTTGCAGGTGCAATTTTTGCTGTAGCACCAAGCGCTTGAGTTACTAGAGGGTATACAATAAATGCATATTGAGAAAATATAACCTCATCAGTCTTTTCACAAACAAAAACCCGAGCTATTAATTCCAGCAATTCGTTTGAACCATTGCCAAGAGAAATCATTTCAGAGGCGACCATTAAGTGATCACTTATAGCTCTCTTTAATTCGAAAGCATTGCCATCAGGATATCGATTTATACCTGATAATGAGCTTTTAATTGCCTCGATAACCTTTGGGCTGACTCCTAAAGGGTTTTCATTTGAGGCAAGCTTAGTAATATTTGTAATGCCTAGCTCTCGCTCAAGCTCTTCAATTGGCTTTCCTCCTTGATATGGATTCAAGCCAAGAATAGATTCGCATGCATTCATAAAATTGCGATCGGATAAGATCCCAGAATGTTTAGTTTTGAAGAATTCTGTTTTACTTTTAAAATTGCACTTTGAACATCTTCTTCGTTTTGATGTCCCTCAATATCAATAAAGAACAAGTACTCCCATTTAACTCCAGGAATAGGATGTCTAGCGAGTTGCAGTAGGTTTATATTGTTGGATTTGAATGGCTCTAATAAATCAAACAAAGCACCCGACTCGTGTTTAGTAACAACCAGTAATGAAGTTTTATCATTATCGCCATGAGGAACCTCGTCTTTGCCAATAACAACAAAGCGAGTAACGTTTCCAGCCTTATCTTCAATGTTTTTCTCAACTCTTTGAAGTCCGTAAATATTAAGCGCGGCTATCGATGCAATGGCTGCTGCATTCGGTTCATCTTTAACCATGCGTGCAGCAAGAGCATTAGACGCTACAGGCCTTAATTCAGTTTTAGGGTAGTGGTTAGATAGCCATCGATGGCATTGATCAAGGGCCTGCTGATGAGCATAAATTATTTCAATTTCTTGGGATTGATCCTGCATCATCAAATGATGAGCAACAGCAATTTCAACTTCACCACAAATATTAAGGTCATGACTATACAACATATCAAGCGTTGTACCAATAACACCATTAGATGAGTTTTCAATAGGAACAACACCATATTGTGCATTATCGGTCTCTACTTGATGAAAAATTTCGTCAATAGTTCCACAATCCAGCGTTGAGACTCCGTGACCAAAATGCTTTAATGCGGCTTCCTGTGTAAAAGTTCCTTCAGGGCCAAGAAAGGCTATCTTAAGGGGTTGTTCAAGTGCGAGACAGGCAGACATTATTTCTCGGAAAATTAATGCAATATCTTTATCTTTGAGTAGACTTTTATTTCTTTTAATAACTTTACTAAGAACTTGAGCTTCTCTTTCAGGACGATAAAAAGCGCTTTGCTTATTAGATTCCTTTTTTACTAAAGCAACCTCGGCTGCAAGATCAGCACGATTAGAAATAAGCAATTGGATCTTCTGATCCAAAGCATCGATTTCTGATCTTAAATTTTCAAGTGACTTGTGTTTCATTCTAGTTGTAAATTTTATTAGATTTAAGTGTACTTTGGTTACTCTTTAGTATTTGCTATTATCTAAGCGCAAGTCTTTTCAAACTCACTCATAAAAGCAACTAAAGATTCAACACCCTTAAATTCCATTGAATTATAGATGCTTGCACGTATACCGCCAACAGTTTTATGACCTTTAAGGCCTAATAAATTTGATTCTAGGGCTTTTTTTACAAATAATTGATCAAGAGCTGGATCAGATAAGAAAAAAGGCACATTCATTCGAGAGCGATATTTATTGGACACCTTATTGAAATAAAGATCAGATGAATCTATGGCTTTATAAAGTAACTCAGATTTTCTCTTGTTATGAGTTTCGATAGCTTCTAGTCCACCAAAATCAATTATCCATTCAAAAACTAAGGACGCAACATACCAAGCAAAGGTGCACGGGGTATTAAACATTGAATCATTTTGAGCTTGAATAGAATAATCAAAGAGAATGGGCTGGTTATTTATAGCTTGGCCCAATAAATCTTCTCTTACAATAACAATTGTCAAACCAGATATTCCCATATTTTTCTGTGCGCCAGCATAAATCACTCCAAACTTAGATACATCTATAGGCCTAGAAAGTATCGAAGATGACATATCTGCTACAACTGGTATATCTACTTCAGGGACATAGTCAAACTCAAGTCCAGCAATAGTTTCATTGGGAGTAAAGTGCAAATATGCACCATCCGGATCTATATTCCAATCAGAGAAATCCTCAATATCAGTAAACCCATTAGGTTTGCTATCACTACAGACATTAACCCTACAGTAGCGAGAGCCCTCAAGGATTGCTTTCTGTGACCAAAGCCCCGTATTGACATAGTTAGCACTCTTTTTATTTTTCAATAGATTTATAGGAACCATAGAAAATTGCTGAGAAGCGCCTCCCTGCAAAAACAAAACCTCGTAGTTACTTGGAATTTTCATTATATTTCTTAAGTTCTTTTTGGCTTTTTTAGTTAATTCCATAAAATCAACGCCACGATGAGAGATTTCCATTACCGATGCTTTTGCACCTCTAAACTCGAGAAGCTCACTTTGAATTTTTTTTAATACAGAGCTTGGTAGAGCTGATGGTCCAGCACTAAAGTTATATATTTGACTCATAAGAAAGGTGTTATTTTTTTAGATAATCAGTATTTTACCTAAGGCAAGTAATTACTTCTAAGCATTGTTTTTTTGGATTATTAAGTTCAAATAAATATATTTTCTTATGGCTATTGTAGGTTTAACATATACATTCTAAAATTAATAGATTCTCAAGATAGTCTTAATATAGCGAGTATTTTGGATCGAGATAAAATATGAAAACAACATATAAAAAAAGAATGCAACGTAAAAAAGAATTTATTGATTCTAGAATCGAAGAAGCAAATATTGATAAAGGAATTATTGTCCTCTTAACTGGAAATGGGAAGGGTAAATCTTCATCCGCCATGGGAATGATTTGTAGAGCCCTTGGATACGACATGAAAGTTGCTTTAGTAAGATTCTTAAAGGGCGAACAGGAGACTGGTGAGGACCTTTTTCTCGATAGTCATCATAATGTTGTATCTTCTCATATGCAGAGCGGCTTTACTTGGGATACACAAGATCAAGATCTCGACAAACAAAAGGCAATTGAAACTTGGAATGAGGCTGAAAAATTTTTAGCTAATCCAGATATTGACCTTGTCGTTCTTGATGAAATCACCTACATGATTAATTACAACTATCTCGATGAAAAAGTAATCCTTAAAGTGTTATCTAATAGGCCAAAAGACCAACACGTGGTTATAACTGGAAGAGGGGCTAGTGAAGGCATTATTAAGGTTTCTGACACGGTAAGCGAGGTTAAAGATATAAAGCACGCTTTCAGGGCAAATATCAGAGCTCAAAAAGGTATCGATCTTTAAATATATTAACTATTCTCTAGTAAGTATTGAATAGCTTGATATAGGTATCCAACTGTAACTATTTTAAGGCCTTTGATCGATTTTTTAGGTGCATTCCCTTGCGGAATGATTGCTAACTCAAATCCTTGCTTTTGTGCTTCCGATAGCCTCTCCATGGCATTATAAACTGGGCGCACCTCGCCAGTAAGTCCAACCTCTCCAAAAGCTATCCAATTGTTTGGAATCACTTTATCTCTAAGGCTAGAAACTATTGCTAACATTACCACAAGATCTGAAGCAGTCTCGCTAACTTTTATTCCGCCAACTACATTAATAAAAACATCCTGATCAAAAGTTGATATACCAGAATGTTTATGCAGTATTGCAAGCTGAAGAGACAACCGGTTTTGATCTAGACCAACACTTACTCTTTTTGGACTACCATTGGCTTGATCAACTAGTGCTTGTATCTCTACCAGCAAAGGTCTTGTAGCTTCTCTAGTAACCATAACCATCGATCCAGATGATGGATTTTCTTGATTTGAAAGAAAAATAGAAGAAGGGTTGCTGATTTGCTGAAGGCCTTTTTCACCCATAGCAAAGACACTGATTTCATTAACAGAACCAAAGCGATTTTTTACTGCTCTAATAATTCTATAACGCCCACCTGGATCACCCTCAAAATAAAGAACTGTATCAACCATATGTTCTAAGATTCTAGGGCCAGCGAGTGCCCCGCCTTTTGTGACATGACCAATCAGTAAAAGCACAGTATTGGTTTGTTTTGCATATTGTGTAAGCTGAGCTGCACAATCACGCACTTGAGTTACAGAGCCAGGGGCAGAAGTAGAGATATCAGTCACCATTGTTTGAATAGAATCAATAACAATGACTTTAGGTTGAACGTCTTTGGAAAGTTTTAAAATTTTCTCTAAATGAGTTTCGCTTATAAACAATATATCTTCTTTGATTTCTAGTCTGATAGCTCTTTCACTAACCTGTTCAGCTGACTCTTCTCCACTGACATACAACGTGCTATTTGTAGAATTAATAACTGCAAGTGCCTGCAAAATTAAAGTTGACTTACCAATACCGGGATCACCACCAATAAGAACCACAGAACCATCAACCAAGCCTCCACCTAAAGTACGGTCAAGTTCGCTCAAGCCTGTTGACAACCTTTCTTTATTTTGTGTTGTTATTTCAGATAAATTTTGAACTTTTGATGCGGGCAGGTCTTTCAGGATTTCAGATTTAGATGATGTCGCCTGTGAAATAACTATCTCTTCAAGTGTGTTCCATTCTTTGCAGTCTAAACACTGTCCAGCCCACTGGTGGTGGGATGCTCCACACTCTCTACAAACGAACTCTATTTTAGTTTTAGCCATTTGCTGAATTCACTTAAAAGGTTATTTTTTCATCAATTTATCAATTTCACTCTTGAAGGCTTCAATATCTTGAAATTGCCTATAAACTGAAGCAAACCTTATATAAGCAACCTCATCTAATGCTCTCAATTCATCCATAACCCATTCACCGAGAATGGATGAAGACACTTCTCTTTCATTTTGAGCCATCAGTTTGCGCTGAATTTTTTGGATAGCTGTTTCAATTTTTGAAGTTGGAACTGGCCTCTTTTCAAGTGCCTTTAATAGACCTGAACGTAACTTATCTTCGTTAAAAGTTTGTCGTGAATCATCGCTTTTTATAAGTCTTGGAAGGTTTAAATCGACTGTTTCACGAGTAGAATGCCTTTCCCCACAAGACACACACTCGCGACGACGACGAACCTGTGACCCATCATCAAGCAGCCTTGTATCTAATACCTTGGTGTCATCCGATTGACAAAAAGGGCATCGCATCTTTGCTACTTATAAACAGGAAATTTTGAGCAAAGAGATTCAACTTTTGCTCTAACCTCATCTACAACCGAGGTATTTTCAATATCATCACAAATATCACAAATCCAGTGAGTAATATCTATACACTCTTTCTCACCAAAACCTCGAGTCGTTGCAGCTGGAGTTCCGACACGGATTCCACTTGTTACAAAAGGAGACTGAGGGTCATTAGGTACTGAATTTTTATTAACCGTAATGTGAGCAGAGCCAAGCGCTGCATCAACAGCTTTGCCGGTTAAACCTTGCTCAATAAAGCTTACTAAAAACAAATGATCATCGGTTCCACCCGAAACAACATCATAACCTCTTTCAATGAATGTGTTAGCCATAGCTCTAGCGTTTATTACAACTTGTTTTTGGTAGGTTTTAAATTCGTCACTCATCGCTTCTTTAAAGGCAACAGCCTTCGCAGCAATAATGTGCATCAATGGGCCGCCCTGAATTCCAGGGAAAATCGCCGAATTAAGCTTCTTCTCGATCTCTTCATTAGCTCTTGCTACAATCAATCCTCCGCGAGGACCTCTCAAAGTCTTATGAGTAGTGGTTGTACATACATCAGCAAAATCTATTGGTGATGGATAGTCACCCGTTACAATTAAGCCAGCCACATGAGCCATATCAACAAACAAGTATGCGCCAACCATATCAGAAATTAA
Organism: Candidatus Thioglobus sp.; assembly: GCA_029247465.1. GTDB lineage: Bacteria > Pseudomonadota > Gammaproteobacteria > PS1 > Pseudothioglobaceae > Pseudothioglobus. The sequence continues at coordinate 11,516 of JAQWLF010000070.1, forward strand.
TCTAAAGCGATTCCAGTCGATGACACGAGAATATGCTGAAAATCCAGCAATAATCATCTTTGGTTTGTGTTCAAGCGCTAAGCGCTCAACTTCATCATAATCAATCTCACCAGTTGCTTCATTTAAGCCATACTGTATTGCGTTAAAATTTTTACCTGAGAATGAGGGTGCGGCGCCATGAGTCAAGTGACCACCATGCGCTAAGCTCATTCCTAGAATTGTATCTCCTGGCACTAATAATGCTTGAAATACTGCAGCGTTTGCAGTAGACCCAGAATGAGGTTGAACGTTGGCATATGAGGCTCCAAATAACTTTTTAGCGCGATTTATAGCTAACTCTTCAACTTGATCAACATACTCACAACCGCCATAATAACGCTTATAAGGATAGCCTTCAGCATATTTATTGGTAAGCTGGGATCCCTGAGCACTCATAACAGCAGGAGAAGTGTAGTTTTCAGATGCGATTAATTCAATATGTGCTTCTTGCCTTTCGACTTCGCCATTTATTGCATTAGCGATGTCAGGATCAACATCACTTAATGTTAGATTTTTATCAAACATAACGGGTTCCAAATTAGAGATTAAACTCTGATTTTACCGACTTTTTTTTAATCATTTAACAACTTAATGCTACTTTTTTATAATATAAAAAACAATCCTTATTTTGGCTCTATTGTTCGGGAGTTTTCTATGATTTCTCGGTGGTAAAATTACCTTTTTTGTTTAATCTTTAAAAAGAATGAAAGTGCTGGTTTTAGGTGCCGGAGTTATTGGCACAACCTCTGCCTACTTCCTTGCCAAACAAGGTCATGATGTTACTGTTTTAGATAGACAGGAGAGTGTCGCTAAGGAAACAAGTTATGCTAATGCTGGTTGCTTGTCCTATGGTTTTACATCACCTTTAGCTGGACCTGGCCTTCCCTTTAACATTTTAAAATGGGCTTTGACTGGTCGATCGCCTCTTGTTATCAATCCAAACATGAGCATAGATACTATAAAGTTTATGTATCGATTGTATAAAAACTGCAATCCAAAAAGCTATGAAATCAATAAAAGTCGTATGCTTAGAATTGCTAATTACTCTCAAAAAGCACTCTTAGAAATTGAAGCAGATTTTGATATTAATTATTCACAGAGAAAACAGGGTTCTCTTCAACTTTTTTGGAATACAAAGGAGATTGATAAGGCGAAAAGAGATATTTCAATTTTAGAAAAATTCAATATTAAAACTGAACTTCTTGATTCTGAGGGCTGTGTCAAGGTTGAGCCTGGTCTTAACTATATAAAAAACCAACTCGCTGGGGGAATCCAATTTATGGACGACTTCACTGGGAATTGTTACTTGTTTTCAAATGAAGTCTATAAAAAATGTGTTGAAATGGGCGTAAATTTTGAGTTCAATACTGAAATTAAATCTATAGAAACAAATAATAATGAAATCTCTTCAGTTTTAACCAGTAAGACTCAATTTAAAGCTGATTGTTACTCTGTTTCTCTGGGAAGCTACTCTACTAAAATCCTTTCTCAAATAGGCATTCAAACTCCTATTTATCCTGTGAAGGGTTATTCAATTACCTTGCCTGTTTTAACTGATGAAGACGCCCCTCAATCAACAGTAATAGATGAAAGACATAAAATTGCCGTTACCAGGTTAGGAGATAAAATAAGAGTCGCCGGAATAGCCCACTTAACTGATTTTAATAAAGACTTAAGAGCTAAATCGCTCGAGTCACTAAAGCATGGCATACAGAGACTATTTCCTAACTCATATGAATCAACACATGATTTAGATTTTTGGACAGGCTTTAGACCAAGTACGCCTGATTCAACTCCTATTATTGGACCTACCCCCTACTCTAATTTATATCTAAATACTGGACATGGGACTTTAGGATGGACAATGTCTGTCGGCTCAGGCAAACTATTAGCAAACCTAATTTCAGGTATTGAGTCTGAAATATCTATGGAGGGTATTGATATGAGTCGCTATAACTATGCTAACAAAACATTTTTGAATTATGTCTAGAAGATGTACCGCTTCTATTAATCTTAATGCAATTAAGAAAAACTACTTATACGCAAAATCGCTATCGCCTAATGCTAAAGCGATAGCGATTGTTAAAGCTAATGCTTATGGTCATGGAGCAATTAAAGTTGCAAGTTACCTAGAAGATTGCGCTGATTGCTATGGAGTAGCATGCACTGAAGAGGCTATAGAACTACGAAACTCTGGAATCGATAAAACTCCTATATTGTTAATGGAGGGTGTTTTTGAAGTATCTGAAGTTAAGCTTATTGAAAAATATAATCTAATTGTTACACTATGTAATTCAAAACAGCTTCAATGGCTTCTTGATAATCAATTTAATAAACCAGTCGATGTTTTTGTTAAATATGATTCTGGTATGGGTCGACTAGGCTTCCAGGGTGAAGATTTTATCAATACAATAAATCTACTAGAAAAAAGTGAAAAAATTGCCCAAATAACTCTGATGACTCATTTCTCCAGCGCCGATGATATAAATAGCACGTCAACTAATGAACAGATTAGCAATTTTGATAAAACCCTATACTCAAAGAAATACTCTGCTTCATTGGCAAATTCAGCAGCAATTATGTCGTTGAGTGAATCTCATAGAGAATATACACGGCCAGGTATTATGCTTTATGGATCTTCACCATTTCCAGAAAAAACTTTTCTAAATAAACTAACACCAGCAATGACTCTGTCCTCAGTCCTTATATCAATTAAAAGCTTTAAGGCAGGGCAATCAATTGGCTATGGTTGTCGCTATATTTGTAAAAAGGACACATTAATTGGGGTTGTTGCTATTGGTTATGCGGATGGATACCCACGAAGCGCAGAAGACGGCACACCTGTATACATTAATGGAGTGAAAAGTAAAATTGCTGGAAGAGTTTCAATGGACATGATAACCATAGACTTAACTGGTGTACCAAACCCTCAAATAGGCGATTGCGTTGAACTCTTTGGTGAAAATATTTCTATAGATGAAGTTGCACAACATTGCAGTACTATCTCTTATGAGATCTTTACTAAAATCACAAACAGAGTTTACAAATCCTACGTCTAATTTATAGTAATACTAATATAATACATTCAATTAATTCTTGATTTATTTTTCTCTAAACTCATGATTACATTAGATCAAATAGAATCTTTTAAAAAAAATGGCTATCTGGTTATAGAAAACTATATTGATCAGAGGCAAAGAAATCTTTTAATGAATCGAGCTGAAGAATTAATTGATGAATTTGAACCACCCTCTTCACGTTCAGTATTTACTACTAATGAACAGGAAAGAACGAGCGATGAATATTTTTTAAGCTCAGGTGATAAAATTCGATTTTTTTTTGAAGAGAAAGCGATTGATGAAGACGGGAACTTTACGGTACCAAAGCAACAATCAATCAATAAAATAGGTCATGCACAACATATATTAGACCCAGTTTATAAGGAAGTTATTAAAGAATTAAACTTTCCAGAATTAGGGATACAATTAGGCATTAAAGACCCTCAACAATTGCAATCTATGCATATTTTCAAGCAGCCAAGTATTGGTGGTGAAGTAGGACTTCATCAAGACTCAAGCTTCTTATATACCACCCCAATGAGCTGCATCGGTTTTTGGGTTGCCCTAGAAGATGCAAACAAAGAAAACGGTTGTTTACAAGCCATAACTGGTGGTCATTCAATACCACTTAAAAAACGCTTTAAATTATCTCCAAATGGTGGCACAGAATTTGAGATATTAGATGACAGCCCTTGGCCTGAAAATACCCTTGACCTTCTAGAAGTCAAGGCAGGTACGCTCATTATATTGCATGGCCAACTACCTCATTATAGTTCTGCAAATACTTCAGATAGGTCTAGACAAGCATTTAGTCTTCATTTGATAGATAAAAATTGTCACTATGCTGAAGATAACTGGCTAAAACCTCTACTCTAATAACATTCAATATCACTATGCATGACCGAATAATAACTGACATTCACAATGTTGAATTTAAACCCTTTGACCGCTATGGCTCTCCCGTTCCAAAGATGAGCTGGCACATCATTAGTTACGATAAAACTTCAGGTCATGGGAGTTATATATTAAAAATGGATGCTGGAGCGAAAACCGTTCCACATACTCATTTAGGTTTTGAGGAGTTTTTAATTGTAGAAGGTGAATTAATTGATTCAGATGGTATGGTTTTCAAAAGAGGTGACTTTGTATCTTTTGAGCCAGGAAGCCAACATTCTTCTTTTTCAAGTAAAGGTGCCTTAATTATGGTTTTTCAAAGAGGCCTCAATAAGCCAACAGTAGAAGTATAGTTTCTATTCATAATAAATAATTAACTATCAGATTCACCTTGGGACTCTATCGCCTCTTCAGCGATAACCTCCATTGCTACTAAGCTAGGTCTTTGTGCCATAACCTGGAAGTCAGATTGATCAGATTCATCAACGTCCTGATTAATAAACATCATGATTAACACTGTAACAGCAATAGCCAAATGAACAATACCCATATAGATCATAAACCCAAACATTTCAAAGAGTTCAAGAAAATAACTCATTGTAAATGGGCCTAGTGCTGCAAAAACGCTAAACACAAGAACGATAGTTCCACTCGCACTGATCATTTGTTTTGGTTTCAGACGATCATTGGATTGTGCCACGCCAAGCGAATATAGTGGCAAGGTGAAGGCACCTACTAGAGCACTTAATATTACAAGAGTTATGCTAGTAAATTCGAATGATGCTAAAACCATGCAAATACAAATAACAGTGGCACAACAAAACATAATGACTTTTCTTCGATCAATCTTGTCTGATAGCCAACCCAAAGGCCATTGAGAAAGCGCTCCAAAACCAATAAAAAGTGTCATAAAGAGTGCCGTTTCAGACACTGATAATCCTGCCTTAACAGCATAAATCGTTCCAACTCCAAAAAAACCGGCAGAGGCTAATCCAGATAAGCCAATCGTTGCCACACCCGATGGCGATGCTTTCCATAAGGCTCGAAGGCCTAGAGATTCTTGCACATCCATTTCTGGTGCTTTAATTTCCGTTAGAAGGATTGGTATTAATGAGATTGATAGCAATATAGATGCCAACAGGAAAAGACTAACGCCTGTAGGATCATCGACAGCAAATAAGCCTTGAGCAAGTGCCAAACCTCCCCAAACAACAATCATGTGAATTGAAAAAATTTGACCTCGATTTTCGTTTGAAGAAATTGAATTTAACCATCCTTCAACTATAATCATAATGCCAGCAATACAAAAACCTGATAAAAACCTAGCGACAAACCAGACAGGAGGCTCAATAAACAATATTTGAATTAAAATTGCAGTGGAAGCTATAGAAGCGTATGCAGCATATGTTCGAATTTGACCGGTCTTTTTAATTTGTTTAGGTGACAAAATAGAACTGGCTAATTGTCCGATAAAATACCCTGACATTACTAGACCTGTGGTTAAAACCGAAAAACCCTCAAAGTCTGCACGCCAGCTACTTAAAGTTCCTTGCAGGCCGTTTCCTAATCCTATAAAAAGTATTCCTAGAAATAGTGGCCAAGTTGTACGAATTACACTACCTAACATATAAATTTCTTTTTGAATTAAATTTAGACAAAAATCATAAAAAATATTTCAGTTTATCATGAAATATTTACTTAAAAAATGCGGATTTTAATAGAATTTAATACAATATTTAACAAACATGGTAAAAAGATTTTTTATGGTTATTATTTCTGAAAATAATTGGATAATATATTTACTTGAATGTGGTGATAAAAGCCTTTATTGCGGGATTACTAACGATCTTGAGAGACGCCTTAAACAGCACAGAGGTGAGAGCAAAGGTGGTGCTAAATATACAAGATCACATCAGCCATGTAGATTAGTTTATCAAGAAGAGTCTTTGTCAAGGAGTAAGGCTCTGAAGAGAGAAGCTGTAATCAAAAAAATGACAAAAGAGGCTAAACTTGCGTTGATTAATTGATGGGCAAGAAAAACTCTAAAAGTTAGAAGTTAGTCTTGTAAATTATCCAAATCATTTAAAATCATTTCTGAGTGATTTTTAGGATTTACTGATAGATAAATTTTAGCAACTACACCTTTAGGATCAATAATAAAAGTATTTCTCTTTGCAGTTTTATAGACAAGAAGATTTCTTAATGAGTCGTATAATTTTGCTACCTCTCCTGTTTCATCAGACAACAGAGAGAATGGTAGTTTGTTTTTTTCAGAAAAAAGCTTGTGAGACTCAACGCTATCAAGGCTTACTCCAAAAACAACAGATTTACTTGCAATAATGCGCTTGACTGCATCTCTAAAGTCACATGCCTGAGTTGTGCATCCTGGAGTACCATCTTTTGGATAAAAATATAAAACAACCCAATTACCCTTGTAATCATTTAGCTCATGGGTAATGTTATTTTGATCTCTTAGGCTGAAATTTGGCGCTCTATCGCCAACTTTTAATGCTGCTAAAGAAGAGGAAGAGGCAAACAAAAAAAATACGATTAACGATATAACTTTAACTGATTTATGACGCATACAAAAAAAATAATACCTTATTAAAATCTATATTTAAATTTAAAAAATATAATTTAAATTTGTAATTATGCTTCTAAACTTGTGTCAGTTTCTTCAACTTTTTTTGAATTATTAATTGCGCTGCGATACCAGGCTACAGCTTTTTTAAATTGATATTCATTGATATTATTTCTTCTGCAATATGCACTTGCTTTGCTTTCTCTTGAATTTTTAACTCTACTTTGATCTAATGCATGATTCATATATAATTCCAGAAAAAATGCTTTAGTTGTAAGGTAGGAGTGGCCTAACAACTAAAGCAGGAACCTCATTGCCAAACGGAGAGAGAGTGACAGAAATACTCGAGGTTTTTTTTAAAAACTTTTTCACACTTTAATTAACAATCTTTAGTAACATTGTTTTTAGCTATTAGAGAATAATTAAATTTTTATAAATAATTACTAAATTCAAGTTTCAACGTAAAGGGGTTTTCGTTGCAATTTCTCCAATAAACTAAAAACAATACGACCATCATAGGCGCTGAAAGTTAATATCAAATGTTTTATAGGTGAAGTTTTGATGGAGATTTTATGAAGATTCTCTTTTTATTTTGTTTTTAAACTACAATATTATCTTTATCTCTTTAAATCTGACTTAAATGCAGCACATACTAATCATTGAAGACGATAGAATCATTGCTGAAAGTATTGAGTTTATCCTTGAAAAGGACTCATTTAGTTGCCAGTGGTTTAATAATGGCGGTGAATCTCTTAATTACCTCGATAACAACAAGGTTGACCTTATACTTCTTGATGTAGGCTTGCCAGATATGAGTGGCTTTGATGTGCTTCGTAAAGTTCGACTTAAATCAAACATACCAGTAATTATTATCTCAGCTAGAGATGACGAATCAGACCAAGTGTTGGGTCTCGAAGGGTTAGGGGCTAATGCATATGTAACAAAACCTTTAAGCCCGAGACTGGTTGTGGCACATGTTCGTTCACAACTTAGGCATCTTCGTTTAGATAAGAAAAATAGTGAATCGAAATTCAGTATCAATCAAGCACTCCAGAGAGTTATTTTTCATAATCAAGAGCTCATATTAACGCCTGCTGAATTTAAAATCTTATCTCTACTAATCAAAAAACCTAACAGGGTTCACTCTAGGGAATATTTTATGAATATTATTTGGGATACACCTCATGGATCAGACCCTAAAACCATCAATACACATATTAAATCTATTCGTAAACGTCTTAAAGAGGTTGATTCAGAAAACGACTATATAGAAACTCATAGGGGTATTGGTTATAGCCTTATTGAATGAAACACTTCAAGCTAAATATTGGAACTAAACTTTTTATTCTTTACTTTGTTATAAGTAGTGCCTTGGTTTTTGTTTTTGTTAATCGAACTAGTACAGATTCTGCAAAAGAAGTAATGATTGAAGTTTCTGAACTGATGAGTAGAATTGCTTCAGAGAATACAATTAATGGCGAAATAGACTTAGAAGCCTTCGAGAGCCTTATTGGAAGTTACTTTAGATCTCAAAAAAATACCATTCATCATCCTAATAGCCAACGCTTAGAAAATTTAGCAATCTATTTAACAGACAAGGATGGCCTCCTCATTCTAGATTCGCGAGACCTTAAACTTGGAAAAAATATGAGACATCTCAGTGAAGTTGACTCAGCACTTCAAGGAGATAGAGGAATCACTAGAGTTGTCGCTGAACCTGTATTGGGCCCTAGAAAAGCTAGAGGCGTTGTAATTGATTATTTTTATAAACCTGAATTTTTGCATGCATCAAACCCAATTTATGCCAGAAATGGTGAAATTTTAGGAGCTGTAGTTGTTGTAGCCCCAATGTTTGATTTAATGAATAAAGATTATTTATATGAATTTATTTT
>JAQWLF010000080.1:0-4319 GCA_029247465.1 Candidatus Thioglobus sp.
TATCAACTTTTGTGGACAAGACAGGGGTATATTTCGCAATTTTTGAGTGAAAGAGAGTATGGTAAGAGGCCAACAAAAAGGGTCTACTAGGTAAATTATTTTGTTAATCAATTCCTTGTTTTATAAGACATTAAGAAAATAAACCATTCAACATTGCAACTGCATCACAACCTGCTTGAAAAGCTAATCTTTGATTTTCAAAAGTAATACCTCCTATACCAACAATGGGTAATTGTATTTTTTCTTTCGCGGTCTTAATTATTGATAAAGGGCACTCACTTGCAGTAGGCTTCGTTATCGAGCTGAAAAGTGCACCAAAGGCGACATAGTTAGCCCCCATTTCTTCAGCCTCAACGGCAAGTTGTAATTGATTGTAGCAAGATACACCAATAATTGCTTTTTCACCTAGTCGTTCTCGAGCAGTATTAATAGAAGTATCGTTTTGACCTAAATGAACACCATCCGCACCTACTTTCTCGCAAAGGTTGATATCATCGTTGACTATAAATAAAGTATTATGTTGTAGGCAAAGCTCAAGCAACCGTTTTGCTTCTTCTAGCTTTAGTTTATCGTTATTAGTTTTATGGCGATATTGGAGGATATTGACTTTATGTTCGTTGAATGTACGCTCAATAAGTGCTATATTCAGATTGTTGTTTGGCGTAATTCCGTATAAACCTTGTATTCTTTGATCTAACATAATGGCAGTTTTTCAAACTAAGAAAATTCAATCATTCATTGCATTCATTATAGTCTTGGTTGCTATTCTATGGCTATTTCAAGACAATATTCTGGAGATTTCAATATTACAAAATAAAACCGAACAATTAGATACTAGTAATCAAGAATTTAAAGAAGACTCTTATCTTGAAAAGATAGATAATTTTATAATTAAGGAATATTCTAAAGACCAAATCTTACTTCATACTGTTGAGGCTGAGACTTACTTTAGTTATAAAGATTCCCCGGTTCAACTACTAAAAGTAAAAGTTAAAACATTTGATGAAACTCAACAAGAAGGTCTTGTAATGACATCAAATCGTGCTGAAATGCTTAAATCAGGAGAGATGTTTTTTAATGGTGAAGTCAACATCCAAACCAAGAGCGGAGTTTTACATGAGATCGATACTGAATCTTTAATTGTGCTTACTAATAGCGGTCAAATTAAAAGCAATAGAGAGATTACTTATTTGGCCGAAAATACAAAAATTAACGCACAAGGAATGGATATGAGTATTGATAGTGATACAATGTTTTTAAATGGAAAAGTAAAAATTAAGCAAGATTCTGGTTCAATAATCAATACAACTAATTTATTCATTAGTCATGCCGAGGGAGAAAAAAAATATCAAAGTAAAGAAAAAACTGTTTACGTCTCGAAATATAATACTGTTAACTCTGAAAAAGGTATAGACGCTGATATGAATAAAAATTTGATAAGATTACTAGGTGAAGTTGAAATATTAGGCCTCTCAGACAGTAAAATAGAAAGTTATGACCTTTTAATAGATCAGTCAAATGGAGGCGAGGTATATAAGTCTAATGATTCAGTTCATTACCAATCATCTGCTACCAATATTAAGGCAAAAAAAATGAATTATGATGCTGTTACAAAAAAACTCGAATTAATGGATGAGGTTTTAGCTGTTTATGAATAAACTGATTATTGTAACTACACTATTTTTTACTTCTCTTGCATTTGCACTTCCAGAAGATGCAAAACAACCTATTGAAATTGAAGCAAAGTCTGTAACAGTTGATGAAACTACTGGTTTCAATGAATTTAGTGGTAATGCTGAGGTTAAGCAAGGTTCACTTTTACTATTTGCTGAACTCATTCAAGTCCAAACTAACAGTGATGGAGTTGAAACTATGATTGCCAAGGGTACACTTGAAAAACCTGCTAAATATATCCAAAGCCAAGAAAATCAAGCACGCTTTATCGAGGCAACAGCAACTCTAATTACATATAATGTCAATGAAGGTATGATTTTTTTGGTTGGCAATGCTCACCTTGTTCAGGGTTTTGATTCATTTAGTGGAGATTCATTGAATTATGATATCAATAACGACAAGGTTGTTGTTAAAGGTTCAGAAGATGGCACTGAGAGAGTCAAATTTAAAATTGTCCTCTAGTATTTCTAGTTGAATCTAACTTACTAGGGCAGATGTAATCCTTTCTTTGACTTCGTCAAGAGAGCCAACTCCGTTAATAGCTATAAACTTTGTACCAGTATTGGTATCAAGAGCATCAGCCTTGTAGTATTGAACCAGTGGCTCTGTTTTTTTATGGTAGATCTTTAGGCGTCCTCTCACTATATCTTCATCATCATCAACGCGTTGAATCAAGTCTTCACCAGTCAGGTCGTCTTTGCCTTCAAGATTCGGCGGGTTGAAGGCTATATGGTAGGTTCTTCCAGAGGCTAAATGAACTCGACGACCAGACATCCTTGTTACGATGTCCTCATCTGGGACTTGAACGTCAAGGACATAGTCGATTTTAATGTCTTCTAATTTCAGTGAGTCTGCTTGAGTAATGGTTCTAGGAAAGCCATCCAGTAAGTATCCATTATTGCAGTCTTGCGATTCTATTCTCTCTTTTACTAATGAGATAATAATATCATCAGAAACAAGATTGCCTGCGTCAATAACTTTTTTTGCTTCTATACCTATTTTTGTTCCAGCATTTACTGCAGCCCGAAGCATATCGCCAGTTGATATCTGAGGGATATTAAATTTTTCACAAATATGAGCCGCTTGGGTGCCTTTTCCAGCTCCTGGCGGTCCTAATAAGATGATATTCATAATATTTCTTTTATGTTAGAGTTCAAAGGGTGGTAATTTTTTATCAACTTTTGACTTTTTCAGTACGACATAGTCAGGTAGTCCATTAATATACGGAGGATAATTCTCACCCTCAATAAGTGGAAGTAAATATTCACGGCATTCATCAGTTATTGAAAAGCCATCTTCAGAAATGTAATTTGATGGCATCATTTTTTCAACATTTGCAATATCTTTTAATTCACCACAACCAATTTCCCATTTATAGGGATTATTGGATGTTCTAATGATTGCTGGCATGATTGAATTTTTACCATCTAGTGCCATTTCAACTGCAGCCTCACCGAGTGCGTATGCCTGCTCAACATCTGAATTAGAGGCCAAGTGTCGTGCAGCGCGCTGAAGATAATCAGCTACTGCCCAATGAAATTTATATCCTAGAGACTTTTTAATTATGTTTGCTACCACTGGCGCAGCACCCCCTAATTGTGCATGACCAAAGTCATCACGAGTCCCCTGCTCTGCTAAGAATCTTCCATCTGGCCATTTTGTTCCTTCTGAGACTACGATAGTACAATAACCATATTCTTTTACATTTTTATCAACTTTTGCGAGGAATGACTTTTCATCAAAATCAATCTCTGGAAATAGAATGACGACTGGTATTGAGGAGTCTACAAGACCTCCAGCTGCTGCGATCCAGCCAGCATGGCGACCCATAACCTCAAGTACAAAAATTTTAGTTGATGTTGCAGCCATTGATGCAACATCAAAGCTTGCCTCCATCGTAGAGACAGCGATATATTTTGCTACTGAGCCAAAACCAGGGCAATTATCAGTTACTGGAAGGTCATTATCAACAGTTTTAGGAATATGGATTGCCTGGATTGGGTAGCCCATACTTTCTGATAGTTGGGAAACTTTAAGGCAAGTATCTGCCGAATCACCACCACCATTGTAAAAAAAATAACCAATATCATGTGCTTTAAATACTTCTATTAAGCGTTCATATTCAACTTTATTGGCCTCCAATGACTTCATTTTGTATCGACATGAGCCAAAGCCACCTGATGGAGTATGGTTAAGTGCAGTAATATCTGAATCAGACTCAAGAGATGTGTCTATTAGATTTTCCGTTAAAGCTCCAATAATGCCATTTTCGCCTGCGTATACTTTTCCAATTTTATTTGGGTATTTACGTGCTGTCTCAATAACGCCACTAGCTGAAGCATTAATAACAGCAGTGACACCACCAGATTGGGCATAGAAAGCATTTTTCATAATGTTCTCTTAATCATATTTGAAATTTAAAAGTGAGAATGACTTAAGTTTCGAGCTTTTAATTATTTGCTCAATGTCATTCCTTAAACAGAGATTAATTATACCATTTGAACAGAAAATAGCCTTAATAATTCTATAGCATGGTTTAATTATATTAATAATTATTATTGTTTAAAAAACTAAATTTTATACTAGGATGTTTATCTATTCTGTGACAAATTGTTTCAGATTTGAAAGGATTTCACTGGATGAAA
>JAQWLF010000084.1:0-1748 GCA_029247465.1 Candidatus Thioglobus sp.
GTGCCTTGGTAATTATCAAAAAACGTGACTTTGAGGCTGTAGCCAAAATCACCAAAAATAAGGTCGGCTTGATCAAACAGTGTGCCACTTCCTATTATTTCTCTCATAGCGCCTAAAAAAACAAGGATCATACTAAATCCAAAGCCCATCATAAGACCATCAATGATTGATTTATCCCAAGTGTTTTTTGAAGCAAAGGCTTCAGCACGAGCCAAAATAGCACAGTTAGTAACAATAAGAGGTACAAAAATACCAAGTATTAAAAACATATCATAAAAGAATGACTGCATGATAAGGTCAACTAGGGTTACAAATGATGCAATCAATAAAACAAAGATTGGAATTCTAACTTCTTTTCTAATATAGTTTCGAAATAAGGACACAGTAAGGTTAGAAGCTACAAGTACAAACGTTGTTGCTAGGCCAAGACTAATAGCATTAATAACGTTATTCGTTACTGCTAAAAGAGGGCAGAGCCCCAATAGAGCAACCAATGCTTGGTTGTTAGTCCAAAGTCCATTTTTGATAATTTTTAAGTAGTCTTGCATGGCGGTTATTATATCAACTAGTGAGTTTTGATAATTGGTTTATGTTCTATGGGATGATAATGTAATTTTCTATGAAATAGCGTTATGTTAAATTTAGTATTATTCCAGCCAGAGATACCTAGTAATACAGGAAGCCTAATACGTTTGTCAGCAAATATGGGGGCCAATCTTCATCTCATAAAACCGTATGGATTTGAGATTAACGATAAGCGCCTTAGACGTGCTGGGCTTGATTATAAAGAGTTAGCAAGCGTCTATGAATATGAAAATTTTGATGATTACTTAGACAAAGCTAATCCTGCTAAGCTATATTTTGTAAGTACAAAGGTTACTAAAAGCTATGCTGATATTAAATATCATAGCCATGATTCATTTCTATTTGGCTCTGAAACTAAGGGTCTTCCAAAGGAAATAATGGATGAATATGATGGAATTACTGTCCCTATGCAGGATGGCTCAAGAAGCTTAAATCTATCAAACTGCGTGTCAATTGTGGCTTATGAGGCTTGGCGACAGCTCGGATTTGCTGAGCGATAATGTGTGGTTACTTTTAACTAAGTTCTATTAATTGATAGGCGTTATTAAAGTCCTTAATAGAAACCTCTTTTTTCCCAGCAAGTTGTACTTTTTTTAGACTCAAAACACCATTTGCAGTTGCAACATAACAGAAGCCTTTGCCATATCCAATTATTGTCCCTGGAGCTTGAATAGTTTCATCTTGTATAACTTCAGCTTCAGTGATTCTTAGTACGCTGTTTTCGAATTGTTTGGCCTTTGCGTTAGTTTGTGCTATAGGTCGAGGATTAAATGCTCTAATAATACGACTTATAGTTTTTGCACTCTGGTTCCAGTCTATTTGAGCTTCAATTTTTGTAATCTTTTTTGCATAACTAGCATCATTATTATTTTGCGGTCTAGCCTTCAAATCAGATAGATTGCTTAAAGCTTCAATAATAGTATCAGCACCTAGACTTGATAGATTATCAGTAAGTGTTTGAGAGGTTTCAAATTCTGAAATTAAATATTTTTTTTCAAGCAATACATCCCCAGTATCAAGACCTTCATTCATTTGCATAATTGAAATACCAGTCTCTTTATCTCCTGCAAGTATAGCTCTTTCAATAGGCGCTGCACCCCTCCACCGAGGCAGAAGAGAAGCATGAATATTAAGACATCCCAGTCTTGGAGTTTGCAATGTGT
>JAQWLF010000091.1:0-5282 GCA_029247465.1 Candidatus Thioglobus sp.
AGATGTGGATTACCAATTCTCCTATTGCAGACGTATTTGTTGTCTGGGCAAAGCTAGATGACCAAGTCCGGGGCTTTATTCTAGAAAAGGATATGGATGGATTGTCGGCACCAAAAATAGAGGGTAAATTCTCACTGCGAACCTCTATTACTGGAGAAATCGTAATGGACAATGTTTTTGTGCCCAATGAGAACTTTTTTCCAGATATTTGCGGCCTTGCAGGTCCATTTGGTTGTTTAAATAAAGCCCGTTATGGTATTGCTTGGGGGGCACTAGGCGCTGCTGAATTCTGTTATCAGTCAGCACGAAACTACACCTTAGAACGAAAACAATTTAATCGTCCATTAGCCAGCAACCAGCTCATTCAAAAAAAACTTGCCGATATGCTAACTGATATTAGTCTTGGATTGCAAGGCTGCTTGCAGATGGGTCGCCTAATGGACAACGATCATTGTCCTGTTGAGCTTATTTCAATGATGAAACGTAACTCCTGTGGAAAGGCTTTAAATATTGCCCGTAGTGCTAGAGATATGCACGGGGCATATGGAATAGCCGATGAATATCACATTATTCGCCATATGATGAACCTTGAAACAGTTAATACTTATGAAGGTACGCATGATATACACGCACTCATCTTAGGCAGAGCGATTACTGGAATACAAGCTTTTTTCTAATGACAGGAGCACTTAAAGGAATAAAAGTTCTTGACTTGAGCCGTATTTTAGCAGGCCCATGGGCATCACAAATGCTTGCTGATTTTGGTGCTCAGGTTATTAAAATAGAGCGACCCAATAAAGGCGACGATACAAGATATTGGGGGCCACCATTTATCAAGGAAAAAACTTCCACTCAACCTCCTCAGGCAGCCTACTTCCACTCTACCAATCGAAATAAACAATCTATTGCAATTGATATACAACATAAAACTGGTCAACAAATTATCAAGGATTTGGTGAAAAATGCCGATGTCTTTATTGAGAATTTTAAAGTTGGTGCTCTCGCCAAATATGGTCTTGATTATCCTAAATTGAAATTACTTAATCCGAATTTAATTTACTGTTCCATTACGGGTTTTGGCCAAACTGGGCCTTCATCAGAGAGGGCCGGATACGACGCTATGATACAAGGTGAGGGAGGACTGATGAGTATCACTGGCGTGGCTAATGGAGAGCCTATGAAAGCAGGAGTCGCGCTTACTGATATAATGACTGGTCTCTACTGTAGTAACGCAATACTTGCGGCTTTGATGGCACGCAACCATATTGATAAAGGACAATATATTGATATCGCTTTGTTAGATGTTCAAGTATCTACTCTTGCGAATCAAGGCTTGAACTATTTAGCGACTGGAAATAATCCAAAGCGCCAAGGAAATGCCCATCCTAATATCGTACCCTACCAAACTTTTAATACTAGTGATGGAATAATAATGCTTGCGATTGGCAATGACACTCAATTTAGAAAATTTTGCCAGCTTGTTGAGCGACCTGAGTTAGCAGATAACCCCAACTTCCAAGCCAATGAACAACGAGTGATTAATCGAGAATCTCTTATTGAACATTTAAGTAAAATACTTCTATCACAGCCGACAGTTTGGTGGATCAATCAATTGGAAACATTGGATATCCCCTGCGGACCTATCAACACTTTGCAAGAAGTCTTTAACCACTCACAAATAAAGCATAGAAATCTAGTTAGGAAAATTCCTGATAATTGTAGCAAACAGATTTACACTATTGCTTCGCCAATCAATCTTTCCGAAACTCCCTTGCAATATAGATCAGCGTCGCCAGATCTATCAGAGCATTGCGAGAAAATCTTATCAAGTGAGCTTGGTTATGATAGTAAAAAAATCCAACACCTTAGAGAAAATGGTATCGTCTCTTAATATGCCATCAAAACCTTACGCTGGAAACGAAGTATTATTGGGAAGATTTTCATAATGTACGACTACATAGTTTTAGGTGGAGGTATTGTTGGCGTTTCAACAGCCCTTTCACTTATTACAAAACATCCTGATAAACGCATTCTCCTCCTTGAAAAAGAGAAGTCTTTTGCTCAACACCAAACTGGTCACAATAGCGGTGTCATTCATGCTGGTGTTTATTATCAGCCTGGAACCTTAAAAGCTCAATTTTGTCGAGAAGGTCTAAAAGAAACAATCGACTTCTGCTCTCTCCATCAAATCCCATATCAGCAGTGCGGAAAATTACTAGTAGCAACAAGTGATATAGAATTAAATCGCATGAATGAGCTTTATGAAAGATGTAAGTCCAATGAAATTGAAGTCGAAATTATAGATCAAAAACAACTAAGTGAAATTGAACCAAACGTCCAAGGAATTGGAGCACTTTTAGTTAAATCTACTGGCATTGTTAACTATCAACTAATCACTAAGAAGATGTCGGAACAATATGAAGGCATGGGTGGTAACTATCTGCTTGATAGTGAAATAGTTAACCTTAATGAGGATAATAATAAGATAGAGGTCATCACAAAAACTGAAACCTTTAACTCGAAATATTTAGTCTGTTGTGCAGGTCTAATGGCTGATCGAATAGCAAACCTACTTAAAATTAAAATTGACTTTCAAATCGTACCATTTCGAGGTGAATACTTTAAACTGCCTAACACTCATAATGACCTTGTTAAGCACCTCATCTATCCTATACCAGACCCTAATCTACCATTCCTTGGAGTTCACTTGACTAAAATGATTGATGGCACTATAACCGTTGGTCCTAACGCCGTAGTTGGATTTAAACGTGAAGGTTATAGTAATATTAATTTCAGTCCAAAAGACACACTTCAGATGCTCTTATTCAAAGGGTTTCATAGAGTAATCAAGAATCATTTCAAATCAGGCTTACTTGAAATGAAAAATTCACTATTTAAGCGCGGCTACTTAAGACAAGTTCAAAAGTATAGCCCTTCAATTAAGCTTAAAGATCTTCAGCCATACCCTGCAGGAATTCGTGCTCAGGCAGTCTTAAAAGATGGAACTCTGGTGCATGATTTTCTTTTTGCAGAAAGTAGGCGCTCAATTCACGTGTGTAACGCACCCTCTCCAGCAGCAACCTCAGCAATACCAATTGGAAGATATATTACAGACAAAGCGACTGAAGCTTTTAATAAGATTAACTAGGCTAAGAAAAACTGCCTGATGGTCTTAGCAAACTCATTTGACTGAACACTATCAGGATTATTTTTAAGTCCAACCAAAGCCGGATCAACAAACTCTTTCGGAATAGTTACATCTCTTCGAGCAGTAAGAAGTGCTTTTGTAAAATCAACTAAAAATTCAGGATGTGCCTGCATAGTCAGCACCTTGTCTTTAATATAGAAACCAGCATTTTCACAAAATTCTGACTTCGCATAAACGGTAGCGCCCTGAGGGGGTCGTAAAACTTGATCCTGGTGACAGATGTTTAAGGTGACTTCCTCTGACAAATTAGACATGTAATCTGGCTTATTATTGACTTGATAGGTATGCAAACCTAAACCCCAACCCTTCTCAGATTTTTCAACATGGCCACCAAGCGCCTGAGCAATCAACTGATGTCCAAAGCAAACACCAAAGATCGGAAGGTTAGCTTCATAGACAGTATTAATCAGTCGGCTGACAGTTGGAATCCAAGAATGATCCTCATAAACACCATGCGGAGAGCCAGTAACAATCCAGCCATCGCACTCAAGATGATCTTTAGGAAATTCGTCATCAAGAATATTAAATGTTTTAAATTCAAATACTTGTTCTTCAGTATTAATTAAAGCAATCAACATTTCTGCGTAGGTACCATACTCATCTACTAAATCTTCAGATGCCCTTCCTACTAAAAGTATTCCTATTTTCATCATATTCTTTGAGAGTTAAATTATTACTTTTGTTTCATTTTTTGTTTAGCCCTAATCACTAGATAGTCATGTGCAATGGTAGCTGCAACTATAGCTGTAATTTCAGCATGATCATAGGCTGGAGCAACCTCAACAACATCAGCGCCAATAAAGTTTAAACCTTCTAATCCTCTTACAATACCTAATGCTTGTGCAGACGTTAACCCACCTGAGACAGGGGTTCCAGTTCCAGGCGCATATGCCGGGTCAAGACCATCTATATCAAATGTTAGGTAGGCTGGTTGATCTTTAACAACGTCAATTATTTTTTTAATCACTTTATCAACACCATTCTCATGAACCCATGGCGCATCAAGAATTGTCACGCCTTTTGTATTACTATTGTGAGTTCTTATACCTACTTGGATAGAATGTTTAATATCAATCAGATTTTCTTTTATCGCCCTAGAAAACATAGTTCCGTGATCAAGCCTTCCATCTTCATCAGGCCAAGTATCTGTATGAGCATCAAAATGAACCAGCGCAATTGGGCCATGCTTTTGTGCATGGGCCCTCAAAAGAGGGTAAGTCACAAAATGATCACCACCAAAGGTGAGCATTTCAGCTCCAGAATCTAATATAGTTTTGGCGTGATTTTCAATTTCAGAAATAATGTTCCCATGAAAACCATAATCCAACTCACAGTCTCCATAGTCTGTAACTGCTAGAGTTTTAAATGGATCGATTCCATCTGGAAAAGCCAACAATTCTGCAAGTTGAACAGAGGCCTCCCTTATTGCCTTAGGGCCAAATCTTGCGCCTGGTCGAAAACTAGTTGCAGCATCATACGGAATACCACTCACTGCAATATCAACGCCTTTTAGATTTTTCGTATATTTACGCCTAAGAAAACTGAGCGCTCCCCCATAGGTCATTTCATTATCTCTACCATAGAGACTTTTTTTAGTAAAAGCCTGGTCAGTATTTAAATCCTCAAAGTCATCAGTACTCATGCAATCTCTCTATTCAAAAAACATCAAATAACATTATATTCTGTCTAATAACGAATAATAAAGCATACCAAGCTTCATACTTGGGTTTCGTAAAAATCTTCCACCTGGGAAACTTTGCCTTGGAATTTTAGCCATAAGATCAAAAGTCTTTCCACTTCCTAATATTTTCTCAGAGACAATTTTGCCCGAATAGCTTGCTAAGGCAACGCCCTGTCCTGAATAACCTTGAGCAGATATAACTCTATCATTTTTAAGCGTTGTAAAAAATGGCAACCGATTCATTGTTATTGCAAGCTTACCACCCCAAGCATAGTCAATTTTAATTCCCTTGAGAAATGGATAAATTTTTTCTAGTGGTCTAGTAACTATGGGTACTATATTTTTTGATAATTCTTGTGAATAATTCTCCCCACCTCCAAAAAGTAAGCGCTT
>JAQWLF010000136.1:0-5007 GCA_029247465.1 Candidatus Thioglobus sp.
TTTTTTGACATTCTTGAATATCAGTGACTACCGCATCAAGCTTTTCGCCCATCGTGCCGTATATTAGGTCTGAGTTGTCAATACGGTAAGATTTTGTATTGGGTGGAACCACAACAACATCTAGCCCATAGATGTCATGAAGCTCTGCCGCCTCTGTTTCAGCAGTACCCGTCATGCCTGCTAGTTTTTCATAGAGCCTAAAATAGTTCTGATAGGTTATAGCAGCTAATGTTTGGTTTTCTTTCTTAATGCTTACATTTTCCTTGGCTTCAATTGCTTGATGGAGGCCTTCTGACCATCTTCTGCCCTCCATGGTTCTGCCTGTAAATTCATCTACAATGACAACCTCGTCATCTTTAACTATATAGTCAACATTTTTTTGAAATAAAATATGGGCGCGTAAGGCTGATATTAAGTGTTGCATCAAAATTATATTGCTAGCGTCATAAAGACTTGAGCCTTCGGCTAAGGCGCCTGCCTCAATTAACATGTCTTCAGCCTTAACATGCCCGTCGTCTGAAAGATAAACCTGCTTATGTTTTTCATCAACAGTGAAGTCGCCTGGCTCTATAACCACAATTTCTTTTCCCTCGCCTGTCTCTTTTTGAAGTGTAAATTTAGGAATCATCTTGTTTATCGCCCTATACACCTCTGCGTGGTCATCTGTTGGGCCAGATATAACTAGCGGAGTTCTGGCTTCGTCAATTAGGATCGAATCAACCTCATCGATAATTGCATAGTTTAAGGCTTTTTGTGTTTTTTGCTCTTGGGAAAAAGCCATGTTGTCTCTAAGATAATCAAAGCCAAGCTCATTATTAGTTGCGTAGGTAATGTCGCAAGCGTAGGCCGCTTTTTTTTCTTCGCTAGACATCCCCGAAATCGCCACTCCAACCTGAAGACCCAAAAAAGAAAACACCTTGCCCATCCATTCAGCGTCTCGTGTTGCGAGATAATCATTAACAGTCACAATGTGAACGCCCTTCCCGTCTAGTGCATTAATGTATGCAGGCAGGGTTGCTACTAGCGTTTTTCCTTCTCCTGTGCCCATTTCAGAAATACTGCCCTCATTCAGAACCATTCCTCCAATGAGTTGCACGTCGTAGTGCCTTAAGCCAAGTGATCTTTGGCTTGCCTCCCTAACAACAGCAAAAGCTTCCGGCAAAATATCATCTATTGTTTCTTTGTTATTAAGTCTTTCTCTAAACTGATTGGTCTTATCAGCAAGATCTTGGTCACTAAGAGACTGCATTTGAGGCTCAAAAGAGCTCGTCTTTGCCACAAGTCCAGTATACTTTTTTATAAGTCGTTCGTTGTTAGACCCAAGGACTTTTGATAAAACATTATTTATAATACTCATGTAACAAAAACAATAGTTAATAAAACTGGGCTATTTTCTCATATATGCAAGATAAAACAACAACAAACCTTACAAATTTTAAGCCGGCAGGGGGTTTGGGCTCATTGTTTGAAAAAGCAAAAATGCATAATCATTTAAATTCGCTCTTTCAAAATGCGCTTCCTTCAAAGCTTAGTGGCCTCACATTGTGTTTGGTTGAGGAACAAAAGGTAACACTGTTAGCGACAAATACCTCTGTAGCATTCCGCGCTAAGAAACAACAAAAGGCTCTGCTGTCAATTCTTCAGCAAGTAGACGGACTGTCACACACCACGTCAGTTTCAATAAAAATTGAAAAAAGCAAATAATAGTAAGTGTGTGTCGTTTTTTGCTTTTAAATATTAATCATTTACATTATAATAGTGCGGTTTTTTACCTAATTATCTTTCAAAATTTTTATGTCCGAACAAACAATAGACTTAAAGAAAAGACGCTTTTTAACCAAGGCAACTAGTGTGGTTGGCGCTGTAGGTGTTGGCTTTGTGACCTGGCCTTTTTTGTCAACATGGAAGCCTTCAGCAAAAACAAAGGCTGCTGGCGCCCCTATTGATATTGATATTTCGAAGCTTGAGGCGGGCCAACTTGTTCGTGTTTTGTGGCGCAAAAAACCCGTTTGGATTTTTATGCGTGACGAAAAAGCGCTTGACGCTCTTAACTCAGATGGGCTCATTAAGAGCCTGGATGATCCTGATGGGACAGGCAACTCTAAAAATCAACAGCCTGCCTACGTAACGTCAAACTTTAGATCTATCAAAAACAAAGAAAGTGTTGCGGTCATTGTGGGTGTTTGTACGCACCTAGGGTGTTCGCCTACTTATCGTCCAGAGCCAGGTGCCGCTGACCTTGGTGGCGATAGCTGGAAGGGCGGCTTTTATTGTCCATGTCATGGCTCAAAATTTGACCTCGCTGGTAGGGTTTATGCGGGCGTTCCTGCTCCTACCAATCTAGTTATACCTCCTTACCGATACGTGTCAGACTCGCTTATTCGTATTGGTGTTGACCCAGAAATTACATAAAAGCGCATTATGAAAAACAAACAAAGCTGGATAGACCAAAGGTTCCCCCTTACCAAGGTTTGGAATGAACATTTAGCGGAATACTACACGCCAAGAAATTTTAATTTTTGGTACTTTTTTGGTAGCCTTGCAATGCTAATGCTTGGAATGCAATTAGTTACAGGGATTTTTCTAACCATGCACTATAAGCCTGACTCAGCTTATGCTTTTGCCTCTGTTGAATATATTATGAGAGATGTTGAATGGGGCTGGCTAATACGCTATCTTCACTCGGCAGGCGCCTCGGCATTTTTTATCGTAATTTATCTTCACATGTATCGCGCCCTTCTTTATGGCTCTTATAAAGGGCCGAGGGAATTAATATGGATACTGGGAATGGTGCTTTATGTTGCTCTAATGGCGGAGGCTTTTTTTGGCTATGTCTTGCCATGGGGGCAAATGTCATTTTGGGGCGCGCAGGTAATTATCTCTTTATTTGGCTCGGTTCCAGTTATTGGCCCTGACCTTTTGGTTTGGCTTTTGGGAGATTATGCAGTGGGAGATGCCGCCTTAAATCGATTCTTTTCTTTACATGTAATTGCACTGCCTCTTATTTTAGTTGTGCTTGTCTTTCTACATATCGTCGCACTCCATGCTGTTGGCTCTAACAACCCTGATGGCATTGAAATAAAGAAAAACAAAGACAAGGACGGAATACCTAAGGATGGTATACCGTTCCACCCATATTTCACCGTTAAGGACACCCTTGGTGTTGTCGCATTTTTATGGTTGCTTTGTGCTGTAGTGTTCTACGCGCCTGCCCTTAATGGATACTTCCTTGAGCACGCAAACTTCATTGAAGCGAACCCACTTAAAACCCCAGAACATATTGCGCCTCTATGGTACTTAACGCCTTTTTATTCAGTTCTAAGGGCCATTCCGCCGATGTTCGGCTCGCAATTTCCGGGCGTTTTAGCAATGGGAGCAGCGATATTAATATTGTTTGCTTTGCCTTGGCTAGACAGAAGCCCTGTTAAATCTATTCGCTACCGTAGCCCTATATATAAGTGGGTGCTTGGTGTCTTTGTTATTAGTTTTATTATGTTGGGGTGGCTTGGTGTACAGCCGGTAACCCCCTTAAACGCGCTGTTAGCTCGTGTTTTTACGGCCCTATATTTTGCGTTTTTTATTTTAATGCCTTGGTACACCTCAATAGGGAAAACCAAAGAGGTGCCAGAAAGGGTTACGGAGTAGGCTATGAAAAACAATACTATAATCAATCTGGCTCTATCGCTAATCGTTATTTCGTTTAATATTCATGCTTCTAGCAAAATTCACTTAGATCATGCAGACACCGACATATCAAATACGGCCTCACTTCAAAATGGCGCAAAACTCTTTATGAACTATTGCTCTGGATGTCATGCCATTAGCTTTATGCGATACAATCGCATAGGAGAAGACCTAGGACTCAGCGACGAATTAGTTGCTGAAAATTTAATGTTTGCTGGCAACAAGCCTGGCGAAACAATTACAACAGCAATGCCAGAAGATGCTGCAGTAAAATGGTTTGGAGGCACGCCTCCGGACTTGTCTCTGGTCGCAAGATCAAAAGGAACTGACTGGATTTATACCTACTTAAAAAGCTTTTATGAAGACGATTCGAGAATCTTTGGGGTAAACAACTCTGTTCTTGTTAATGCTTCTATGCCGGACGTATTGTGGTCGTTAAAGCAAAGTCAAACTGAAGCGGACTTTGAACAAAATATTAGAGACATAACAAACTTCCTGGACTATGTAGGCGAGCCAGCAAAACTAATTCGATTGAAACTGGGAAAATGGGTGCTGCTCTTCCTAGGAATTTTGCTTATACTTACTTTCTTACTTAAAAAAGAGTACTGGAAAGACGTCAAATATGGCATCTGGCGTCCCCGTGATTAATTTCTGATAAAATCCTTTTTCTATTGCCTCTCTGAGATGAAAGGCTAATTTTATTATTTTATTTGGTGAAACAACTATGTTAACTAAACCTAATCCAGCCTCAACAACGCTTTACTCTCACTCTCAAGAGCTGGAGTCACATGCGGTTCGCTTTATCATGGCTCATAAATCTATTGAGAGAGAAGTCCTAGAGGCTAAGCTTGATGAAATGCCTGAAGAGGTCTTAGAGCTTAACCCCTGTCAGACACTTCCCACGCTATTTGACAGGGGTATGGTGTTATACGACCTCTCTGTTATTATGGAGTATCTAGATGAGCGCTTTCCATTCCCTCCTCTGTTGCCTGTTGATCCCATTGAAAAGGCTGAAAAAAGACTCCTAATATATCGCTTTACTCGAGCAGAGGGTTGCTGGTATGGGCTTGTCGATACCATTCTTAATGGAGGCAAGAAAGACGCCAATGCAGCAAGAAAAACTCTTAATGGGAATCTTATAGAGCTATTGCCCTTGTTTTCTCACAAACCATACTTTAAAAGCGAAACAATGACATTGGTTGATGCATGTATCGCGCCAATACTCTGGCGCCTTGATCTTCTGGGGATATCGTTAGGTGAAAAAGCAGCGCCAATTACTGCCTATGCAAACAGGTTGTTTGAAAAAGAGGGCTTTCATGAAAG
>JAQWLF010000171.1:0-7892 GCA_029247465.1 Candidatus Thioglobus sp.
CCAAAGAAAAGCAATTACTGGGCTTGACGAAATTCAAGTACTATCTCCAGTGGAGGCAATAAGAGGAAGCAGTCCAATCCAAGAGCCGGTTGTTATTTATGACGATGACCAAGGCTATTTGGCAGGAGTTATTGCAGACCAGCACAGCGCAGAAGGGCATGCAATTACTTTTGTAACCCCGGCAAGCGTGGTGTCACCATGGACTGTGTCTACCTTAGAACAAACAAGAATACAAGAGTCATTATTAAAACAAAAAGTCAAAATAATCGCCAATAAAACCATAGCGCTTGCCAAAGGAAATAATTTAGAATCGCGATGTGTTTTTACTGGCGATAAAATAAACATCGCTTGTAAAACACTGATACTTGTTACTGAGCGCTCACCAAATGACACGCTCTATAATCAATTAATTAAACAAGAAAATGGATCAAGACACATTCAATTAATAGGAGACGCTGAGGCTCCAGGCCTTATAGCTGATGCTATTTTTTCAGGACACCTTGCGGCTGAAAACTTTGAGGCTTCAGAGCAAGAAATTGAGAAGGCAATTTTTATGCGTGAAATGCCGCAACTTAAGCAAAATTAAATTTATTAAAAATACCTAAGCAAGAGGCGCTGTCAATTGATTTTTTTGGTATTTTAGCGTAACATTGCCCTCTTTTTATTAGTCGCGAAAAGTATGCGTAAAACCATTGTTGCTGGAAACTGGAAAATGAACGCCAGCAAAGAGTCTGTTAAAAAACTAATGGCGGGCATTTTATCTGGGATGGACGGCGTTAAATCAGAAGTTTTAGTGTGCGCGCCTTTTCCTTATTTATCTCAGGTTGAGTCCTTGATTGCAGACAGTGAAATAATGCTTGGGGCTCAAAATCTTAATATAAATGCATCGGGCGCATTCACTGGAGAAGTAAGCGCAAGCATGATTAAAGACTTTGGCGCAAAGCATGTTATTGTTGGACACTCTGAGCGAAGAAGTTTTTATGGAGAAACAAGCGCTATTGTTGCTGAAAAGGTTAAAGCCTCTTTAGAAGCTGGCCTAATCCCCCTGCTTTGTGTTGGAGAATCATTAGAGCAAAGAGAGGATGGAAAAACAGAAACTGTTGTTGCTGAGCAAATTAATGCTGTTATTGAGCTAGTAGGCATCAACGCTTTTAATAATATTATTGTTGCTTATGAGCCGGTATGGGCTATTGGTACAGGGGTTACAGCAAGCCCTGAACAGGCACAATCAGTACACTTGTTTATTCGCAGTCTTCTAGGAGAAAGCAACGAAACAATTGCACAAACCACACCAATTTTGTATGGCGGTAGTATGAATGCTGGAAATGCTAATGAGTTAATAGCATGTCCCGACATTGACGGTGGTTTAATTGGCGGTGCGGCACTTAAAGCGGAAGATTTTTTACATATTTGTAAGGCAGGTTAATATGACATTTCAAATAATTTTAGTGGCCCATGTGTTGTTGGCTTTGGGGCTTGTTGGGCTTATTTTAATTCAGCATGGTAAAGGGGCAGATGCTGGCGCTGCTTTTGGTTCTGGCGCAGCAGGCTCTGTTTTTGGCGCGAGAGGAGCTCACTCGTTCTTATACAAACTAACAGCAGTCATAGCAATAGGGTTTTTTATTACCAGCATTAGTCTTGCATATTTTGCAACAACCGAAAGAGCTGCTTCAGACTCAGGGCAAAGCATTATGTCTGAAAATACTATGAGTGATGATTCTGCTGACTCTAATACAAGCGAAATACCTAGCAACTAATCAAAGCCGTCGTGGTGAAATTGGTAGACACGCAGCCTTGAGGGGGCTGTAGCGCAAGCTGTGACGGTTCGACTCCGTCCGACGGCACCACCCTCTGTTTTAATTTTTTTGCTTGATGGAGAAATTTCCCTAGACAATAAAACAAAGGCAAAAGCAGCCAAAGATCTTTTTAACTAAAACTAAATTGGGTTTATATGAGTCAACATCTAAAATTTTTAAACACCTTTATACAGCGAATTGGAAAAGGAAAATCAAACAAAAAGTCTTCTAGTCCAGAAAGCCTAATCAGCCTTTGTCATCAACTAGTAAGCAATAATAGTGAGGCAACACTATTCTCGCTTGCAAAAATAATTTTAGATGATTTTGTCACTTTCACTGATGAACAAAAAAAACATTTCTTTTCCTTGATGCTCAGTCAGTTCAGCGCGAACAAGGCAGAACTAAGAAAAGCGATAGGAGGGCTTCGCATTGACAATGAAAAGCAACTTCGAGCCTTACATAAATTAGCTGAACCAAAAAGCCATGAGCTTCTAAGAAGGTTAAATCAAGTCCCAAATGGGACAGCAGTATTATTAAAGATGAGAGAGTCTCTTCTAAGGTCTTTAAAAAAATCCCCTGAATTAAATCCACTTGATGCGGATTTTGTTCATTTGTTTAGGTCTTGGTTCAACAGAGGCTTCTTGAGGCTGGAGCGTATTGACTGGTCTACAAGCGCACAAGTACTAGAAAAAATTATGGAGTATGAGGCTGTTCATGATATATCTGACTGGGATGATTTGCACAACAGGGTGGCAGCTGCCGATAAAAGGCTGTATGCATTTTTTCATCCAGCCCTTCCAAATGAGCCACTTATTTTTATTGAGGTCGCCTTACTAAACGAGGCGCCGAGCTCAATTATGTCAATACTAGACAAGAATATTAAGCCTATCAATCCGCTCAGCGCCTCAACAGCAGTTTTTTATTCAATTTCTAATTGTCAAATGGGTTTAAAAAATGTTTCTTTCGGCAGCTTCCTTATTAAACAAGTGGTAGCTGAAATAGAGCAAGAGCTTAAACAAGTAAGGCAATTTATTACCCTTTCTCCAGTTCCTGGATTAAAAAAATGGGCTGAACAAAACATGCTGTCAGGAGATAAGGAGTTGCCAGAAAACATAGCCAAAGACATTCAGGAGTGCTGCGGAAACAGCAAGCCAAATCAATTAGCTTTGGCCAGAGTTGCCTATTATTATATAACCCAAGTGAAACGTAAAAGCGGCCAAGCAATAAACTCAGTTGCTCACTTCCATCTCGGAAATGGGGCTTCTCTTAATCAAATTCATTTAGAGGCGAACACCAATAAATTGGCGTTAGAAGACTCTTGGGGCATCATGGTTAATTACTTATATGATTCAGAGACAGTAGCAAAAAACCATGAAGACTATGCAAATTTAGAGCCAGTCGCCATCTCTTCTAAACTGACAAAAAACATTCAAGGCAATAAGAAAAAAATCTTAGCGTACACGCCTTAGTATTATTAATCCTTGCTTGTTGTATTTGTTGTTGTACAATCAGCACAGTTTCTTAAGGTTAATCTTATGAATTTTTCTAATAAAACTGTACTTAAGGGCATAGGCCTTATGCTTTTAGGCATGAGCACCGTTCCTTTTCTAGATGTCTTTGCCAAGCTTTTAAGTGAAGACTACTCTGTAATGCAGGTTACTTGGATGCGGTTTTTTTTCCACGCTTTTTGGTTACTGCCAATAATTTTTTGGCAAAAAGTTAAGTGGAAAAAAATGCCCGAAAACCCTGGCCTCCAATTCTTAAGAGGTTTAATGCTGACAATGGCGACCTTGTTCTTTTTTGCAGCAATCAAATCTAACCCTATTCCTAACGCACTTACGCTTCTGTTTATTTCACCACTAGTTGTTGCAGTTCTTTCTCCTTTTATGTTAGGAGAGCGCTTTGATTTGTATATTGGAGTTGGAGTATCAATAGGGTTTTTAGGTGTGGTGGTGGTTTTGCAGCCAAATAGCGAGCAGTTTCAGCCAAGCTTGTTATTAGCTGTAATTGCAGGAGTGTGTTATGCGCTTTATATTATTTTCACTAAAAAACTATCATTTCGAGCGCCACCAGTGCTGACACTATTTTACTCTGCCATGGTTGGGATGCTTATAATGACTCCTTTAGCGATCTCTTCATGGACGGCGCCTGACTTAAGGGGTTTTTTATTGGGCGCAGCAATGGGCTTGTTTGCAGCAGCATCTCACTTTATGATTATTAAGGCTTTTGAGTTTGCTAGCGCCTCTGAATTAAGCCCATTTAATTATTTTGAGATTGTTGGCGCTATAATTTTGAGCTATTTAGTTTTTGGATTTATGCCCAACTTTCAGGCGATACTTGGCTTAGTTATTATTATTGGTAGTGGCCTCTATGTGTCCTGGCGAGTTATGAAAAACAATCAAGACCAAGATAAGAATCAAGGCGCTGTTATAGAGCCTTTATAGGAAGCGAGCTCCACTCGCAAACACGTTTCCATATTTTATTAACTAACGAATGAAAGCAATGAATTGGCGTACTAAAGCAGAAAATAAGTTCGAGTCCTTCTCAGATTGGCTATACGATAACGCGACAAAAGCAATTCTTATTGTCGTGCTTTTTGTGGGGGCTCTCGGATCACAGTTGCCGACACTAAAAATGGACACCTCAACTGAAGGGTTTTTGCATAAGACTAATCCAATGCGGATTGAGTATGACGTCTTTAGAGATCAGTTTGGGCGAGATGAAAAGCTCATGATTGCTGTTAAAACTGACAGTATATTTAATCTAGGTTTTCTGAAAAAACTTGACAACTTTCATAGCGTATTGGAGGACGAGCTTCCTCATATTAAGGGCGTTGATTCGTTAATCAATGCAAGGAATACTTTTGGAATAGAAGGCGAATTGATTGTAGAGCCTTTGATTGATGACCTGCCTGAAACTCAAGAGGACATGGCAAGGCTTAGGTCAACGATTACAAATAACAGTTTTTATAAAAACCTGCTCTACAGCGAAGACTTTACAATGACCACGGTTACTATAGATACACAAACTTATTCCAATGCAGAAGCAATAAGTGAGGATGTAAATATAGATTTTGATGAGCCCCTAGATTTTGATGAGTTCCTAGATTTTGATGCCGAAGCTCAAGTTGATCAAAGCGGCTCTAGGCTCTATTTAAGCGATGCTGAAAACGATGAAATAATTTTAAAAACACAGCAAATAATGGAGCGCTTTAATGACGACAATTTTGAAATATATTTATCAGGATCTGCAGCAATAGCCGGAATATTTAAGCAGGCCTTAATGAATGATGCGGTGGTTTTTATTAGCCTTATGATGGTTATAATTATGATAGTTTTGTATGCTCTTTTCAGGCGTATTTCTGGAGTGTTTTTGCCGTTAATATGCGTTGGCTTGACGCTTATAACTACCGTCTCATTGATGGCAATTTTTTCAGCGCCGTTCACAATGGCAACACAGATTATGCCTACTTTTTTACTGGCAGTTGTTACCAGTGCGGCTATTCACCTGTTGGCAATTTTTTATAAGGACCTTATGCGCACAAAAGACAAGAAGGCCTCTCTGAGATACGCAATGGGACATTCTGGTTTAGCGATTGTTATGACTTCTCTAACAACTGCAGCAGGGCTGTGGTCGTTTTCGTTTTCTGGCGTCGCTCCTGTGGCAGACCTTGGTGTTTTTGCGAGCAGCGGGGTTTTAGTTGGACTGTTGTTTACCCTTGTTTTCCTTCCTGCACTAATAGCAAAAACAAACTTTACCCATCTAGAGCAAAAATCTGACGCAGAGGGTAACACCTTAATGGACAGAGTGCTTCTTGGTATAAGCAAGATCGGCACTGGGCGACCAAAGCTAATAGTTGCAATAAGCGCCATATTAATAATATTTGCAGCTGTCGTTGCCACCCAGCTTAGGTTTTCTCATTTCCCGCTTCAGTGGCTGCCTGAAGACAACTTTGCTCGCGTTGCAACAGAAACTGTAGACGAAAATTTAGCAGGCGCTCTTACGCTAGAGGTGGTTGTCGATACTGGTAAAACCAATGGCCTCTATAATCCAGAGCTTTTAAGAAAGATAGATGATGTGTCGAAAAACATAGACTCCATTACTAGTGGTAACATGTTTGTTGGAAAAGTTATTAGTTTTATCGATATCATTAAGGAAACAAATAAAGCGCTTAATGAAAATAGAGAAGAATACTATTCTATTCCGAATAACCCAGACCTGATTGCTCAAGAGTTCTTGCTTTTTGAAAGCAGTGGAAACGGAGACCTTAACAGCCTTGTTGATGCCAACTACTCTAAAGCACGCTTAACGCTTAAAACACCATTCATCGATTCGCTCGAAGCAAAAATATTTATTGACAGGGCGCAGACATATCTAGATAAAGAGTTTGGCGCACTTGCTTCGGTTTCTTTTACGGGCATTGGAACCCTGATGACGGTTACCTTTGAAGAGGCAATATATAGCAGCGCAACCAGTTACATATTGGCTTTTTCATTAATTACTGTATTAATGGTGCTTCTAATTGGCAATTTAAAAATTGGTCTTATTAGTATGATTCCAAACCTCCTGCCGATTATATTTCTGTCAACCATCATGGTTATTTTTAAGATGCCTCTTGACATGTTTACGCTATTAATTGGTGCAATCGCTCTTGGATTAGCTGTAGATGATACAGTACACTTTATGCACAACTTTAGGCGTTATGAACTTCAGTATAACGACGTTGATAAGGCTGTTAGATTAACGCTTATGGGCACCGGCAGAGCAATAACCTTGACGTCAATAGTGCTCGCACTTGGCTTTCTAGTTTTGACATTTTCACAAATGAACAATATGTTTGATTTTGGTGTTTTAACTGCATGTGCAATTTTAGTTGCACTAGTGGCTGATTTTTTCTTAATGCCAGCAATAATGAAGCTCATTATTAAGGATAAAGCCAATATATAAACTGGCATGAACTGAACAAAAAAAGGCGCTCGCAGGCGCCTTTTTAATTAAATTTGTTAGGTGTTATGTTTGAGCCTGTGCCATAACCTCTTCAACAAAGTTGTCCTCTTTCTTCTCCATTCCTTCGCCAACCTCATAGCGAATAAAAGATTCAACTTCTGCACCTTTAGACTTAACAAGAGATCCAACTGTGGTGTCTGGATCTTTAACGAACGCTTGTCCATAAAGAGTAACTTCGTTGACAAATTTTTTCATCCTGCCAACAATCATTTTTTCAATTATGTTGTCTGGCTTCCCGCTTTCTTTAGCCTGCTCTATAAAGATTGCTTTTTCACGTTCAACCAGTTCACTTGAAAGCTGGTCTTCGCTGACACACTCTGGTTTAGAGGCCGCAACATGCATTGCTATATCTTTAGCTAACTCACTGTCTGTTCCAGATAAAACAGTAAGGACAGCAATGCGCTCGCCATGCTTATAAGCGCCTAATACGCCATTTTCTGTAGTAACAATCTGGAGCCTTCTGACAGAAACATTTTCACCAATTTTTGCTATAATGCCCTGTCTAGCCTCGTCAACTGTTTCGCCAGAACTTAAAGTTTGGCTTAAAAAAGCCTCAAGAGACTCAGGCTTATTCTTTAATGCAAGAATTCCTAAGGCGCCAACAAAGTCGATAAAGGCGGAGCCTTTTGTAACAAAGTCTGTTTCAGAGTTGACTTCGAGAATTGCAGCGTTTTTGTTATCATCGCTGATAGTCAGGCTTACAAGGCCTTCTGATGCAACACGCCCGGACTTTTTAGCTGCCTTGGCTGCACCCGACGCTCGCATTAGGTCAATTGCTGCCTCTAGGTCTGCACTTGTTTCCATTAAGGCTTTCTTGCAGTCCATCATGCCTGCGCCTGTTCTTTCTCTTAATTCCTTCACTAAAGCGGCTGTAATTGCCATAAGTAATCTCCTCTATATGCGCTTAGTTGATTTATTTAGTTTCCGACTTCTTAGCTGCTGGCTTCTTAGCTGCTGGCTTCTTAGCTGCTGGCTTCTTAGCCGCTGGCTTCTTAGCTGCTGGCTTCTTAGCTGCTGGCTTCTTAGCTGCTGGCTTCTTAGCTGCTGGCTTCTTAGCTGCTGGCTTCTTAGCTGCTGGCTTCCTGGCTG
>JAQWLF010000176.1:0-13773 GCA_029247465.1 Candidatus Thioglobus sp.
ATCCCATGAACTTTTAATTGTTCATCGACAACACTATTTTCATCATCACCCATTTTGCAAGTTCCAACGGGATGATAAATACTTTGGCTATTGTTTTTAGCTGCCTCAAGTAACTCTTCGTCAGAAATGAAAGACTGTCCAGGAACATATTCATCAAGGATATGTTTTTTTAATGAGTCAGCTTCTGCAATTTTTCTGGCAACCTTTATAGAGTCAATAGCAATTTTTCTGTCACTCTCTGTAGAGAGATAGTTAGGAATGATTTTAGGTAGCTGAGTTGGGTCTGCAGAATTAATAGTAACCTCTCCTCTGCTTTCAGGACGAAGATTACAAATAGACATTGTAAATGCTGAAAAAGGGTGTACTCCATCGCCTGGTTTATCTGCACTTAATGGCTGCATATGGAATTGAATATTTGGTCTTGATCCATCCAGAGAAGTATTAGTAAAAACGTAAACTTGACTCGCACTTAGCGTTAAAGGTCCAGTTCGAAAGAGAAAATATTGCAAGCCAATCAAGGCTTTTTTCCACCAAGTGTTTAGCTCATCGTTCAGGGTTCTGGTATTTGTTTTAAAGACCATCCTCACTTGCAAATGATCCTGTAGATTTTTTCCAACCGCTGGGTTATTGTGAACAACATCTATTCCAAGTTTCTCTAATTGTTTTGCATCACCAATTCCAGATAGCTGCAATATTTGAGGTGAACTAATAGAGCCTGCAGATAATATCACTTCGTTGTTTGCATAAATGGTTTTATCGGGCTGATTGTAACTTTGAATGCAATTTACTCCAATCACTCTTTTGTCTTCAAAGATAAGTTTACTGATCTGAGTATTGGTAACGATTGTTAAATTTTTTCTGCCTCTTATTTTTCTATTAAGAAAAGATCTATAGGAGCTCTTTCTAAATCCCTTAAACGAGGTTTGCTGGAAGTATCCAACACCTTCTTGTTGCTCACCATTACAATCTGGGTTATAGGGTATCCCTATTTCTTGCGAAGCCTGAATAAAGAGCTCCGCTATTTCTCGTTTTAGTCTTAGGTTTGAGACCTTTAATTCACCATCGACACCATGGTATTCGTTTTCACCATTTTCTTGACATTCAAATTTTTTAAAATATGGAAGTACTTTATCGTAACCCCAACCCTTGTTGCCTAGTCTTTTCCAATTATCATAGTCATGTCGATCACCTCGAATATATAGTAGACCATTTAGTGCACTAGATCCTCCAAGAACTTTACCTCTAGGCCAATCAATTCTTCTATTGTTTAACCCTTTGTCTTTTTCTAGTTTGTACATCCAGTCAAACTTCGGATTATTCATGGTTCTGAAATAGCCAACTGGTACGTGGAGCCAGAGATTATTATCTTTTCGACCGGCCTCAATTAACAAGACGCTATTATTTGGATTAGCTGAAAGTCTATTCGCTAGAAGGCAACCAGCAGATCCTGCTCCAACGATAATGTAATCGTATTTCTCTTGCATATATATTTCTTAGTAAATTATTTTATGGATTGAGAATAATCTAGATGGAATTACTTAAAATTTAAATGATGTAAATTATATTTTAATTATAAGTAAACTTTGGTGAATCTATTTATTTTGTTAACTAAATTATATATATTATTTGAATGGTTAGTTATTAGAGAGGGAGCTATGATTTTTAGAATTTTGTGATCAAAGCTATCCAGTTTATTTATATTATCATTACATCAAATAATTTATTTAAAAAAACTAATAAAATGCATAAATTATGCAAATTAAGTTAATTTAAAACATTTCTAATCTTCATAGCAGTGTAGTATGTGCCTTTCGATTGGTGGTTTATTTGTAGTTTCAATAATTTATTTTTTTATAAATAGATGTAAACATATATATCAATTGATGTATACTAGAGTTTGATTAAATGCTTTAAGTTGTTTTTTCTTATTGCATTATCAAAATTGTTTTTATTTAATAGATAAGATAGGAGATTTTTATGTTTAGAAATAAAGTTGTTCTTTTGACATCTATAGCATTGCTTGCTGCTAGTTCAAGCGCTATGGCGGTCAATTTAAAAATTCAATCTGTATTAAACTCTACCGGTAGTGAGGTTGGGTATGTTAGAGATTTTGCTGAAGATGTTGCTGCCTTGACGAATGGTAGGGTAACAATAGAGGTTCTTCCGGGTGGTTCTGTTGTTCCTAACTCTGATATTATAGATGCAGTGGACGCAGGTTTACTTGATGGCGGATTTGCATGGACGCACTACTGGTCTGGTAAGCATCCAGCAGCAATGCTGTTTGGCTCTCCAATTGCTGGCGCTGGTGTAGGTATTGATAATATCGCATGGCTTTCTTGGTTCCATGCCGCTGGTGGTAAAGAGCTTTACGAGCGACTTTGGGATGAAATGGACGTGAACGTTCATGGTTTAATGTTGCAGCCAGTTGGTCCTGAGGCACTTGGTTGGTTTAAAGAGCCAATTAATAGTATGGATGATTTCCGTAAGCTGAGATTCCGTGCACCTCCAGGAATTCCAGGTCAAACTTACATTGATATTGGTGTCGCA
Source organism: Candidatus Thioglobus sp. (assembly GCA_029247465.1). GTDB lineage: Bacteria > Pseudomonadota > Gammaproteobacteria > PS1 > Pseudothioglobaceae > Pseudothioglobus. The sequence continues at coordinate 2,548 of JAQWLF010000176.1, forward strand.
GCTGTTGCTATGGGTGGTGGTGATATTCTGCCTGCACTTGAAAAAGGCGTTATTGACGCAGCAGAATGGTGTTGCCCAGAGCCTGATAGAGACTTTGGCTTCCAAAAAGTTCTTAAGTACTACTACTTACAAGGACTACACCAGAATGTTGTGAATGCAGATATGTATATCAATGGTGATAAATGGGATGCAATTTCTTCTAGTGATCAAAGAGCAATTGAAGTTGCTGCTAGAGCGGCAAGAATTGACTCACTGTCACACCGTATCTACAATAACGGTAAAGCTTTGGATGACTTGTTAAATAACCATGGTGTTAAGCTAATGGATACTCCAGATGACTACTTCTCTGAGTACATGGCTGCTGCGAATGCAACTCTTGCAAAGAACGCTGCAGAGAATGAGTTTTTTGCTGAGGTATGGCAATCACAGAAAGACTTCGCAAAGATTGCGGTACCTTTCTGGTCGGGAGCTCAAGCGTCTAATGCTAAGCTAGGTCTAGCGTTTGCTGAGACATTGAAGTAAAGATTCATCGTAAGACTTGTAAATTGAGTTGCCAATAGTTAATTACTGTTGGCAACTTTTTTTGTAACCGTAGGACGGCTTAGCTGGTTCAGGTTCTCCTTTATCCTGCAACCAGCAAATGCCTATAATTAATGGGTTATTATTTTTTTAACCCTTGAGTTTTGTTACAATGTCGTAAGATTTTAGGGTAATTTTTTAGGCGCATATTATGTCGGAAGAGGAAGATATTGGACAATTAGATATTACAGATGAAATGATCGCTGAAGGCAGGTCATATACCGGTGTCATGCCTGACGATATGCCTAAGTACATGGCAAAAACAATTCTTGGTATTGATCTTTTTAGTCTTAGAGTTGGTCAATTCGCATGCTGGCTCACTGTGCCTGTTTTTGTTGCTATGTTTATTGAGGTTGTTGGTAGGCACTTTTTCGCTTCTCCAACATTTTGGGCATACGATATCAGCAGAATGTTTGCGGGCGCTATGTTTATGCTTGGCGCTGGATATGCACTCTCAAAAGGGGTTCATATTCGAGCAGACTTTATGTATCGAAATTGGTCTATTAAATCCCAGGCAACTATAGACTTAACTTTATATATATTGTTTTATTTTCCTGGATTGATTGGCGCTGCGTGGGCATGTTACAAATATGCTTATAAGTCTTGGTCGATAATGGAAAGGGGTATGGATACTTCATGGATGCCTCTTTTGTATCCAATCAAGAGTGTTTTATTTATAGGACTTGTTTTACTTATAATTCAAGGAATTTCGGAGACACTCAAGTGCGTGTATGCTATAAGAAATAGGAGATGGCCATGACTCCAGAAGTACTAGGCATACTGTTAATTTTAACGATGCTGTTCGCCATTTTTATTGGCTTTCCAATTTCATTTACTTTAATCTTTTTAGGTGTTTTCTTCGGCTATTTAGGTTTCGGAGATCTTGTTTTTTACTTAATGACCTTCCAGTTTTCTGGGAGTATGATGGAGCAGACACTTGCAGCAATACCACTATTTACCTTTATGGGTATATTGATGGAAAAAGCCAACCTGATGGAGCGATTATTCACATCTGTTCAGATGGCTCTTGCTAAAACCAAAGGCTCTTTATTTGTAGCTGTTCTTTTTGTTGCAACAATTTTTGGAGCTGCAACAGGTATTGTAGGTGCATCGGTTACAATCTTGGGAATTATGTCTGCCAAGACAATGAATAGGTCGAAGTATGATGTTCGATTGGCTGCTGGCACAATTACAGCCGGAGGTACTTTGGGCATCTTGATACCACCAAGTATTATGCTAGTTGTTATGGGACCAATTTTAAACGTCCCAGTAACCGATCTGTTTGCTGCAGCGATTATGCCGGGCTTGATGTTGGCAGTTCTCTACACTGGCTACACGCTTATTAGATGCCACTTAAATCCATCATTGGGACCTGTTGTTCCTGATGATCTTATACCTGAAACTATGAAAGAAGTCTGGGTTGAGTTTTTTAAAGGACTGGTTCCTCCTGTTCTTTTGGTTGGTTCGTCACTTGGAAGTATATTAGCAGGATGGGCCACACCTACAGAAGGTGCTGCAATGGGCGCTGTTGGAGCAATAGTGTTAACTTTAGCTTACAGAAAGCTAACCTTTAAATCTTTTAGAGAGGCTTTATTAAAGACCTTAGAGATTACAACTTTAATCATGATTTTGGTTTGTGCCTCAAACTTTTTTGGCTCAGTATTTTCAAGGTTGGGGACTCCAACCATGATTACAGAGTATTTGATGTTGCTTGATCTGCCACCAACAGTTTTGTTATTGATAATTATGGCCTTAATTTTTTTATTAGCTTGGCCATTAGAGTGGGTGCCAATTGTACTAATCATTATTCCAATTATTTTGCCTTTAGTTGAGCAGTTAGGATTTAACTTAACCTGGTTTGGAATTCTTGTGGCTGTAAATCTACAGACTGCTTGGTTGTCACCGCCTGTGGCACTTTCGGCCTACTTCTTAAAGGGTGTGGTTCCAGAGTGGGATTTATCAGATATTTATAAAGGCATGATGCAATTTATGGTAATACAGGTCGTTGGATTGGCGCTGATTATTATCTTCCCGCAGATTGTTTTATGGCTCCCAACTTATTTATATGGTAATTAGATCTAATCAGAACTAAATTAGTTTAGTATAGAGATTACTATTAAATAATTTCTATCTAAAAAAAGCTTGCGGGGTTATTATGCACCCTCTAATCAAACTGTTCTTAGCCTTGGCAGATGTTTTTTCTGCAGAAAAGCGCTATGGTGGTAATCAGGCAGCCAAAGCTCTAATCGAAGCTTCTAGATTAATTGACAACCCTAAAAGGTTTGAGAGTGCATTTTCTAAAAAAGTTAATTCTTCCTTAATGATTAATGAGCACCCTTTAAATTCGTTGATTTTAGAGGCTTCACCCTTTATCAAGTGGGGAGGTTCTGATCTTAGAGAGGGAAGAATTCCTGAGGATTTAGCAAATCAAATGCCTATGTGTGAACTGGTTGGCCCTGATAGCTTGTATTTTAATGAGACAGTTAGGGTTGGACTCTGGCTTCAAACTAAGGGCGTAGTTTACGGACCAAGGAAGCATGCAGCAGAAGAGACATTCTATATTATTAATGGGGAAGCGGAGTGGTGGAGCGAGCTAAAAAAAACGAGATTAAAGGGAAGTGGTTCGTACGTTTTTCACGCCTCAGAGATTCAACATAAGTCAATCACTTCTGATAAACATGTGCTTACTGCATGGCGATGGTCAGGCGATATTGGTTTTGATAAATACGTACTTTATTAAGGGATTGATCTACTCGCCGAACATACTGTTTTGAGACTGAATATATTCAATATCACTCGTGTGAACGTAAGAAGTTCGAAGTTCAATAATCTCATTATGATAAGTATGTCCAATTCGATCTATTTTTAAAATTGGTGAATTCAACTCTATATTCAAAAGATTAGAGATTCTTTCATTTGAAGAAATTGCTTTAATTTTCTCTGAACAATTGGTTATAAAAATATTGAATTTATTTTGATATAGATTGTATATAGTGTTTGTTCGATTTCTGAACATCTCTTCAGTTAGAGAAGGAAATTTAGCATGTGAAATAACAATTTTATCAACAATATAGAACTTTTTATTAAGTCCTAGTTTATTGTAAATATGATAAATATTACTACCTTCAGGTATTTTTAAAGCTTTGGATTCTGATTTGTTGGACTTTTTTGTGGTGAATGAGATAAGTTCTACATTAGGGTTCTTTTTTTCTTCACTTCCGTTTAAGGCAAAATGAAAATATTCAAAAAGAAAGCTATTTTTGTCATGCTGAAATACAAAAGTACCTAAACCTTGTTTGCGAATAAGTATCCCTTCTTTTTCTAGGGCGCCTATAGCTTTTCTAATGGTACCAATTGATACATTAAAGAGCTCAACTAGAGTTTTTTCATTAGGAATCAGCTGTCCAGGTCTAAGTTCATCGAGATAAAGGCAATTGATAATCTCATTCCTAATCTGAAGCCACATAGGAGTTTTACTGTTCCTATCGATGTCAAATTTAAGGTCGGTAATACTCATACTATAACTACTTTTATAATTAAAAATGTGGCTTAAGGATTACCTTTGCTGATGCCATTGTACCATTATGAAGGTTTTGAAAGGCCACGTTAGTTTCTGATAAAGGGTATTCTTCTATCCAAGATAAATCTCCAAAATCTCCATTTTCTATTGACTTCAAGGCGGATTTAAAGTCTTCCATATTGTAGGTATAGCAACCAACCAACTTTACTTCTTGAAGTGTTATCTTTCTTATATCAATTTTACTTGTCCAGCTAAGAAGTCCAACATTAACGATGGTTCCTCCGGCTTTCACTGAAGAGATAGAAAGTGAGTTTGTTTTTTCACTACCTACGCAATCTATGACTACATCAAATGAGTTTTCATCAACTGATTCAATCAAGGGATTCACTGCTTTAACGCCAACGTGCTTTGAAACGCAGGGGTGTCTAGCTAGGTTTGTTTCTAAAACCTGCATTTTAACGCCATGAGACTTTAGTAATAAGGCAGTTAGAAGACCAATTGCACCCGCACCGATCACTAAAACTTGGCATTCATTGATTGGTTTAAAGGAGTTTTCTTTTGCAAGGTTTACCGCATGAACGACCGTTGCAGCAGGCTCAGTAAGGGCAACATGATTTGAGTTCATTTGGTTAGGTGCGTGAACTAGGCATTGCTTTGGTATGGTCATATACTGTGCAAATGCACCCTGTCTACTCATACCTATCATGTCTCTATCACTACAGAGGTTGTCTCTTCCTTGAAGGCAATATTCACATTTACCACAAGTGATCAAAGGATTTCCTGTAACTTTTTGACCTTTATTAGCACCATCAACAATTTCTCCACAGAACTCATGACCTAATATAAGTCCAGGGTTTCTTCTAGGATCTTTGCCATGGAAGGCGTGCATATCAGAGCCACATATACCCACTGAATCTATACGCAACAACACATCATCTTCACGATCGATTTGAGTAGATTGATATTCAGAAAAATAAGTCATCTCTTGTGGTGCTGTATAAACCACTGCAGCCATTTTATTTATCATCCTGCTGAAAAACCTCCATCTAAAAATATTGTTTGGCCAGTAATGTATGAGTTTGCATCACTACATAGAAAGACACTAATACCAAAGATATCTTTCTCCTCACCATTACGATTCATCATTGTTTTGCCAGCTAAATCCTTAATTTTTTTAGAGTCTTGATATAATGATTCAGTTAGATTCGTACGAAAAAAACCTGGAGCAATTGCATTAACTAATACACCATCTTTAGAGTAGGCCTGAGCCAAAGCACGTGTTAGCTGCATTACTCCTCCTTTACTAGCTCCATAAGGAATACTATTATCAAATGCCCTAAGGGATTGTAGGGATGCAATATTAATGATTCTTCCCCAGCCACTTTCTTTCATCTTTTTAACAGCCAATTGACTTAATTGATAGGGCGCGGTTAAATTGATATCTATGGTTTTTTGCCACTGTTCAAGGGTAAGCTCATCTGCAGATGTTCTCAGATTTATACCGGCTCCATTGACCAAGATGTCGATTTTCCCTGACACACTATAAATGTGAGAAAGCATCTTTTCTAAAGCATCAGTTGAGGTTACATCAACCTGAAGAAATGCCCCTTCAGAGCCTTCAGCTTTTAGTTCTTTGATGGTTTCATCTGCATTATCACGGCTGCTTGCAATCCATACATATGCACCAGCACGAGCTAACGATAGCGCCATCATCTTACCAATTCCGCTACTCCCTCCAGTAACTAGAGCTACCTTGGTGTTAAGCGAAAAGTCTGATAAGTTCATGTAATTATTCTACTACAGGGTCACCTAGGTCAAATGTTTCTTCAGGAAAATATTTACTGAGCCTAACATCTGAAGCCCTTGCATGGCCCTCCATTCCTTCTAATCTTGAAATTCTCGATGATGTTTGGGCAACCAGACGAGTTGATTCTCTATCCATACGTTGCCAAGTTAAAACCTTTAGAAATTTGTGAGCAGAAAGTCCACCAGAGTATCGACCAGCTGCCTTTGTAGGTAATATATGGTTAGGACCAGAGGCTTTATCTCCAAAGGTAACTGTTGTTTCTTCACCCAAAAATAATGAACCGTAGCAGGTTAAATTTTCTAACCACCAGTCGAGATCTTGACACTGAACCTCTAGATGTTCAGATGCATATTCATCTGAAATTCTAGCGACTTCTTCACGCGAATCGCACAAAATAACTTCACCATAGTCACGCCAAGCACAATAAGCGGCATCTTTAGCTGTTGGTGGAAGTTTATCGATGTATTGAGGTACCAATTCCATTACTTTTTCGGCCATCTCTTTAGATGTTGTAAACAACCAGCCTGGTGACTCATGTCCATGCTCCATCTGGCCTACAAGGTCAATTGCAACGACATCAGCATCAGCAGTTTCATCAGCTATAACAGCTACCTCAGAAGGGCCAGCAAAAACATCAATTCCAACCTCTCCAAATAGTGTTCTTTTAGCTTCAGCTACAAATTTATTTCCAGGACCAACAATAATGTCAGCCTTCTTTCCTGTGAATAATCCATAAGCCATACTAGCTATAGCTTGAACCCCGCCAAGTGTCATAATGTGATCCGCTCCAGCAGCTTTCATTGCATAGAGGACATAGGGATGAATACTCTTACCTTTGTATGGAGTAGAGCAAGCAATAATGCAAGGTACACCAGCAGCTTTAGCGGTAGCAATGCTCATGTATGCTGAAGCAATATGGGCATAACGTCCAGTTGGAACGTAGCACCCTGCAACGTTTACTGGTAGTAGTCTTTGTCCAGCTTCAACGCCATTATTTTTGGTATGAAATTCCTCTATAGAGTCGCGCTGAGCCTTTGCAAATTTATAAACTTGTTGACATGCAAAATCAATATCATCTCTGACACTTTGCGAAACTCCAGACGTAATTTCATCAATTTCTGATTCAGAAAGTAAAATCTCTCCAGACCATCCATCCAATTTTTTAGCATAATCCCTGACAGATTTTTCACCATATTTTTCAATATTAGTAAGCATATCATGAACCACTTTTTGTGCTTCAAGAACGTTTGATTCTGCCGATTTATCGGCTTTTTTTAAGTAGACCATAGTAAATTCTTTAGTATTATTATTTGTTAAGCACTTTCATATAATCGGGTTAATACAAACTCTTGATGCCCCAATATTTCCGCAGCAGTCATTCTGCCGTTAGAGGTATGGATTAGACTTTCAAGTAACATGTCACCCGCTTGATCAAGATTAATATCACGATTTAATAAACCTGTCACATCTACATCAATGTGCTCAGACATTGTTCTTACTGTTCTTGGATTGGCACAAATTTTAATAACTGGGAGTATAGGGTTACCAATGATGTTGCCTTGACCCGTAGGGAACAAGTGAGCAACATAACCTGAGGCAGCACATAGGGTAACCATTTCAGCGGCTGCAGAAGATGAGTCCATAAACCATAGCCCCTTGCTTGTAGGCATTTCAGCTTTATCTAGAACACCGTCAACGACACATTTTTTACCAATCTTTTGAATGTTGCCTAGGGCCTTCTCTTCAATAGTGGTTAAGCCGCCTTCAATGTTTCCTTTGGTGGGTTGAGATTCAGATAAGTCGTCAGTTTTGAATCTTTCAATCATATCTTGGTAGCGATTAAACATAAACATAAACTGATCAGCTACAGCGTCATTAGCGCACCTCTGTTTAATTAAGTGTTCACCACCAGTGACTTCTGATGTTTCTCCAAATAGAAGTGTACTATCAATTTCATATAACTTATCAAATGCATTTCCAACCGTTGGGTTTGAGCCAAAGCCTGAAGTTGTATCTGATTCGCCACACTTAGTTGAAACCCAGAGTTCACCTATATCGCAAGGCTCTCTTTGGAGTCCTGTAGCGTAGTGAACCATATCATAAGCTGCTTTAGAGGCATCAGCGATCGTTTGAATATCACCCTTTTTCTCTATAGAGAAGCCTTGAACTGGCTTCCCGGTAGAGGCAATACCATCAACAATTTTTTGAGTCCAGCCGGGCTCAATACCAATAACAATAACTGCGGCAACATTTGGGTTAGATCCTGTACCAATCAATGTTCTAAAGTGCAAGTCTAAGTCTTCACCAAACTGCAATCTTCCATATGGGTGTGGAAGTGCTATTGTGCCCTTAATGTTGTTAGAAACTGCTTCGCATGCTGCGTTAGAAATATCATCAACAGGAAGGATTAAAACATAATTTCGAATCCCTACTCGATTGTTGTCTCGACGATACCCATAAATTTTCTCGTTTAAATTTATCATTACCACCTCTTTGTTTTTACGTTGTGAACATGCAAATGGTCACCAACTTTAATCTGTGAAATTGTTCGGCCAATGTCTACTCCATACTTTATAACGGTATCGTCTTTATTAAGATCTTTTATAGCAATTTTGTGACCTATCGGAATGTCTTGGTTAATTTTGATGTCAATTAATACATCTTGGTCCATTATCCATCCAGTCAAAGTGTCACTTGCCTTTAATCCTTCAACAGTAACCACACCAACTGAATCATCTTCGTCATGAACAATAAATTGAATCATGCATCCTCCCTTTAAATATTTAAAATTCTGTTACTTAAATCTACAATATCCTTTAGTTCGAAAAAGATAAATGCTTATTAAGACATATATTATATCATATATATGAATTTTCATTATATCAATATTTCAAAAATTAAATTAAAGCTCAATTTGAGTTTTAATTTATTAAGGTGCTATAAGATAAAAAAACAGACACATTTTTCTACTAGCAATAGGTTTTATTCAGGCGTATATTTGTAGAAAAAAAAATGATGAAAAAAATACTCTTCTTGTTAATATTTACTTGCATTTCTTCTCAAAGCTTTTCTGCAGTTGGAGACCTCTATTATTGCGAAATGACTCAGGCAATTGAGTTAAAGGAGGACAAACTTATTCAATATATTCCTCAAAAATTTAAATTTACAATTTTGGAAGATAATTTAATTAGGTTTGGTATGGATGCTAATTATTTTCGAGGTATTGAACTAGAAATTATAGAGTTTACTAATGATGGTGAGCAATTCTATGGTGAAAGTTTTGAGTATTCTTATGGCAACTTCTATTTTGCAGATGTAATTCGCTGGCCCTCAACAGGTATTGACAAATTAACTGCTACAGCGCTTAGTGCTAGATGTTCTATAATAGAGGATTACACTGTCTAAGGGCTAAATAAATGACCTCAAGGAGCGTTAAAACAAACCGACTAATTCGACAGTTTGGAATTTTGAAAGTTCCATTGATTTGGTATTGTCGTCCTAAGGTAATCGAGCATACTGATGAAAAGATAGAAATTAAAATTGCATTAAAGCGTCGCACAAGAAACCACCTAGGTAGTATGTATTTTGGTGTTTTAGCGGTTGGAGCAGATATTACTGGTGGATTTCTGGCGATGGATCCTATTAAAGAAAGTGGTCGTAATATTACACTGATCTTTAAAGACTTTAAGGCGGACTTCCTTAAACGACCAGAGGGAGACGTTCATTTCATTTGTAATGACGGGATAGCTGTAAGAGATCTCGTTAAAAAAGCGACTGACTCAGGCGAAAGACACAACTATAAATTGAATATAGAGGCATCAGTGCCCTCATTATCGACGGATATTGTTGCGAAATTTGAACTCACATTATCACTTAAAGATAAAACTAATAACTAAGTTATAAGAAACCTATTTGCGGAGAATTTTAAGAATTTTGAAGTTGATAATGCGATTATTGATGAAGGACCAAGAGTTAGCTAATAGATAAAAAAATACTGAATAAATATTATCACAATGACGGCAATTACAGAAACAATTACAACATTAGGTATGTCTTTCATAGTGAAATTATATCAGAGAAGATTTGGACTTTGACTTAAGAAAAAAGCTTCCCATAAGGCAGAGCTATTCAGAACTTAGCGATTATTTTTTGAACTTGCCACTACCATTCATATTACCGCTTAATAATAGGCTCACGTGGAGTGTGAGTTATAATTTCGGGCACGTCTTTTGTGACTATTGCCGTCTCTCCGACAGCCATCGAAAGACCTGTTTCACGGTCATTCAGAATCATATGGGTAAAGAAAGTCATGTTTTCCTCCAAAACTAATGGATTGCCCTCGAAAATCATCGGCTCTTCCATCCAGGTAGGCGGCCACATAGCGCCCATCGTATAACCAGCAACCGTCAGAACTGCATCATGTTCGCCGTGCTCTTCAAGTGTTTCTTTATAGATATCGAATAGTTCGCCGACCGTTGTTCCGGGTCGAAGTGCCGCCTGAACCTCGTCAAGTGCAGTGACACTGGTTTTATGCATTTTAAGATGCCGCTTATTTATCTCAGGACCTGTAAGGACAACACCCATACAGGCGACATGATAGTGCCTATATGCAAGCCCAAGTTCGAGTGTAACCTGATCATTCTCTGAAACGTTTTTTCGTTTTGTAGTATAACGAAGGTTTAGGGCGGATTCGCCACTTCCAAGGGGAGGAATATGAGCAGGTAAGTCCGCATCAAGCCGAAAAAGCGTGTCATAAAAAGTAGCATAAATATCGCCCTCAAAAGCGCCAGGGTAAGTTGCCTCGATAACCTTGTCCATGACAATATCCATAACTTCGCCAGCCTTACGAAAATAGTTCAACTCCTGCGGACTTTTGACCAATCGAAGTATACGAATGAAATCGGGTGCAACCGTCAGCTCACACCAACCATCTAATATTGCGCTAATTTCCAGAAATAGACGTGGCGTTAGACCCATTGTATCTACTTGAATACCAATCTTTTTTCCTTCCATGCCAAGTGAACGCAGCATATCTTTGATATGCTCAGCACGGGTTGAATCTTCTGTATCAGGAGAAATTCTAACATCCTCGCAGATTGAAGAATAGGAGAGGTTCCCCAAGTCAGCTGGCCGTGCTAAGTGTGTCAGAGCGCCTTCTGTACCAATAAACATACTTCCGAAAATGCAAAACCCATCACTTTCGTAACCAGTCAGCCAATACATATCTTCGATTTTGAATAGCAGTAAACCGTCTAGTTCAAGCTTTTGAAGATGTTTGCGTGTTTTTTGCTGGCGTTGAGAGAATTCTTTCCGACTGAAA
>JAQWLF010000179.1:0-5717 GCA_029247465.1 Candidatus Thioglobus sp.
TTCTTGTCCTTCTTTTAAATGATCTTCAACTTTTTCTACTCTTTCATGAGCAATTTCTGAAATATGTAAAAGCCCATCTTGATTTGGCATGATTGTTACAAAGGCACCAAACTCGACAATTTTAGCAACTTTACCCATATAAACTTTATTGACTTCTGGGACTGCGGTAACGTCTTTAACCATTTGCACTGCCTTCTCAAAACTTTCAGCATCGTTAGCAAAAACATTAACGTTTCCATCATCATCAACATCAACGCTAGCACCTGACTGAGCAACAATACCTCTAATGGTTTCACCACCCTTACCAATGACATCACGAATTTTGTCAGTCGGGATTTTTATAACTTTAGTTTTAGGCGCATTCTTCGATGCCGCATTAGGTTCAGAGATAACTTGGTTCATTTGACCAAGAATATTAAGCCTTGCATCTTTTGCTTGCTTAAGTGCGATAGACATAATGTCTTCAGTGATACCATCAATTTTTATATCCATCTGAAGCGCATTAATGCCTTTTGATGTTCCTGCAACTTTAAAGTCCATATCGCCAAGGTGATCTTCATCGCCTAGAATATCAGTTAGTACAGTAAATCGATCAACATCCTTAACAAGACCCATAGCAATTCCTGCGACTGGAGCTTTTATTGGTACTCCTGCATCCATAAGTGAAAGTGAAGAGCCACAAACACTTGCCATAGAGCTAGAGCCGTTGGATTCGGTTATTTCTGAGACGATTCGAATAGTATAAGGAAAATCCTCAAGACTAGGTAGGCATGCAGCTATTCCTCTACGAGCTAATCGACCATGCCCAACTTCACGGCGCTTGACTCCCATTACGCGTCCAGTTTCACCAACGCAATAAGGAGGGAAGTTGTAATGAAGCATAAAATGGTCTTCAATACGGTCATTTGTTTCAAGTTTTTCAATAAGTTGTGCGTCTCTCTTTGAACCTAAGGTTGTAACAACAAGGGCTTGAGTTTCGCCTCGCGTAAAAAGAGCGGATCCATGTGTATTTTCTAAGACGCCTGTTTCTATTGCTAACTCGCGAACTGTTGAACTGTCTCTTCCATCGATTCTTGGTTCACCAGCAAGGATGCGTTCTCTTACCGTTGATTTTTCAATTTTTTTGATGTAATTTTTAACTTCATCTTCATTCGTCGAATCATCATCAGTAATAAATTCCTCAAGGGCTGCATCTTTGATTTCACCCATTTTTTCTTGGCGCTCCATCTTATCAACTGTTTGGTAAGCCTCAGAAATCTGGTTTCCAAATTTAGACTCAATAGATGACAATAGAGATTCATTATCTTCTGGCGCAACCCATTCGCGAGGTGAGATTCCTACCTCTTTAGCAAACTCAGCGACACTGTCAATTACTATTTGGAATTGCTCATGTGCATACATAACAGCCCCAAGCATTACCTCTTCTGAAAGCTCGCTAGCTTCTGATTCAACCATTAAGACTGCATCTTTAGTACCAGCAACAACCATATCCAGTTCTGATGTTTGGAGATCTGAGTATGTCGGGTTGATGATGTAACTACCGTCTTGAAATCCAACTCGTGCAGCACCAATTGGGCCTTTAAATGGAACACCTGATATAGCTAGAGCAGCTGAAGTTGCAATCATAGCTAACATATCAGGGTCTACGTTCTTATTAGCAGATATAACCTGAATCATTACTTGAACTTCATTCATGTACCCATTTGGAAATAGCGGACGAATAGGGCGGTCAATTAGGCGTGAAGTTAGTGTTTCTTTTTCACTAGGGCGACCCTCTCTTTTAAGGAAGCCGCCAGGAATTTTACCTGCAGCATAAGTTTTTTCAATGTAATCTACTGAAAGCGGAAAGAAGGATTGGCCTGCTCTGGCTTCTTTTGCGCCAACAACGCTAACTAGTACTTGCGTATCATCCATGGTTGCAAAAACAGCTCCATGGGCTTGGCGAGCAATTCTTCCTGTTTCAAATGTAATTTGGCTGTTGCCAAATGTAAAGCTCTTTTGAACTATATTCATGTCCATTGTGTTACTCCAATAAAATAAAAAGTGTTTTATGGTTTAACGCAATAAGCTTTATATAAAACATACCCTAAAGGTATGCTTGAGATAAAACTTACCAAAATCCATAAAACCCTGTGAATTATCCCCTAAATCATATCTATATATATGTTAATTAACGCTCTGCGTGTTAGTATTGCTGAACTGCTTTTATTTAGTTTTGACTAACTTCAACGGTGCAAGTGAGCAGGGGCTCGCAAGCTTTCCAGCTGTCTGATTTTGAAGTTTTTAATATTACTTTATGCGTTAAATCGAATAGAAGGACAAGTCGGCTATTTTGAAAATGATTTTATAAATTTATATAATTTGGCAGTTAACACTAATTAACTAATGACAATCAAGTACACTAAGGCGATATATGCGCTAATGTAAAGCTGCAAATGTTTTGTTGAGGTATTGTTTTCGTAGCCCATGGCTAGAGGTTGATACAATTGTCAGCATTTATTCAGCTTTACTGGATTTACTTTTTTTTGGTAACTTAATACTTATGTCAGTTATATCTTTTCCTCCATCAAGATTTAGCCCGTCTGAAGCTCACCAAATAGCAAAAACTTTATACGGTTTTGAAGTCTCAGTTAAAGTCTTGGATAGTGAGCGAGATCAGAATTTTTATTTGAAACGTGAAGATGGCAAGGAATTTGTATTAAAGATTTCAAATCCGGCGGAGGATATTGAGCTCATTAAGTTACAGGTCGCTAGTTTGAAGCATATTGCCAACTTTGATTCCTCCATACAAGTACCAAGCACGATTCAGACTGTAGGTGGTAAATTTATTAGTCGTCATAATGGCTGTTTTATTCGACTACAATCTTTTTTAGCAGGACACTTTATAAAGGACATTGAGAATCCTGAGTCTTTCTTATTGGAAGAATTTGGCGCATTTATGGGTAAGTTGGACGTTGCTTTTCGAGAGTTTGGTTATCCGGATTTAAAGCGTAAATGGATATGGGATGTTAGAAATATTGACTTTTTGAAAAGTCATTTAGACTATATTGAGAGTGAGTCTGATAAAGCTGTAGTGCGTCATTTTATTGCAAATTATCAGTTAAACATTGTGCCGAATGAAAAATATTTACGCACCCAGTATATTCATAATGATGGCAATGATTACAATGTACTTCTAAATGACAATGGCCACATATCTGGCGTTATTGATTTTGGTGATATGGCGCATACTTTTTTAGCAAGCGAATTAGCGGTTGCCATCACTTATCTTATTCTAGAAGAATCAGAGCCTGAGACGAAAATCAAGTCGGTTGTGCAGGGATATCAATCAGTTTATCCATTAAGAGACGAAGAAATTGAGTCACTCATTCATCTTGTTTGTGTACGCGCGTGTTTTAGCGTGGTAACAGCGAACTACCGAAAAAAACTATTTCCTGAAAACAAGTATATTTCTGTTACTGAGCCATACGCATGGACATTTTTGAAAAATTTTGCTGACAAAGAATTAAGTAATTTTAAAATATATTAAAAAGTGAAATCCAAAAAAAATACATTGAAGTTGAGAAAAAAACACCTGGGTCCGTCACTCTCTCTGGCTTATTCAGAGCCACTAAAAATACTCAGGGGGAAGGGGCAATATTTGTATGATGAAAAAGGCAAGGAGTATTTAGATTGTGTTAATAATATCAGTCATGTTGGGCATTGCCATCCTGCTGTAATCCAGGCGGCTCACGAGCAGAATCAACTATTAAATACTAACACTCGCTACCTGCATGATAATATTGTTGAGTTGGCTGAGAAGCTTTGCAGAAAATTACCCAAACCCTTGTCCATTTGTCATTTTGTAAATTCGGGTAGTGAGGCGAACGAACTGGCTTTAAGAATAGCCAGAGCATATACGGGCAATGATAGCACAATTGTCCTAGATCACGCCTACCACGGAAACACCGACTCTCTAATCAATATTAGTCCTTATAAATTTAATGGTAAGGGTGGGCAGGGAAAGTCAAAACATGTTGAAGTTGTTCCGATGCCAGACTTATTCAGGGGTGAATTTAATAACCCAAAAACGGCGGGGAAACAATATGCCCAAGCGGTTCAGGAGGCAATTAATAAGCACGGTGGGGGTTCAACCTTTATGGCTGAATCGATGTTAGGTTGTGGTGGGCAAATCCCGTTACCAAATGATTTTCTAGCGGAGTCGTATAAACGGATAAGGGCGTCCTCTGGAGTTTGTATCAGTGATGAGGTTCAGGTGGGTTTGGGCAGAGTGGGTTCTGCCTATTGGGGGTTTGAGACACAAGAAGTCATCCCGGACATCGTCACAATTGGCAAACCGCTGGGTAACGGCCACCCTATAGCAGCTGTTGTGACCACAGCTGAAATAGCAAGCTTCTTTAATAATGGCATGGAGTATTTCAATTCTTTTGGTGGTAACCCAGTTTCTTGTGCAATTGGACTCTCTGTTCTCAATGTAATCGAACAGGAGGGGTTGCAGCAGAATGCCCTAAATGTAGGAAATTATTTGTTCTCAGAGTTGTGTTTATTAAAAGATAAATTTTCATTGATTGGCGATGTTCGAGGCGCTGGATTATTTATTGGAATCGAATTGGTTGAAGACAGAAAAACCCTGAAACCGGCAACAGAAAAGGCAAAGTTGATTACTGATAAAATGAAAGAACTTGGTATACTTCTCAGTACTGATGGGCCACATAATAATGTTATTAAAATTAAACCTCCTTTGGTCTTTACCCAGGACAATGCAAAGTTGTTGGTGGATTCATTGTCAAAGTTATTAGCTCGCCTGTTTTAGTTATTTAAAGTTGATGTTCTTGAATAAGAAATAGTGATGAAAGTCTTTTTGCTAGAATCCAATTTTTTTTATTAGTTGATATTTTTTTTGTGTTACAAAAATCAATAATTATTTCATCCTCGATATTGCTGTTGTTAAAAACCTCACCATTAACAAACACTAATAATCCTTCGTTAGAGTGTTGGTAGGCAATTCTACAAAGAGGATTTAGCTCATACGTAACACCAGTATGAATTTGACCCTGTTTATATGATGCAATTACCTCATTAAATTTTTTTTCATCTTCAGAGTCGAGTTTAGTTACAAAGCACCCAAAGTAATCATCAGGGAGACTTTTGGTTTTTAAAAAAATCTTAACCGCATCGATTGCTATTTGAGGTATTTCGGCGGATTGTTGATTTGAATCCCATATTGGGTCTTTAAAATATAGATTAGATTCACTTTTTTGGGGTAGGTCAAGTGCTTCAGACATTTCATTAATTGAATAGGATCGGTAGCCAATTGAAAGTGTTAAGCATTCATCATCGAGACTAACTCCATGATGCGCAATTTTAGGAGGTATATAAACAATATCGCCTGGTTCGGCCTCCCATACAAGTTCTTCATTAAAGTTTTTCATTATTCTTAGCGGGGTGTCACTTAAATAATTCTCTAGATTACAGTCTTGTGAACTTATCATCCATCGCCTTTTGCCTAAACCTTGAAGCAAAAAAACATCATAATAATCATAATGTGGACCAACACTACCACCTGAAGAAGCATAAGAGATCATTACATCATCGAAGCGCCATCGAGGGATAAAATCAAATTCATTAACTAGCTGATAGATATCTTCAATATAACGGTCAACTCCTTGTACTAGAAGAGTCCACTCTTTTATTGGTAGCTCAGAAAATGTAGTTTC
>JAQWLF010000189.1:0-2361 GCA_029247465.1 Candidatus Thioglobus sp.
ATAAGGAGCCGCACCATTATCAGCAGTAGCGATAGCGCCTGCAGCAGCAGAACCGGCAACATAACCGTCAATTAGCCAAACAGCGTCGTCATTATTAGCTAGAACCATTTCAGTATCAATACCTTCCATAGCAACACGGAAGGCAGCATCAGCTTGTTCATCTGTCATGTTTGTTGCGAAAACAATACCATCCCACCAGTTAGTGGAAGCAGGCCGAGTAGTTCCCATAGGTGCGGAAGCCATTATAACCTTACCTACAACCTGAGACTCTTCAGCATTGTCCATGGCACCTGCGCGCGTCGCCCAAAGGGTTGCCATAGCAATTTTTCCTTGCTGGAATTGTTGCTGAACATAAGTTGAATCAGAAACGAGATATTCAGGATCCATATGTTCCGTTAGACTTTTCATTGTATTAAGAGTTGCGACTCCAGTTGCATTATTAATGGATGGCGCATTTCCCTCTCCAAAGAATGCACCGCCATTACCTAAGTAATTGTTGATAAATTCTTCGCCAAGATTCCATCCGGCTTTATATGTTCCACCAATTGGATAGTCAACTACGTCATATTTTGCTATTATAGCTGCAGCTGCCACCATTTCAGCATGAGTGGTCGGAACTGCAATACGAAACTCACTTAAAACATCCTCACGATACATTAGATGCTGATTATTAACCATCATAGCGATTGCCATAATCTCACCGTTAACTTTAATTAACTGACTAGGCTTTAGTTGGCTTCCATACTTAGCTACAAGGTCGTCCAAGGGACGAATTGTGCCTGCATTTAGAAGCGGCACCATTGTGCCATTTGATACACCACCTATCTGATAAAGGGAAGGGTTTGCTGCAAATGCCTCTGGCTGCTTGTCCTTAAAATCTACATCCAAGACTGAAGTGACATTGCCACATTCTGCCATAGACTCAGTGACTGCTTTCATAGCATCAAAAGAATTTGAAAGTGATTTTAGTTCAATATTGTTCTCAAAAGCACACCCAGCCCATACACTTGAAGAAATAAGCGAGATTGCGATTGTTGTTGCAATTTTTTTAATTGTCATTAGATTACTCTCCTGTCTTATTGGACACACTTTTTGATGTGTCTTATTAATTTGCTATTACCATCTCAGTAATAGTTTTTTTATAGGCTTATTCTTAAGGACTTAAGCCCAAATTAATCAAATACATTGAAAAAAAATTTCTTATTGCATACGATTGCAATGGATTATATCACAGACTTTAAATAATAAAAGTACTATTTGCATTCGTATTCATAAAAAAATACTATAATTTTTAAAAGTTTATGTTCTTGACTTTTCGAAATCTTCCCATGCACGTTTAAAATCATCAAAATTAAAGTCTTTCCTTCTAGCAGGGTCTAGTATTAATTTTTCTGAGGCAAATAACTTATGAATAGCATCTTTTAAACTATCAATTACCGCTTTAGGAATAATTACTGCGCCATGCAAGTCTGCATGAATCAAGTCATTTGGCGAAATACTAATTCCAAAAAAGCTGACCTTGGTATCGATTTCGCGAACATGAACAAAACCATGGCTTGGTCCAATAGAGCCCGCTACGACTGGAAAGTCTTCTGCAAGATCTCCAAGGTCTCTAACAACACCATTTGTGAGAGCTCCTGAGAGTCCAAATGCTTTGTGAACTTTGGTGTTAATTTCTCCCCAATAGGCGCCAATACAATCTGGATAATCAATATCCTCTATAACCGCAACAGCTGGACCACTAATATCTGACATATAACGGTAGTATTCCATCCTTCGTTCTTTGATGATGTCCTGATCCTCTTTTGGTGGGGCCAATGCAGCAATTTTAGCGGTTTTAGCAAAGCCAACCATTGCACCTCCTTTTGGTGCTGAGCTGACCATCGTTCCTCGTGTAAATTGTGAAAAACCTCTCTTGCCTTGTGCCACCTCTATAGCATTACATACTGTTGGAGTGTCTACTGATCGAAGAAGCGCAAGTAATTCAGAATCTATCAATTCATGAGCCATGTTTTCAATACCTCCGTGGTTTTTATTGGTTGCTCCAATGTTGGCAAATGTCCAGCATTCTTGATTACCTCTAACTTTGAATTACTAATAATATTATGCATCAATTCATGCTTCTCTATGGAACATAATTTATCTTCTGAGCCACACATTATAAGTACAGGCATATCCAGAACTGTAAGGTTATTTTGTTGATCACTCCTTCCTTGAAGGGCTCTTGATTGATTAATAAAGACTTTAGGGCCTAAAGAAAGTGCCATATCCATACAGATATTTAGAATAATATCTTGATTGTCACTACTCGCTAAATAGTTAGGTTTCATCTCATCACGAATAACATTTATTAATTTTCCT
>JAQWLF010000215.1:0-7704 GCA_029247465.1 Candidatus Thioglobus sp.
ATATACTGCTCTTGGTGTTTCTTTGGTATTACACCCTGATAATCCATATATACCTACTGCTCATGCAAATGTTCGATTTTTTGTCGCGGAAGAGCAAGGAAAAGATCCAATATGGTGGTTTGGAGGTGGATTTGACTTAACTCCATATTATGGTTTTGATGAGGATGCAGTGCACTGGCACAAAACTGCTAAGAAGGCTTGTATACCTTTTGGGGAGGATGTTTATCCAAAATATAAAAAATGGTGCGATGACTATTTT
The DNA here is from genome assembly GCA_029247465.1 of Candidatus Thioglobus sp. Taxonomy (GTDB): domain Bacteria; phylum Pseudomonadota; class Gammaproteobacteria; order PS1; family Pseudothioglobaceae; genus Pseudothioglobus. Next base: position 260 of record JAQWLF010000215.1, read on the forward strand.
TACTTGACTCATAGAAATGAACAGAGAGGTATTGGTGGCTTGTTTTTTGATGATCTTAATGGCGATTTTGAAGAGTGCTTTAACTATATGAAGAGTGTTGGAAATCATTTTACTGAGGCATACATTCCAATTGCTAAAAAGAGAATGAATACCACTTTTAGTGAAAAAGAGAAAGATTTTCAGCTTTACCGTCGAGGTCGATATGTAGAATTTAACTTGATATATGATCGTGGAACCTTATTCGGTCTCCAGAGTGGAGGAAGGACAGAGTCAATTCTAATGTCATTACCTCCAAAAGCTCAATGGTCTTATCAATATAAAATTGAAGTAGGTAGTGAAGAAGAAAAACTAACAAGTTACTTTTTAAAACCTAGAGATTGGATTTTATAATCTCAACTTGAATTGAATAATTTTGTAGTGTAAATCTAAAAGAATTAGGATATAATCTCGCTCTGAATTATTTTTGTTAGTCTCTTTAAGAGACAACAATATCGTTTGCAACGGCGCAGACTTTCTGACAATGCCTGTCAACTTTGTTATTTATTTTATATATTTAGGAGTATAGCTATGTCTGCAAAAGATGTAATGAAAATGATTAAAGATCAGGATGTTAAGTTTATAGATTTTCGCTTCACTGATACGATAGGTAAAGAACAACATGTGAGTGTTCCCACTCATACAGTTGATATAGAGAAGCTAGAAGATGGTCAAATGTTTGACGGCTCTTCAATCTCTGGCTGGAAAAATATTAATGACTCTGACATGGTGCTAGTTCCAGTCACGGAGACAGCAATCCTTGATCCTTTTACTGAAGAAGTTACACTCAACATACGTTGTAATATCGTTGATCCTTCTGATATGAAAGGTTATGTTAAGGATCCACGCTCTATTGCAGCTCGTGCAGAGGCTTATCTAAAAGATTCCGGTATTGGTGATACTGCTTACTTTGGTAATGAGCCAGAATTTTTTGTCTTTGATAGTGTCAAATGGGATGCAGGATTTGGTTTGGGTAAGGCTTTTTATGAAATCAGTTCTGAAGAGGCTGCCTGGAGTTCCGGTACAGATATAGAGGGTGGTAATAAAGGCCACCGTCCACACATTAAGGGTGGATACTTCCCAGTTCCCCCAGTCGACTCGTTGCATGATCTTAGATCTCAAATGTGTTTGGCGATTGAAGAGATGGGTGTCACTACTGAGGTTCACCACCACGAAGTTGGTACCGCAGGTCAGTGCGAGATTGGTGCATTATTCAATACTCTAGTAAAAAAAGCTGACGAGACTCAAATACTCAAATATTGTGTTCATAACGTAGCTCATCTATATGGCAAAACAGCTACATTTATGCCAAAACCGATTGCTGTTGATAACGGTAATGGTATGCATGTTCACATTTCAATTGCGAAAGATGGTGTAAACATGTTTGACGGTGATGGTTATGGCAACCTCAGTGAAACAGCACTATTTTTTATTGGCTGTATTATCAAGCATGCTCGTGCATTGAATGCTCTTACTAATCCATCTACAAACTCATACAAGCGTCTAGTTCCTGGGTTTGAGGCACCTGAAATGTTGGCTTATTCTGCTAAGAATCGTTCAGCTGCAATCAGAATTCCTTTTGTTAAAAACCCAAAAGGCCGTCGTATCGAGGTTCGTTTTCCAGATTCTACAGCTAACCCATACCTTGCATTTTCAGCATTACTAATGGCAGGCCTTGATGGTATTAAAAACAAGATTCATCCAGGTGAACCTGCTGACCAAGACCTATATGACTCTGATACAGCAGGTATACCCAAGGTTAGCGGTATGCTCCACATAGCGCTTGAAGAGTTAGATGCTGACCGTGAATTTCTTAAGCAGGGTGGAGTCTTTACTGATGAAGTTATTGATTCTTTTATCGAACTTAAGATGCAGGAGGTTACTGCTATGAGAGCTTCACCTCAGCCGCTAGAGTTTGATTTATACTATAGCTGTTAAATAATTCTTATGAATTAAAAAAAGCCGCGCATTGCGCGGCTTTTTATTGTTCTTTTTGATTCTTTAGTATGCGGTAAAATTAATTATCTTAAATATAGAAATACAAATGATTGAAGTTAGAAATGATTGGGAATTAGATGAAATAAAAGCGCTCTTTACGCTTCCATTTAACGACCTTTTGTTTAGAGCACACAGTATTCATAGAGAGGTTTTTGACCCGAACCAAGTCCAAGTTAGTTCTTTACTTAATATTAAGACTGGTGCCTGTCCCGAGGATTGCTCTTATTGTTCTCAAAGCTCTAAATATGATACTGGGCTTGAGCGTGAAAAATTAATGGAGATTGATCAAGTATTACATCAAGCTAAAATAGCTAAAGACAAGGGTGCTTCTAGATTTTGTATGGGTGCTGCGTGGAGAAATCCAACTGACAAAAGCCTTGATAAGGTTATTCCGATGATTCAAGGCGTTAAGGCTATGGGGATGGAAACCTGTGTTACTTTAGGTATGCTTACACCAAAACAAGCATCGACTCTAAAGGAGGCAGGCCTTGATTACTACAATCATAATATTGATACCTCAAAAGAGCACTATTCTAATGTTGTGACAACGAGACACTTTCAGGACAGATTAGACACATTAGACGCAGTTCAAAATGCAAACATTAATGTTTGTAGTGGTGGTATTTTAGGGATGGGAGAGACTGAGACTGATCGAGCTTCAATGCTTCAATCTTTAGCTAATCTTGAGACGCATCCCAGTAGTGTGCCAATTAATCTTTTGGTCCCTATTCCAGGCACACCATTTGAGAATGTTGAGCCTCCAAGTGAAAGTGAATTTGTTCGTACGATTGCTGTTGCGAGGATTTTAATGCCAAACTCAGTAGTTAGACTCTCGGCTGGGAGACTGGAGATGGGTGAGGGTATGCAGGCGCTTTGTTTCTTTGCAGGCGCTAACTCTATTTTTTATGGAGAGCAATTATTAACTACTGATAATCCGACTGCTGCAAATGACCAGCTTCTTTTTAGTCGACTCGGGATTAACCGAAAAGATAATCAGCAATTATCATCTCAGGATTTGGAACTGAAAGTAACTCTAAATTCTTAGTCATTTCTTGGAGTTTCTCAGAGTTTAATGAAAGAATCTCTTTGTCGATTAATTCAGCATTAAAAATAGACTCCTCAATAAGTATTCCTGCACCATTTTTTGAGAGGTATTGAGCATTCATTGTTTGATGGTTGTCAACGGCATAAGGGAATGGCACTAGTATTGCAAGAGTGTTTGTAGCGATTAGCTCTGAGACTGTCATAGCACCAGATCTACAAATTACAATATCAGCCCAAGCATAGGCTTCTGCCATATCTTCTATAAAGTCTTCAATCTTGAGACTAGGATGAACATCTTTAGCATACATAACTTTAACTTCTTCAATGTGCTTAGCGCCAGTTTGGTGCCAGATATTTAAAGGAGTTTTAATTTTCGCTACTGTTTCATTGATTCTTCTGGCGCCAAGAGACCCTCCCAATATAAGTAAGTTTTGTACTAATTTAGGGGTATTTTTTGATTTTGGCTTAAAAAGTATAGGATTTCCAGTTGTAGTAGCGCTTACTTTATTATCAAAAGTGTTGTCAAAGGCTTGAAAGCTTTTTTTGGCAAATTTACTTAATAATTTATTTGTTGTTCCTGGAATGGTATTTTGTTCATGAATAATTAAAGGGATAAAAAATATTTTTGAAACTAGTCCGCCAATTCCGGATGCATAACCACCCATCCCAATAACTCTGTTTGGCCTAAATTTGATAAATACTAGAATCGTTTGAATAAGGCCTAGACTAAGTAAGAAAACAGCTTTTAATATTGTTATAGGGCTTTTACCTCTTAATCCACTACTATATACACTATTCAAATGGTATCCATGCTTCGGCACTAATGAGTTTTCTAGGCCATTTTTTCCACCAAGCCATTCAACAATTGCACCACGATCTTTTAACTCTTTTGCTATAGCAAGTGCTGGAAAGATGTGGCCACCGGTACCTCCTGCCATAATCAAAACTTTTTTAGACATAATTTTGTTGCTTGGAATATTTAGTTCTGTTTTCCATATCAACTCGTAATAATATTGCTAATGAGATGATGGAAAAAATCATAGAGGTGCCTCCATAACTTAACAAAGGCAATGTAAATCCTTTGGGTGGTATAAGGCCAAGATTCATAGCAATATTAACAGTTATTTGCATCGCGAACCAAGTACAAATTCCAAAGACAACATAAGAGCTATAGTTCCTTCCTTTTTGAAGTGCAAGTTTGGCAATTGAAAAACCTTTTAGAAGGATATATAAAAATGATAAAAGAACGAATAGCATTCCCAATAAACCAAGCTCTTCTCCAATTACTGCAAAAATCATATCTGTATGTCTTTCTGGTAAAGCTTTGAATTTTTGAATACTCCCACCTAGTCCAGTACCAAACCAGTCACCTCTAGCGATGCCAATTAAAGCAGCTTTTGTTTGGTCAAGTCTTGGATCACTACTACTCCAGAAATCATCAGTCCAAAAAGACATAAAGCGTTCAAATCTATTGGGAACAAGAGTAATGATAATTCCTAATAATACAAATAATCCTGCAGTGACAATAGTAAGTTGCTTAATGTATGAGCCAGCAGCATAAAGCATAGCCATTGCAGTTAATGAAATAATAAGCGTGGCTCCAATATCCATCTCAAGCAATAATAAGAGACCAGTAATACCAATAATAGCTATTGTCTTAATAAAGCCGATCCAAGGTTTTCTAATATCACTTTCTTGGCGTATTAAGAAGCCTGCCATAAACAAGACCATTGAGAGTTTCATTAACTCGGAAGGTTGGAACTTGAAATAAACAAAATTAATCCAACGAGTTGATCCCTTAACTTCGTGACCAATGGGGCTTGGAAGGAAGACAACAACTAGCAACAATAGAGTTAATATAAATAATGGAATTGAGTATTTTTGGAGAACAGAGATTGGTGTATTCAGAATAACTAAACCTGAGCATAAACCCATTACTATGAATAGGGTTTGTTTCGCAAAGAAGGTGTAACTAGAAAAATAAGATAGAGATGCAGAAAATGACATAATCCATCCAAAAACCAATAATGCTAGGATTGCCGTTAATAAGGATTTGTCTGGCATCTGTTTGGTTCTAGTAGTGGGATTTACTCTCATCTTGAATTATATTTTATACTTAATATTGATAACTTTCTCTGCATATCCTAATGTTTAAAAGTTATGCTATTTACTAGCCTATATGGGATAATATTTTATTTTATAATTTTAGACAAGATAATGATTTCTACTGCTAATGTCACCATGCAATTTGGTGAAAAACCTTTGTTTGAAAATATATCTGTTAAATTTCAGAATGGCAATCGATATGGATTGATTGGTGCTAACGGTTGTGGTAAATCTACATTAATGAAAATAATGACTGGAGAGTTAAAACCTACACATGGCTCAGTTATGGTAGGTGATGGCCAAAGACTTGGAATTCTATCGCAAGACCAGTTTGCTTTTGAGAAATACCGTGTTGTAGATGCTGTAATAATGGGGCATAAGGCATTATGGAAGATAAAAGAAGAAAGAGATAGAATCTACGCGCTCCCTGAGATGAGCGAAGAGGATGGCATTAAGGTGGCTGAATTGGAAATGGAATTTGCAGAAATGGATGGATATTCTGCAGAGTCTTCTGCAAGTGAGTTGTTGTTAGGACTAGACATTCCTTTAGAGCAGCACTATGGCTTGATGAGTGAAATTGCTCCAGGATGGAAGCTAAGAGTGTTATTGGCTCAAGCGCTTTTTTCTGATCCAGATGTACTCTTATTGGATGAGCCAACTAACAATCTAGATATTAACTCAATTCGTTGGTTGGAAGGTGTTTTGAGTTCTAGAAAATCAACCATGGTAATTATTTCTCACGATCGACATTTTTTGAATGGTGTCTGTACACATATGGCTGACCTTGATTATGGTGCGCTAAATATTTTTCCTGGTAGCTATGATGACTTTATGATAGCGGCAACAGCTATCCAAGAAAGGATGCGTTCCGATAACGCTAAAAAAGAAGAAAAAATTAAAGATTTAAAGCACTTTGTATCTCGATTTTCTGCAAATGCATCTAAGTCAAGACAGGCAACTTCACGCCTGAAACAGCTAAATAAGATTGAACTTGATGACATTAAACCATCCTCTCGAGTTAGTCCTTATATTATTTTTAATCAATCTAAAGAGCTATTTAGAAATATTTTAGAGGTTCAAAATCTCAGTAAAAGTTTCGGTGATGAGAAAGTTTTTAAGGATATTAATTTAATGATTGAAACGGGCCAAAGGGTTGCAATTATTGGTCAGAATGGAATTGGAAAAACAACCCTCTTAAGGACTTTGTTTGGTGATATTGATTCTGATAGTGGCAAAACTAAATGGAGTGAGAATGCAAATATTGGATATTACGCTCAAGACCATAGTGAAGAATTTGAAAAAGACATGAGTGTTTTGGACTGGATGACTCAGTTCAAGAATGAAAAAGACGATATTCAGATGATGCGATCGGTATTAGGAAAAATGCTTTTTGGGAAAGAGGATGTCAAGAAATCTGTAAAGTCTCTATCTGGAGGCGAAAAAGGTAGGATGATTTTTGGAAGATTAATGCTTCAAAAACCAAATATTTTATTAATGGATGAACCTACAAATCACTTAGATATGGAATCTATTGAGGCCTTAAATCTTGCTCTAGATAATTATAAAGGGACCTTGATATTTGTAAGTCATGATAGGGAGTTTGTTTCTTCCTTATCCACTAAGGTTATTGAGCTTAAAGAGGATGGTGCTCATTATTACTCTGGTAACTACGAAGATTATTTATTAACCCAGTTGTGAATTTAATTAAAGGCTGATATGAAATCTATTGACTACACAGACTTTAATTAAATGGTTAAATAAGCCAATAAATACGTTTAAGCATAAAATTTACTCTAACTAAAAAATCTATTTTATAAATGTTTACAGGAATTATTCAATCTAAAGGTGATGTAGTCGAGGTGTATTCATCGGATAAAGGTGTTGTTTTAGTCTTTAACTGTAATAACTTGGATCTTTCTGATTGTTCTATAGGTGATAGTATTGCAGTTAATGGGGTTTGTTTAACTGTAACAGAGTTAAAGGAGAATTCTTTTACTTCTGATGTATCTCAAGAAACATTAAACTGCACTAACTTTTCAGACTTAAAGAAAGGACAAAATGTAAATTTAGAGAGATCTTTACGACTTAACCAAGGAATTGATGGTCATTTAGTAAGTGGACATATTGATGGAGTTGGTGAGGTAATCTCTATAGATAAAGAAGGTAGTAGTACTCGCTTAAAAATCAAAGTTAATAAGGACCTTACTAAGTATATTGCTAAAAAAGGCTCAATTTGTATTAATGGCGTTAGCTTAACTGTT
>JAQWLF010000218.1:0-2132 GCA_029247465.1 Candidatus Thioglobus sp.
GGTATTGTTCAAAGTGGTGTTATTTCAATGGGTGGTGATGAAGTTACTCGAGATATTGCATATGCATTTGACACATCACTTGAAGAGGCAAAAAGACTAAAGGAAAAATATGGAGTAGCTAAATCATCGACTCTCAAGGAAGAGAAATTGATTGATTTCACTCAAGCCGCAAACAAAGAGGAGCATCAGCTTTCTAGCCTTCAGTTATCAGAAGTTATTGAGGAAGCTTATCGTGAAATTTTGTTGGCACTTAAAAATCAATTAAAACACCATAATTTGGATACAATTATTAAATCGGGGTTTGTATTGTGTGGTGGTGGAGCACAAGTTATTTCTTGCGAAGAGCTTGTTCGTGATTTCTTTACCAGAAGAGCTAAAATAGGTACTATTCCTGACTCAAGAATTTTTGGTTTAGATAACATACTAACTGACTTTAGATATACAGGCTCTATAGGGCTCTTGCTACATGAAGATGACTTTGGAAAAGATTTCGACGTAATTTCTAATGGAAATAATGGTGTTATAGGTAAATTAAAAGAATGGACCGTAAAGAATTTTTAATATATGGTAAAGCAAAGAACAATTCAAAAAACAGTTAAGGCGCGTGGTGTAGGAATTCATAGCGGTAAGGAAGTAAATATGACATTGATTCCTGCAGGAGTAGATCATGGGGTAGTTTTTAAGCGATTAGATGCCGGTGGTAGGCAAGTACATGCTCATAGTGCTTTCGTTAATGAAGTTATCTTGTCAACAGGCATTGAAAGCAAAGGTGTAAAGGTTTCAACTATTGAACATTTATTGTCGGCTCTTTCAGCGCTTGGAGTAGATAACCTTTTGGTAGAGTTAGATTCATTTGAAGTGCCAATTATGGACGGTTCATCTGCACCTTTTATTTTTTTAGTTCAGTCAGCTGGAATTGAACAACAAGAAGCGCCAAAAAGATTCATCGTCATTAAAGAAACTGTTAGGGTTGAAAATGGAGAAGCATGGGCACAGGTTTCTCCTCATAATGGATTCAAGGTGACGCTTGAAATTGATTTTGAACATAAAAAAATAAAAGAAAGTGGACAGAAGCTGTCAATTGATTTTGCGGAGCAGTCTTATTTAAAAGAAATATCTCGTGCCAGAACATTTGGATATGAGAGTGATGTTGAGGCGCTTCAAGCTGGTGGACTTGCATTGGGGGCAAGTCTTGATAATGCAATTGGTCTTTCTGATTATGACATCCTAAATGAAGACGGAATGCGATACCATAACGAATTTGTAAAGCACAAAATATTGGATATTGTTGGAGATCTTTTTCTTTTAGGTGGAAATATGATAGGGCAATATGAGGGATATAAGACTGGACATATGCTTAATGATCAGTTACTTTCTGCAATACTTTCACAGCCTCAAGCAACAACAACAAAAACCTATAAGGAAGTCGACTCGCCAATTCACTTTTATTCAGAAGATTGGCAAAATAACCTCTAAAAAAACTATTTTTTTTTATTCCATTGACTAAATAATAAATACCTTTATTTTCCTTATTTGAAAGCAATAACTGATACTCACGAAGTCTTTTTTGAGCTTAATTCTTTTGGTATAATCGAAAACTTTTTATATTACAGTTATTAGTGATGAAATTAAATGGTGCTCAAATACTGATACATTGCTTGAAGAGTGAGGGTGTCAAGCATGTTTTTGGTTACCCAGGAGGTGCTGTTTTGCATATCTATGACGCTCTAGAAGCTCAAGACGAGATTACTCATGTCTTGGTTAGGCATGAGCAAGGCGCAGCTCATGGAGCTGATGGCTATGCAAGAGCGAACGGTATGCCTGGTGTTGTATTAGTTACATCTGGGCCTGGTATCACTAATGCTGTGACTGGAATTGCAACTGCACATATGGATTCTATTCCGATGGTAGTAATTTCTGGACAAGTTCCATCTCCACTGATAGGGATGGATGCCTTTCAAGAGGTAGATGCCACAGGCATTACTCGTTCATGTGTTAAGCATAACTTCCTTATCAGAGATATTAGTGAAGTTGCGAGTACGGTTAAAAAAGCATTTTATATTGCTACAACTGGGCGACCAGGTCCCGTTGTAATTGATATTCCTAAAGACATAACCATTGCTGAAATGGAA
>JAQWLF010000219.1:0-2001 GCA_029247465.1 Candidatus Thioglobus sp.
TCACCGCGCTCGGCCTTACCAATCATTCCTAATATTCCAGTGTTCTCAAGCATCATGTCGGTAAATTTATCCATTCTTGTCGCAGTTGTTGGTCCTGCGGGTCCAATAACTTCATCGCCAACTGGGTCAACTGGTCCAACGTAGTATATAAATCGATTATCAAAATTAACGCCTTTAGGTAAGCCTTCGCCGCTATCAATCATCCCTTTTAAGCGCTTATGCGCTGCATCCCTTCCTGTAATAATTGTTCCAGAGAGTAGCAAAGTATCACCAATATTCCAATCATCCATTTGAGATTGAGTAAGACTATTTAGATCAACTTTTTTATATTTAGATATATCCATCTCTAAATCTGGATAGAGATTCATATCAACCTCAGGCAATTCTGCAACACCTGTTCCGTCAAGAGTGAAGTGGACATGTCTCGTTGCGGCACAGTTTGGAATCATCGCAACCGGAAGAGAGGCTGCATGTGTCGGATAATCCTTAATCTTAACGTCTAGAACTGTTGTTAGCCCGCCCAAACCCTGAGCACCAATACCGAGTTCATTGATCTTATTAAATAAGTCAATTCTGAGAGTTTCTATCTCAGTATGCTCACTTTTGTCTTTTATTTGATTAATATCTATTGGTTCCATCAACACCGATTTCGCCATTAACATGGCTTTTTCTGCGGTCCCGCCTACTCCAATACCAATCATCCCTGGAGGACACCAGCCAGCACCCATTTTAGGAATAGTCTTGAGAACCCATTCCGTTAAGTCATCATCAGGGTTTAGAACGGTAAATTTAGCTTTGTTTTCAGAACCGCAACCTTTAGCAGCAACTGTAATGTCTAAGGTATCGCCTTTAACGAGTTTGGTGTGAATTACCGCAGGTGTGTTGTCTTTAGTGTTTTTTCTACTAAATAGTGGATCACTAACAATCGAAGCCCTTAAGCGGTTATCAGGGTCATTGTAGGCCCTTCTAACACCCTCATTAACCATATCTTCAAGAGAAAGCTCTGCCTCCCACTGAACATTCATCCCTACCTCAATAAAGACATTAACAATCCCCGTATCTTGGCAAAGTGGTCTCTTACCAAGTGCGCACATTTTGGAGTTTATTAGAATCTGTGAAATCGCATTTTTAGCGCTTAAGTTGGTCTCTTTTTCATAAGCCAAAACCATCGCTTTGATAAAATCCGGTGAATGATAATAAGAGATATATTGCAATGAAGAATGAATGCTTTCTACTAAATGTTTTTGTTTAATGATCATATTTATTTGGGCTTTGGTATTGTCTATTGAAAGCAAGCAGGTTATATTATATCTTCTAAACATTTTAATCAATTTTTTGCTAGGAATCTCTTATGTTCAATTTATTCAAAGGCCAAAACCTATCTATCGATCTTGGAACTGCTAATACTCTTGTTTATATGGATGGGAAAGTAGTCTTAAATGAACCCTCTGTAGTTGCGTTAAGGCATGAAAAAGGTGCTACTGAGTCAACCGTTATAGCGGTCGGTCAAGAAGCAAAAAATATGCTGGGTAGAACTCCAGGCTCAATTGAGGCTATAAGGCCAATGAAAGACGGCGTAATTGCAGACTTTAAGGTGACTGAAAAAATGCTTCAATTTTTTATGAAAAAAGTCTTGAAATCTGGTTTTTTTTCACCAAGCCCAAAAGTACTAATTTGTGTTCCATGTGGCGCTACTCAAGTTGAGAGACGTGCCATTAAGGAGAGTGCAGTAGGCGCAGGAGCTAGGGATGTCTATCTAATAGAAGAGCCAATGGCTGCTGCTCTTGGAGCTGGCATGGCAATTGAAGAAGCATCAGGCGCAATGGTTCTTGATATTGGTGGGGGTACCACTGAAATTGCAATCCTATCATTAAATGGAATAGTTTATTCTGACTCTTTAAGAGTAGGAGGAGATGTTTTTGACGATACCATTGTTAAATTTGTACGAAGAGTGCATGGAATTATTATTGGAGAAGCTACTGCAGAACAAATCAAGGAAGA
>JAQWLF010000002.1:0-11750 GCA_029247465.1 Candidatus Thioglobus sp.
GCAAGGCTAGCAATTTTTTTTGCTTCTAAAATTCCACCAACTCGACCTAAATTCATTTGAATAATAGAAGCAGAGTTATTTTTCAAAATGTCATAAAATTCATACTTTGAAGTTAATCGCTCACCAGTTGCTACAGGAATACTAGTGTTTTTTGCAACTTCTGCCATTGCACCAGACTGACCTGGAGGTACAGGCTCTTCAAACCACAAAGGGTCAAACTTTTCTAAACGTCTTGAAAGTCTAATTGCTGATGCTGGCGTTAGTTGGCCATGAGTGCCAATTAAAATATCACATCTATCTCCAACAGCCTCTCTAACTTCTCTACAGTAATTTTCGCAATGATTTAAACGACTCAATGATATTTGATGTCCAGAATAGATAGAGTAAGGCCCAGCAGGATCAAACTTAAGCGCAGTGAAGCCTTGCTCCATAAACTTAATAGCAGACTTTGCGCCAAGCCCTGGATCTTCATAGTTAAGAACGCCATTTTTATCTTCTGGATATAAATAAGTATACGAACGTAGTTTGTTATGCACTTTACCGCCTATAAGCTCATAAATTGGCTTATTTGCAGCCTTTCCAATAACATCCCAACATGCGATCTCTAAACCGCTTAATACGCCCATCATCGTCAAATCTGGCCTCTGGGTAAAGCCACTTGAAAAGCATTCTCTATAAAAGCGCTCTATATGGTGAGGGTCATGTCCTTTTAAATAGCGTTCAAATACATCTTCTATTGCTTTAACAACAACCTCTGGATGAAAAGATGCTGAATAGACTTCTCCAATACCTGTGATTCCGCATCTAGTTTCGATAGACAGAAAAATCCAATACATACCTCCGATATGTGGTTTAGGAGTAGCAACTATATAGGTATTTAATTTATCTACTTCCATGACAGTAAAATAAAATTTAAAGATATAGGTGTCATTTTTATACTTTTATAATCTAGGATGCAAATATTCATTTTTTAAGAACTCTAAATAGATCTTTTAGGTCTATCTTTACGCTGAGAATTTTGCCAATTTGGGTCAATCCATACATCGGCATTACTTGCCTGAAGAGGTTTATTTCCTAATATAGAATCAGCCATTTTTTCAGCCAACATTATAGTAGGAGCGTTAAGGTTTCCGTTAGGTATGCTCGGAAATACAGAAGAATCAATTACCCTTAATTTTTCAATGCCATTTACTTGGCCTTTATTATTTACAACAGTCAAAGGATCATCTATATCACCCATTTTGCAAGAACATGACGCGTGATAGGCGCTTTCAACATTAGCCCTAACCCATTGATCTATCTCATCATCACTGCTAACCTCTATACCCGGGCTGGCTTCACCTGCATTATATTCATCAAAAGATGGTTGGCTTAATATCTCTCTTGTTAGCCTAATACAATCGCGCCAGTCTTTTCTATCTTGCTCACTCTGTAAATAATTAAACAAGATAGTTGGCTTGGCTTGTGGGTCTGAGCTGTTTATTTTGATACTGCCACGACTAGTTGTTTTATTGACCCCAGCATGGACTTGATAGCCATGACCATTCATTGCTGCATTGCCGTCGTAACGCATTGCTGCTGGCAGAAAATGATACTGAATATTAGGCCATTCAATGCCCGCTCGAGAGCGTATAAAGCCACAAGATTCAAAGTGGTTAGTAGAACCTAATCCAGTATTAAATAGTATCCAGCGGACACCAATAAGACCCTTACTAAATAAGTTTAACTTACTATTAAGTGTGATTGGTTTTTTGCAACGATATTGAAAATAAACTTCAAGATGGTCTTGAAGATTTTCTCCAACGCCTAGTAATTCATGATGTAATTCAACTCCAGCTTTCTCTAGAACATTTCTTGGACCTATTCCTGATAATTGAAGGAGCTGAGGAGATCCAATAGAGCCAGCACAAAGTATTACCTCTTTATTGGCATTAACTGTTTCATTTTTTCCTTTTAGTTTGTATTCAACTCCTGTTGCAATTTTATTTTTGAGCAATACTCGCTGCACAAATACTCCAGTTAATATTGTAAGGTTTGGTCTATTTTTTGCTGGTTTAATATAGGCATTTGAGGTAGAAGAACGTATACCTTTACCAACAGTCATATGCATAGGCCCAAAACCCTCTTGTTGTTCAGCGTTATAGTCACTAGTTTTTGGATATCCTGCTTCCTGACCAGCATCAATAAATGCCTCATAAAGAGGGTTTAACTTCATATTATTTCCATTCGAGGTAGCAATAGGACCGTCACCTCCTCGATAATCGTCTTCTCCCTTATGCCAAGTCTCAGAGCGCTTAAAGTAAGGCAGGCAGTCTTTATATGACCAGCCCTTTGCTCCTTGCTCTTCCCACTGATCAAAATCTCTGGCATGTCCCCGAACATAAACCATTCCATTAATTGAAGAACTACCACCCATAACTTTTCCTCTTGGACAATGCATCTTTCGGTTATCAAGGAAGGGTTCTGGCTCAGTATGAAATTGCCACGCATACTTTTCAGTATTCATTGGATAAGATAAAGCAGTAGGCATCTGAATCATTATATTTTTATCACTACCACCTGTTTCTAATAGTAATACCTCATTACTTCCAGACTCTGTCAATCGATTAGCTAAAACGCATCCTGCAGATCCCGCACCAACAATAATATAATCAAATTGTTTACTCATATTAATAAGGACTTTCAATATTATCTAATCGAACAAAAACACTTTTAATTTGAGTGTAGCTTTTTAAAGTCTCAGGGCCATTTTCCCGCCCTATTCCTGACTCTTTATAACCCCCAACAGGCATTTCCGCGGGTGAGTCTCCCCAGCTATTAATCCAACAGATTCCAGCCTCTAATTGGTTAATAACTCGATGAGCACGATTAATATCTTTTGTGAATATTCCTGCAGCTAATCCAAACTTAGTATTATTTGCTCTTTTGATCACTTCAGCCTCATTATCAAATCTCAAAACTGACATTACCGGACCAAAAATTTCATCAATAACATGCTCTGAGTCATCTTTGCAATCAGCAAATATTGTTGGTTCAACAAAAAAGCCATTAGCAGTTTCTTTTGATTTATAACGATTACCACCTATTACTAATTTTGCTCCTGATGCCTTTGCTTTATCTATATATCCCATCACTTTATTAAGATGCTTCGAACTAATTAATGCCCCCATCTGTGTATCTAGATTCATAGGGTCACCAAGTTTTATTTTTTTACTACGCAAAGAGGCTTTTTCTAAAAACTGATCATAAACTTTAGAGTGAACATAGACACGTGTACCGTTTGTGCAGATTTCTCCCTGTGTATAAAAATTAGCCAATAATGCTCCTGATACTGCATTATCTATATCAGCATCGTCAAAAATGATTAATGGTGATTTACCTCCCAACTCTAAAGTGACCTCTTTGAGCGTTCCTGAAGCATCTGTCATAACTTTTTTTCCGGTTCCACTTTCACCAGTAAAAGAAACTTTGGCAATTCTTGGGTGCCTTGTTAAATATTGTCCAACACGGTAATCTCCTTGCACTACATTAAAGACACCGGGCGGCATTCCCGCCTCTGTATATATCTCAGCAAGCTTCATCACACTTAGGGGAGTTTCTTCGGATGGCTTAAAAACCATAGAATTACCTGCTGCTAAGCAAGCTGCAGACTTCCAACAAGCAATTTGTATAGGATAGTTCCAAGCACCAATACCTACACAAACACCTAAAGGTTCTCTTTTTGACATATAAAAAGTATTAGAGTCTAAATCTTGCTGAGTCCCCTGCAAAGCAGGAGCAAGTCCAGCATAATATTCTATTACATCAGCGCCAGAATGGATATCCACACAGTTAGCTTCTTGCAAAGGCTTTCCAGAGTCCATAACCTCCAAAGATGCAAGCTCATCATTCCTTTCACGAAGTAAAGTAACAGCTTTAAATAAAATACGGCCTCTTTCAACAGCTGACATTGAGCTCCAAACAGCAAAACCTTTCTCTGCAGATTTAATAGCACTCTCGACATCATTTTCACTTGCCTGATCTACGTTTGCAATAACTTTCCCATTTGCAGGATTTTTGGTTTCAAAAGATTCGCCAGAATTGGATTTAAAATAGGCGCCATGAATATATAAATGTTCTTTCATAAGCTTTCAATAAAAAACAAATAAAACACTAGGGTGGTTTAAATCTAAAAAACTAATGATACATACTAAGTGAGCATTAAAAGTAACATTATTGTTGAATATTAAGACTATATTAAATGCAAATATTAGATCAAATTATTTGTTAATAACTTAAATTAAATGAGAAAATAATCAAGTTTAAATTCTATTTAAATCTAAACATATAGCTTAGTCCCTTAAGCTAAAAATATTAAGGCATAACAATGTTTTTAAGCTGATCTATAAGTAAGTTTAATAGAGTAATTTTTTGCTTATCATTAAAGCGACTTATAGGCCCTGAGACGACAATAGCTCCTACAAATTTATCACTATTTGAGACAACAGGAACAGCAAGCGCAAAAAGCGCTGCATTATGTTCATTTATTGAGAGGTAGTAGCCCTTATCTCTAATATCTTTATAAAAGCCTTGTTTATCATTTTTACGCTTACCATAGGCCAAGATAATTCGACCTGAAGCACCTTGATTGAGCTTTAAGCGAGAACCTTGTTCAATGTTGTGTCTTATTTCGTCTCTTGAGTGAGCTCTATAGAGGCAAATACGTTTATCTTCTTCTTCAACAAAGAAGGATGCTGTCTCGCCAGACATATCTCTTATTCTATCTACTATAGGACGAATCTGTTCTAAATGGTTACTTTGGGTGTAAATAGCGCTTAAGTAGAGCGCCTGGGTTCCGACAACATAATCCTTGTTCTTAAGTCGAGAGACATAGCCATACTCTTCTAGAGTTGTTAAAATTCGATAGGTTGTTGATAAATTAAAGTTAAGCTGCTCACAGATCTCTTTTATTGAGAATTGTGTCTTATCTAAAGTGAATATAGATAAGATCTGTAAGCACTTTTGAATGGCGTTATAACTTTTATCGATAGACCTTGGTTTCATTTTATTTCATATTATGAAAAAAAATTATTATATCGTAAAATTATGTGACCTTAAAAAGAATATATTGGTATTATAAAAATTCCAGTAAATATTCGTTTTATCAAAAGTTTACCTACTTAATAATAAGCGTAAAAACTGTCTGAAATATATATAAATTAAAAGGAGGAATCAATGAACAGAAAAGAACAAATTCAAGCCCTAGAAAAAGACTGGCAAGAAAACCCTAGATGGGAAAATGTTAAGCGCACATATTCTGCAGAAGATGTCGTCAGATTGCGTGGTTCTGTTCAACCTGAATGCACTTATGCTCGAAGAGGTGCTGAAAAGCTCTGGGACCTTGTAAATGGCTCATCTAAAAAAGGTTATGTAAACTGTATGGGGGCGATTACTGCAGGTCAAGCAATGCAACAAGCAAAAGCAGGTATAGAAGCTATTTATCTTTCTGGATGGCAAGTTGCAGCAGATGGAAATACATCTGAGACGATGTATCCAGATCAGTCTCTCTATGCATATGACTCTGTTCCAACTATGGTAAGAAGAATTAACAATACATTTAAAAGAGCAGATGAAATTCAGTGGGCACAAGGTATTGATGAAAGTGATGATAAATATATTGATTTCTTTTTACCTATTGTGGCAGATGCTGAAGCTGGGTTTGGTGGTGTATTGAATTCTTTTGAGTTGATGAAAAATATGATTACTAATGGAGCAGCAGGGGCTCACTTTGAAGACCAGCTAGCAGCTGTCAAAAAGTGTGGACATATGGGAGGTAAGGTGCTTGTTCCAACTCAGGAGGCAGTTCAAAAACTAGTCTCTGCACGCTTAGCATCTGATGTTATGGGTGTCCCTACTCTTTTATTAGCCAGAACTGATTCAGAAGCAGCTAATCTGCTTACCTCAGATGTGGATCCTTATGATGCCCCTTTTGTAACTGGCAAGAGAACTGTAGAGGGTTTTTATGTTGTTAAAAATGGACTCGAACAATCTATATCGAGAGGTCTTGCATATGCGCCATATGCTGATCTAGTATGGTGTGAAACAGGAAAACCAGACCTCGGCTTTGCAAAAGAGTTTGCTGATGCGGTTCTTGCAGAAAATCCTAACCAACTTCTAGCCTATAACTGTTCACCTTCATTCAACTGGAAAAAGCATCTAAGTGACAGTGAAATTGCTTCTTTTCAAGAAAAAATTGCCTCAATGGGTTATAAGTATCAATTCATCACTTTAGCTGGTATACACAATATGTGGTATAACATGTTCGACCTTGCTTATGATTATGCACAAGGTGAAGGTATGAAGCATTATGTTAACAAGGTTCAAGAGCCTGAATTTGGAGCAGCTAAAAAAGGTTATACTTTTGCTTCTCATCAACAAGAAGTTGGTGCAGGTTACTTCGATGATGTTACTACTGTTATTCAGGGTGGCGAGTCTTCAGTAACTGCATTAAAAGGTTCTACTGAGGAAGAGCAGTTTAATTAAGAAGTAAACTGCTAAAAATAAGACTTGCCTTTTAATTAGTAAGGCTTGTTTTTAGTGATTTTATTCTTATGGTTAATAACTCATCACAAAAAATTTCATCATCGATCACAAAGAAGTTTCTTAGTGGAGTTAATAACTCATCACACAGAATTTCAGCATCGATTGCTAAGAAGATTCTTAGTGGATTTGAGCAGCATTATCAAAACATAAAAAGTGCTTCGATAGAAGCAAAACGATGCTTTGAGGAAAGGGAATGGGAGAAGATTGAGAGTGACTCAAAACTAAGGCTCAACTTCTATGATAAGCAAGTAGATAATTTTTGCAAAAAACTCTCTTCTGAGCTAAAAAAGCAAACTCTTTATGGGGCAAGGGCTGAATTTACTGCTAAGATTCCTTACGAGCCAACCCACATAGAAAAATTTAACTCAGAATTCTGGCAAAAAACTAAGCTTATGTATGTTGAGCTCATTACTGAGCACAAACAGCCTGAACTTGCCGAAACCTTTTATAACTCGGTCTTTTGTAGACTATTTTCTAGAAGTTTTTATAACACTCAATATATCTTTACAAAGCCTTCAGTATCTCTAAATTATATTGATATGGATGAGCCAGTAACTGATAGCTACTTTATTGAAAAAGATCAACTTAAAAATTCTTTTACTAGTATTCTAACTAGCTACTTTAACAAGTCTTCATTTGGCGCTCTTGAACTAGACATTCAGAGACTGGAAGAGCAGCTATATACTCAACTTCCCAGTCTAGAGTCAGATGTGTTCGAAATTCAAGTGATCGGTACTCCTTTTATTAGAGGTAAAGCTGCCTACATAACTGGAAAAATTGTATCCCAACTTCACGCTGATCAACCTTTATTAATTGCCCTATTAAATGATGAGGAAAAAGGAATTTATGTTGACAGCCTTTTGACCGATGTTGGAAGTATATCTGTAGTGTTTAGTTTTTCAAGATCGTATTTCTTTATTACTACTGACTATCCATCAGCCATTGTTGAATTTCTAAAAGAGATTCTTCCAGGAAAAACTAGGGCTGTCCTTTATAGCGCTATTGGTCTTCATAAGCACGGCAAAACACTCCTCTATAGGCACTTCTTAAAATACTCAAAAATTACTAGCGAAAAACTGATTATTGCTCCTGGAATTAAAGGAATGGTCATGTCAGTTTTCACTTTCCCTATGTACCCTTATGTTTTTAAAATTATTAATGATCAATTTGCCCCACCAAAGATGGGAACAAAAGAGATGGTAAAAGACCGATACTACTTTGTTAAAAACCATGTAAGAGTCGGTAGGCTTGCCGATACATGGGAGTTTTCCAATGTCGCGTTCTCAATGAAAGATATCGATAATGCTCTTATAACTGAATTAAAGAAAAAAGCAGATTCAAATATAGAAATAGAAGGAGACTTACTAATTATTAAACACATGTATATTGAAAACAAAATGACTCCACTTAATATGTACCTTGAAACTGCTAACAAAGAGCAGCAAACTCATATTATTAATGACTACGGTAAGGCCATTGATGAGTTAATTAATTCAAATATATTCCCTGGAGATATGCTGACTAAAAATTTCGGTGTAACGCGTCAAAATCGAGTTGTCTTTTATGACTATGATGAGATTACTTTAATGAGTAAACCAGTATTCAGGAAAATTCCAAAGTCTAGAACTTATGAAGAGGAAATGGCTTCAGAGCCTTGGTATCATGTTGGACAAAATGATGTTTTCCCAGAAGAGTTTAAATATTTTATGCTACCAAATAAATTCATGAAAGAAACCTTTAATAAGCACTATAAAAAACTTCTTGATGCTAAATATTGGACCTCAATCCAAGAAAAAATTCAAAAAAATGGTGTAATGGATTACTATCCTTATGGAACAGAAAAGCGAATGTGTGAAATTTATGGGGAGAATAATGACTAAATCAACCTGCGATATATCAGACAAACTCCATCCAAATGTACAGTATTTAGAGCCAATATATAAAAGTTACGGTGCAAAAACTGCCTTTTCAGGTCGTATTGTTACTATTAAGTGCTTTGAAGATAACTCTCTTGTTGAAGAAGCTCTAAAAACTAATGGCAAAGATTCAGTATTAGTGATTGACGCAGGTGGATCTATGAATTGTGCAATGCTAGGAGACAAAAGAGTTACTGATGCTATTAATAATAAATGGGAAGGAATTATTGTTAATGGAGTTATCAGAGACTCAGCAGTAATAAATAAAATGCCAATTGGAATTCGTTCTCTCGGAGTTTGCCCCCTTAAAAGTGTTAAAAAAGGGGCTGGAAAAAATAATTTAATTGTTAATTTTTCGAATGTAGAATTTACTCCAAATCAGTATCTTTATGCCGACGAAGATGGCGTAATTGTGACCAAAAATAAGGTAAATCTATGAATGAAGCTAAACATATTTTTTCTAATATTAGCGTTGAAAGGTCATTATTTGACTTCATTAATAATGAGGTATGTATTGGTTTAAATATTACAGCAGAAGGTTTCTTTGAATCACTTTCAGAGATACTAAATGAACTGCAAAAAGATAATATTGATTTACTTAAAAAGCGTGACACTCTTCAGTCTCAAATTAATGAATGGCACATCAAAAATAAAAGAATTGACCCTGAAAGTTATAAAGCCTTCTTGAAAGATATAGGATACATTGTCCCTAATCCTGAGAGCTTCTCGATTAATGTTGATGAAGTTGATCCTGAAATTTCTCAAATTGCTGGGCCACAATTGGTTGTTCCAATAACTAATGAACGATTTGTACTTAATGCAGTAAATGCAAGGTGGGGAAGTCTATTTGATTCTCTTTATGGAACAAATGTAATTCCAAATAAGGGCAGTATGAGAACTTCATTTGCTCATAACCTTCAACGAGTTAATAGAACGGCTGAATTGGCTTGTGATTTCCTAGATGAGGTTGCGCCGCTAAAAGGTGCCTCTTACAGACAGATTGCTTCAAAAGTAAGATACAAAGGAGCGTTGATTTTTAATTTAAATGATGGTGAAGTAGCCACCCTAGTCAACCCCGAGCAATTTATAGGTCTAAGTGATACTGGAAATGTACTACTTCAAAATAATAACCTCCATATTGAAATTGTTGGAGATCAAGAAAGGAGCTTTCACAAAAGTGGTATTTTTGATGTGATCCTAGAATCTGCTATAACAACTATTGTTGACTTTGAGGACTCCGCATCTACTGTTACTTATGATGAAAAAATACACGCCTACCGAAACTACTTAGGTCTAATGAAACGTGAGTTAAATACAACATTTACCAAAGGTGGTGAAACACTAACTCGCTCATTAAATAAAGACAAAAAATATACAAACTCTAACGGAAAAGTATTCAGTCTTTCTGGTACTAGTCTTACCTTGGTTCGTAATGTCGGCATACATATGATGACCGAACTGGTAACCAATCTAGATGGTTCTCCAATTCCAGAAGGTATCTTAGATGCAATGGTTACCACATTGATAGCGCTTCACGATTTAAAAATCAAAGCAAATTCAAAAAAAGGTAGTTTTTATATGGTGAAACCAAAATTACATGGCCCAGAGGAAGTTGAATTTACTATGAAATTATTTTCATTGGTAGAAAAGGCACTTTCACTAAAAGAAAATACTTTAAAAATTGGCATAATGGATGAAGAAAGACGAACTACACTTAACCTAAAGGCTTGTATTCATGCTGCAAGAAATAGAATTATTTTTATCAATACAGGCTTCTTAGACCGAACTGGTGATGAAATTCACACATCAATGATGGCCGGTGCAATGAGATGCAAAAATCTTATTAAGGAAGAAGTGTGGTATTCAGTTTATGAATCACATAACGTGAATGTTGGATTAGAGTGTGGCTTATTTAATAAAGCACAAATAGGAAAAGGAATGTGGGCTCAGCCTGACCAAATGCGACAGATGTTAGATAATAAAATGATACACTTGGAAGCTGGAGCAAACTGCTCATGGGTCCCCTCTCCAACTGCAGCTACTCTCCATGCAACTCATTATCATCGTTTTGATGTTTTTGAACGGCAAAAAGAGCTTCTTTCTAAGCCTCAACAAGTAAATCAAGAAGACCTTCTTGTTATTCCTTTCTTGAAGCTCCCAGAGCAAATGTCTGAAGATAAGATTATTAATGAAATTAATAACAATGCACAAAGTATTCTAGGTTACGTTGTAAAGTGGATTAACCAAGGAATTGGCTGCTCTAAAGTGCAAGATATAAACCATGTTGGGCTTATGGAAGATCGTGCCACTCTAAGGATATCGTCACAACATATTGCTAACTGGCTTCATCATAAGATATGTTCAAAAGAGCAAGTTAATAAAGCATTTCAAGACATGGCTATAGTAGTTGACGAACAAAACAAATATGATCCAAATCATATACCTCTTGCGCCTGGTTATGACAGCTTCGCCTACCAAGCATCTCTTGCTTTAGCTATTGAAGGGTTGGACCAGCCTAATGGCTACACTGAAGAAATCTTAATAAGTTATAGACGTAAATTTCTTGAAGCTAAGCAAGTAAAATAGATAAATTGTCAATTTTCTAGGGTTAAATTATGAAACAAGTACTTAAACTTACACTTGAAGACACAAAGAAAATGATGGATGGCGCCATTAATAAAGCAATTGAACTTGGTATAGACATGGATATTGCTATTGTTGATGATGGTGGTCACCTCATGTTATTTACAAGAATGGATAATGCAAAAATTACAAGCATTAATGTCTCAATCGATAAGGCATTTACTGCAGCAGCAGCTAGAAAAGCGACCTTAGATTATGGTAAATCTGTTATTAATCACGGACCAGCATTTGGTATTCAAACTTCGCATCAAGGCCGTTTTTGCGTTGTTGGCGGTGGTCTGCCTCTTTTTGTTGATAGTCAGATTGTTGGTGGAATTGGTTGTAGTTCTGGCAGTTCTGACCAAGATATAGTGGTTGCTCAAGCAGGGATTGACGCAATACTTTCTGTTAAATAAATACTAAGTCCTAACCTTTAAATGCATTATCAGAGAGAAGATAGTCAAGCTCCTCCATAGTACTCATGCGCCCTAAAATTTCATTTCTATGTGGGAAGCGACCAAATTTTTTAACGAGATCTCTGTGATGCTTTGAAAACTCAAGGTTAAAGTTGTACTTATCAAACAAATAAACTTGCAAATTTTGATGATCAATATTTTCACTATGCATCAA
>JAQWLF010000008.1:0-4746 GCA_029247465.1 Candidatus Thioglobus sp.
GAAAGCATAATCGATTGGAGAAACATACCGTAATCCATATATGAGCCTTTTTCCATAACCTTATCTATAAAAAAAAGGAGTATGACGGGTGCGCCAAATGCTTGATAATTAAGCGCCCATTGGTCTAATTGTTTTTGCTTATCTTCTCTAGATATTTCTAAGGTAGAGTACATCAATAGACCGCAGACTTTTCTTCTCTCTTTGTAGTCATCAACCCACTCGGTTGGGTAATAATCATAGTCCATAGCACCTTTTTTACCAGCACGAAAAGCCTTCTCCATCTTATCGCAAAGCTTTGTCTTACTATTGCCGGTAACTACTGCTATTTGCCAGGGTTGGCTATTGACACCAGAAGGTGCAGTTTTAGCTTGCTCAATAATTGCATTAATAACTTCAATCGGCACCTCTTTATCTAAAAAGGCCCGAGTTGATTTACGGTCTGAAAGTGCTTTTTTTACGTCCATTTTTTTCCCAGTATACGACAAATATACTTGGTTCAATTCAGTTAAATTTTACTAGGCCCTATATATGTTAAAACTTAAATCTAATTATTTAACTCTTCAAACATCATTAGAGCTGAAGTATCACTATAAGTATGCCCCTTATCCATCAAATTAACATATCGATCATAAATTTCCTGAGTGAATGATAAATTCGTTTTATTGCCTTTTGCTTGATCTATACAATAACCCAAATCTTTTACCATCCACTTAATTGCAAAGCCAAAATCAAACTCTCTTTGGTGCATTGTCTGACCTCTATTGACCATTTGCCAAGATTGAGCAGCGCCACCAGATATAGCTGATAGTAAGCTATCCATATCAAGATTCTCTGATTCAGCAAATAGGAGACCTTCTGATAACCCTTGCAGTAATCCTGCAATACAAATTTGATTAACCATCTTTGCCAATTGCCCAGATCCAGAATTTCCCATAAAGGTTATACTCTTTGAATAAGTCTTGATTATTGAATCACATGACTCAAGAATATCTGAGTCACCACCTGCCATAACACTTAATACGCCATTAATAGCGCCAGCCTCTCCACCACTAACAGGGGCGTCAATAAACGCAACATCTTTAGATTTGAAAGATTCATTTAAATGCTTTGCTAATTTAAAAGATGTAGTAGTATGATCAATAAAAATTGACCCTCCTTTAAGATGAGGCAACATACCTCCGTCAGAAAAAACAATCTCCATCATATCTTCATCTCGACCAGTGCAAGTAATAACTACATCAGCATTTGTTACAGCTTCCTTTAGAGAGTTTGCAACCTTACCTTCATACTCGCTTCCCCATTTGGCGGCTTTTTCTGAAGAACGGTTAAAAACACAAACATTAAAAAGATTAGATTTTGACAAATGGCCTGCCATTGGATAACCCATAGTTCCCAGACCAATAAATGTAACATTTTTTTTACTACTCATAATATTTCCTTGAATTACTGTTAAAAAAAATTAACAGGGATTATACGACAATGTCTTCTATACTAGATTATCAGATAAATTAATTAAACTGAACTCGTTTAATCAGCATTTCCATAATTTTATTACTATTTAAAATGACTAATCCTAATTATTGGCAAGAATCTATTGAATATTTGACTAAGACTGACCCTCAACTAGCCAAAATATTGAAACAACATAGCCAATATAGCATTACTTCTCGTGGAGAAGCATTGGAAACGCTCCTTCGTTCTATTGTTGGTCAGCAAATATCAGTAAAAGCTGCTACTAGCGTTTGGAAAAAATTAACTAATCTCATTGGAAGTATCAAGTCAGAAAATGTTCTTTCTGCTAGCTCTGAAAATTTAAAGTCCTGTGGACTATCAAAACAGAAAACTCAATACATTATAAATATTGCAGAGCACTTTAAAACTAACCACATAGTTAGCCACTCTTATTGGAAAGGACGAACGTACCTTAGTATTTATGATGAGCTAATTACAATAAAGGGTATTGGTCCATGGACTGTGGAAATGTTTGGTATGTTTTATTTATTAGAAAAAGATATTTTTCCAATAAAGGATGTAGGAATTATTAGAGCTATGAATCGACTCTATGGAAATAACAACAAAGTATTAGGTTTAGATGAAATTATCAAAATTTCAGATACATGGAAACCATATAGATCGGTAGCTTGTTGGTTTTTATGGAGATCTATTGATAGTAAAGAGGTTCTTTATTGAGCCTCTATTGCCTTTACAATTAAATCTCCCATCTCTTCCGTTCCAACTATTTTGTCGCCCTCAGAAGAAATATCTGACGTTCTATATCCTTGATCAAGAACCTCACTAACCGCTGAATTAATTTTGTCAGCTAATTCTTCCTGATCAAGTGAATACCTTAGCATCATTGAAACCGACAGTATAGTTGCTAATGGATTAGCAATATCTTTGCCAGAAATATCTGGAGCTGAACCATGAATGGGCTCATACATACCATAATTATTTTTGTTCAAAGAGGCAGATGGAAGCATGCCAATTGAACCTGTAAGCATTGCTGCACAATCAGACAACACATCTCCAAAAAGATTGCTCGTAACCATAACATCAAATTGTTTTGGATCTCTTACAAGTTGCATTGCAGCATTATCAACATACATATGAGAAAGTGCTACATCAGGATAGTCTCTTGAAACTTCCTCCATAACCTCTCTCCAAAGCTCACATACCTCAAGGACATTAGCTTTATCTACAGAACAAACACGCTTTCCTCTTTTTTGTGCTATTTGAAAAGCTGAATGACCAATACGTTCTATTTCAGATTCATAGTAAGTTGCAGAATTAATTCCAAATCGCTCACCATCTCTTACTTCAACACCTCTAGGCTCACCAAAATAAATACCGCCAACAAGTTCACGAACGATCATTAAATCAAGGCCTGAAACAATTTTAGTTTTTAGACTTGATGCATTTGCTAGTTGTGGGTAAAGAATAGCCGGCCTTAAATTAGCAAACAAGTCTAACTCAGCTCTAATGCCTAATAGTCCGCGCTCTGGACGTAAATCACGCTCCAATGACTCCCATTTCGGGCCACCAACTGCTCCTAATAAGATTGAGTCACAGCTCTTAGCAGAATTGATAGTTTCTTCAGGTAACGGTGAGCCAGTCTCATCATATGCAACACCCCCTATAAGACCTTCAACAAGACTCATACCCATATCATGATTGGCGTTCAATGAATCGATCACCTTGACTGCCTGAGCAACTATCTCTTTTCCTATACCATCACCGGGTAGAATTAATATTTTTGACATCTATTTTTACGAGCTTAATACAAAAAATGATTATTTTACTCTGGCAGACACATCAACCCATTTAAATTTGAGTTTAGATTTGTTGTTACTAAATTTCCACCATCTCAAAATCTTCTTTGCTGGCTCCACAGACAGGACAATACCAGTCTTCTGGGATATCGTCCCAAGCTGTACCTGGTGAAATACCTTCGTCAGGATCACCTAAAGATTCATCATAAATATAGCCACACATCATGCATTCATATTTTTTCATATTATCTCCAACTACCAAGAAATAGAGTTTAAGGCCCTCTTTTAGAGCTATAAAATTGAAAAAGAATTATACAATTTGTTTATTCTAAACAGAAAATCAATGCACTTACTTATACTAATGGATTAAAAGTAATATGACTTGTAGTAATGCTTATTAAGATAAAGCAGTATAAAATATCGCAATGCTCAAAATTTATAATACATTCACTAATCTAAAAGAAGAATTCAGACCTATTGATCCTAAAAGTATTGGAATTTATGTCTGCGGTATGACGGTTTATGATTTTTGCCATATGGGTCACGCTAGAGTTTTGGTTATGTTTGATGTTATTACCCGCCACATGAAACGCAACTTCCCAGACGTGAACTATGTAAGAAATATCACTGATATTGACGATAAGATTATTAGCCGAGCAATTGAAAATAATGAAGATATTTACGCCTTAACAAATCGATTTATTGATGCTATGCATGAAGATGAGAGGGCTCTTGGTGTTCTTACACCAGATCTTGAACCACGAGCAACTGATTCAATTAATCAAATGATAAATATGATTGAGTCACTCACAAAAAAAGGGCTGGCCTACCAAGGTAAAAATGGTGATGTCTACTATTCAGTTAGAAAATTTAAAAATTATGGAAGGCTCTCAGGCAAAAATCTTGATGACCTGGTGGCTGGCGCTCGCATTGATATAGAGAGTGATAAGCAAGACCCGCTTGACTTTGTATTATGGAAAATGGCAAAACCAAATGAACCTAAGTGGCCATCGCCATGGGGAGAAGGTCGACCTGGATGGCATATTGAGTGCTCAGCAATGTCAACTCATTTCATCGAAAATCATTTTGATATCCATGGTGGTGGAATGGATCTTACATTTCCTCATCATGAAAACGAAATAGCTCAGTCGGAGGGTGCCAACAATTGTAAATTTGTTAATACCTGGATGCATGTAGGCTTTGTCAATATAAATGACGAAAAGATGAGTAAATCTCTTGATAATTTTTTTACTATTCGTGACGTTTTAGAAAAATATGACGGTGAAACCGTTCGTTACTTCCTTATGAGTAGTCATTATCGTTCACCTTTAAATTTCAGTGATGAAAATATTGCAGGTGCAAAATCTGCCCTTAAGAGACTATATACTGCCTATAGGGGTCTTTCTATTGACAAAAGAACTCTAACTGGAAACATTTCTGACTTCGAAAACAGATTTAATTCTGCCCTAGATGATGA
>JAQWLF010000045.1:0-8412 GCA_029247465.1 Candidatus Thioglobus sp.
GTTATTTATCCTCTGGTACATTCTGCTCGTCAATAAAAACCTCGTATCTTATTGCACAGATTTCCTTAGTACGGGATTCATAGTCACAAATTATGGCTGTAGTATTCATTCAAAATTATATTGTCTAAAAGTTCACAAAAAATAGGTTGATTGCAAGAGCAAAATATATTAAAGCTGCAAGTATGTTAAGGTTCTTGTTTACCGTTTTCGATTTCTTAAGTACGTCTTCAAGAAAACTAGCAAGATATGCAATTGATGTAAATACACAAAGAGCACTAAGGATAAATAACAGTCCAAGTAAAAATATCTGGATTGAGACATTGTCATTACTGGAGTTTACAAACTGTGGCAAAAAAACCAAAAAAAAGAGCGCCACCTTTGGGTTAGTCAAATTCATAACAACCCCAGTAAAGTAGTAAGAGCGATTTGTACTGTCTTTGTCAGTTCCGCCTAAATTTAACTCTTTGTTTTGAACCGAAAGCAATGCAAGATAAAGAAGGTAGAATGCACCAATAATTTTTAGTCCATTAAAGGCAATAGCACTGGTTTGAAAGATAACGCTAACACCTATCGCAACAAGTACTGTGTGACCTATCAATCCTGTACATAGTCCCAGTGTGGTGTAGAAACCAATCCTCCAGCCCTTTAAAGCTGAGTGAGACATAACAAAGATATTATCTGGACCTGGAACAAGGCTTAACACTACCGAGGCGGCAACAAAAGTTATTATTGTTTCAGTACTTAATATTTCAAACATTTATTGTTCCATCATAAACTATTGACTAAAAACTTCATTTGGATTCCGAAAAGATTTAAATTCAAGAGCGTTCTGAGAATAGTCCTCAAGAAACATTGTTGCTTGCTCTCCAGGCATCCCCTCAAACCTAATAGTAGGTTCAATAATAAATACAATTCCTGCTGATTTTAATTTATCAGCTAGATTATGAAATAAGTCCCAATCAAGGACACAACCAAAGTGTGGTAATGGAACCTCTACATTGTCTACCCTAGAGTCAGACTCAAGTTCTTGTATCGTCTGCCCAATATGCAAAGATAACTGATTTCCAAAGAAATCAAAATCAACCCAACTTTCAGTACTTCTACCCTCTTGACAACCCAAAAGATCGCCATAAAATTTTCTTGTAGACTCTAAATCACGTACTGTATATGCTAAATGAAAAATACTCATAATGTATAGTTATGTATTACCCATAATTAAACCAACAAAAATCAACGTTAAACCAGTAACTCTATTTTGCCATAATATTTTTTTAGGGTCTGACAGTAAAGACTTTGATATTTCAGCAAGCATTGTATAGCCGGTCATTACGATCAAGTCAACACCAATCAATGTTGCAGTAAAAATTACACAGGTAGAAAGTTTAAGCGCCGTTAAATCTATAAATAATGGTATTAATGCAAGAAAAAAAACTGTACCCTTAATGTTGGTTAAATTTACAAAAAAACCTTGAAAAAGCCCTTTTAAAGGGCTAAAACTACTTTTTAATGCCTCTTTAGATGTAGATATTTGTTCAATTTTTTTAAGCCACTGAATGACACCTAACGCTATTAAATAGATCATGCCAATGGCCTTTATTATTCTAAAGATAGATGGAAACTGATCAATCAACACTCCCAGACCAAAAAGCAAAAATATAATTTGACTCATCAAGCCAAATTGCAAGCCAATTACTGAAAATAGTGACCTCTTAAAGCCATACTGGGTTCCTTGACTTATCGAAAAAATAGCACCAGGCCCTGGAGATATACTGATGAAAAGTGCAGATGCTAATAGGCCAAGCCAGACAGTTAAATCCATTATTATATTTTGTTAGTTTGGAATAGAGTTATTGAGAATTTTCTGCATTGCACTTCCAACAGTAATCAAATGTTTGATCATTATCTTCAAGACACTGATTGCATTGCCAAGTTATTAAGCTTATATCAGTATCAAACGACTCAACAATCTTTAGTGCTTCTTCTAGATCATCATCTTTTAAAAGCCAAACTTCTGGCCAAGTATCAAAGGGAGCTAAACCACCTGCAGCACTCGATGCGAATTCATTATTAAGGGCTACCTCAAAACCATGACTAATTAAAACGTTTTTGACATTAAGAACCATTATTCGATTTTCATTAGTATAGATAAGCTTCATTATTAAGTTCAGTCGACAAAGCTAAATAAATATCGCTGCCAAACCTAGAAATGCAACAAATCCAATTACGTCAGTAATGGTAGTCAATATTACGCCTCCAGCCAAAGCCGGGTCTATCTTTAGCTTAGTAAGTAAGAGCGGTAAGAATGCACCAGAAAAAGCTGCCACAACTAAATTAACAATGATTGCTACGGCTATAATAATACTAAGAAAGAGGTCAGAAAACCAGTAGTATGTTATCAGTCCTATCACGATCGACCAAATAACTCCATTAAGCACACTAACAGCAACCTCTTTATTGATTAAAACTCTAATATTGGCCGCACTTACCCTTCCTGTAGCAATACCTCTAGTTACAATAATTAAAGTTTGAGTACCAGCAATGCCGCCCATACTTGCTACCACTGGCATTAAAATTGCAAGTGCAATTTTTTGCTGCAATGTTGCTTCAAAAAGACCAATAAAGTAGACCGCAATAAAGGCAGTAACTAAGTTAACTCCAAGCCAAATACTGCGACGCCTTGAGCTTAAAAAAATCGGTGCAAATACGTCCTCATCTTCATCCAAACCTACCATTGACATGACAGAGTGTTCAGCCTGATCACGTATAACATCTACCACATCATCAATAGTAATTCTTCCAACTAATTGGTTATTTTCATCAATAACAGGTGCTGAAATTAAATTCCTTTCTTCGAATAGTAACGCGACTTCAGATTCATCAGTTTCTGCACTGATTGGTTTAGAGTGATCAACATCAATTAAAGACAAGATAGTTTGCTCTGGCTCTTCAGTTAGGATAGTTGTAATAAGGAGAGAACCTAAAAAATTATAATTTCTATCAACAACAAACACTTGGTCAGTATCGACTGGCATCTCTTTAAGTAACCTAAGGTAACGAGTTACAGCTCGAATTGTGACATCTGGTCTAACTGTAATAAAGTCTGTATTCATTAAGCCACCCGCAGAATCCTCCGGGTAACTCAAGATTTTATTTAGATGTTCTCTATGTTTAAAATCCAGAGTAAGCAACAAACTGTGTACAGCTGATTCGGGAAGGTTTGGAACAATGTCAGCCAGGTCATCTGTATCTAGTTTTGCAGTAGCCTTAACGAGTGTATCAACTGACATTTCACTAATCAATTGAGATTGAACATCTTCGCTTACTTCTTTTAAAACCTCGCCCTGAATTGAAGCTCCTATACTAGGCCAAAGAATCGATCTATCTTTAGGTTGTAGGGCTTCTAATAGACGTGAAATTTCACCAGGATAAAGTTCTTTAATTTGAGCTTTAGCCTCATCAAGATTCGATGCTTCAAGAGCAATCATTAAATTTTGCAGACTCACTTCGAAAGACGTGAGCTCAACTTCAGCCATAATTATAATCCATCAAACACTATTGCATAACAAGCAAAGCTTGTTATGCAATAAATACAACATATTATAATTTATATGGACTAACCTCTGTGGTTATGTAGCTTTTCTTTGTGTTTAATTATTTGTGAATCTAACTTATTGATCAGTTGATCAATTGATACATACATATCACTGCTTTGGGCTTTAGCAAATAAATCTGCCCCACTTAAATGTATCGTTGCCTCTGCCTTTTGGACGTCTTTTTGAACCTCTAAAATCATATTGACATTCATGACATTGTCAAAGTGGTGTTTAATTTTTGAGAGTTTTTCGTTTGTATGATTCTTGATAGCTGATGTAATATCAAGGTGATGGCCAGAGATGTGTAGTTGCATTTTTACTCCTTAGATTAATGAAATAAAATTTTGATTTTTGCAACTCTATTGTTTCATAAATCTGCAAGTAATATTAACTTTTTTTTCATTTATTTAGATGAAATTACAGAAAGTTTAAAGGCAATGATTAGGATATAATAACTCTTTTAAGTTATTTTGAAACTGAAATGCTAACGACATCTAAACATTTAAGACGATACACCATAAGAAGATATACTCTTCATTCATATTTAGTGATGGCGGTTTTTTTGCCTTAATACGGCAATCGATTTAGTTTCAAAAGCCCCATTATGGGGCTTTTTTGTTTTTATTAGGAATTTATTATGTCTAACTTAATGTCTAACTATTCACCACTTGACGTTACTTTTACAAATGGGAGTGGATGTTGGCTAACTGACTCAGAGGGGAGGCAATATTTTGATGCCCTTTCTGGGATTGGTGTTGTTAACCTTGGTCATTGCCATCCAGCAATTACCCAAAGCATTATTGAGCAGTCACGAGAGCTTTTGCATACGTCAAATGTTTATCGAATCGAAAACCAAGAAAGATTAGCTGAGCGCCTCTGTAAGTTAGCTAATATGGATAAAGCTTTTTTTGCTAATTCTGGTGCTGAAGCTAATGAAGCCGCGATCAAAATAGCTAGGCTTTATGCGCGCTCTAAAAACATCATAAATCCAATTATTTTGACTGCAAATAAAAGTTTCCATGGACGAACAATTGCAACCCTATCTGCCACAGGTAATAGTAAAGTTCAAGAAGGCTTCTCTCCCTTAATGAGTGAATTTATTCATGTCGACTTTGATGATATTGATGCCATTAAGAAATATAATGAAAATAAGGATATTGTTGCTGTAATGGTTGAACCAATTCAAGGAGAAGCTGGGGTTATAATTCCACAAGTTGACTACTTAAATAAAGTGAAATCAGTTTGTGATCAAAATGACTGGCTCTTTATTCTTGATGAAGTACAGTCAGGTATGGGCAGAACAGGGAAACTCTTTGCTCACCAATATAACAACCTTACTCCTGATATTCTTTGCTTAGCTAAAGGCCTAGGAAATGGTGTTCCGATTGGAGCTTGCCTCGCTAAAGGAAAGGCTTCTGAAATGCTTATTTATGGTAGCCACGGTTCAACTTTTGGAGGGAATCCTTTAGTAACAAGGGTTGCCCTAAGCGTTCTTGATATTTTTGAGGATGATTCAATTCTTGATAATGTTAACGAAATGAGTCAGCACTTTGAGGTTCAGCTTAAATCAAAGCTAGTAGATTGCAAAGTCGTTAAAGAGATTCGTATTAAAGGACTCATGATAGGTATTGAACTTGATGGAAATAGTATCGATTGTAGTAAGCTCGTTCAAAAAGCGTTGGATGATAAGTTGCTAATTAATATTACTGGAAACTCAATTAGGATGTTACCGCCACTTATAATATCCAAAGAAGAGGTAAACATCTTAATTAAAAAGATTACAAAACTTATATATTCCTAGGAAAAGATTATGACAAAGCACTTTATTGATTTTGACGATCACTCACTAGAGGTTTTGCAAAATATTATAGACCGAGCAATCTCTCTTAAGAAAGAGCATAAAGCGGGTCATCTGAATAATTCGCTTAATAATAAAACGCTAGCAATGATTTTTGACAAGTCGTCTACTCGCACTAGGGTTTCTTTTGAAGCAGGTATGACGCAACTTGGTGGCCAATCACTTTTTCTATCTGAGAAAGATATACAACTAGGAAGGGGAGAACCGATTACTGATAGCGCAATCGTTATAAGTTCGATGGTTGATGCAGTAATGCTGCGACTCTCATCCCATGAAGATATTATTGAATTCTCAAAGCATTCAACTAAACCAGTCATTAATGCCCTTTCTGACGAATCTCATCCTTGTCAAATACTTGCTGATTTAATGACTTATCAGGAACAAAGAGGGTCAATCAAAGGCAAAAAGATAGCTTGGATAGGAGATGGCTGTAATGTTTGTCAAACCTATATGCAAGCTGCAAACATATTCGACTTTTCTTTATCCATTGCAACTCCTGAGGGTTACGAGCCATCTAAATCGTATGTTGATAAATATCAAAACAACGTCGAGTACTTTAATAAACCGCTAGATGCTTGCGTAGACGCTGATATTATTGTTACTGACGTTTGGACCAGTATGGGCCAAGAATCTGAACAAAAAGAGCGAGAATTAGCGTTTAAAGGCTTTCAGGTTGATAAAGAGATGATGTCTAAGGCAAAAAGTGATGTAATTTTTATGCATTGCCTTCCTGCATACCGAGGAAAAGAGGTCAGCGCAGATGTGATTGACGGCAAACAGAGTGTTGTATGGGATGAAGCTGAAAATCGACTGCACGTCCAAAAAGCATTATTACTCTATCTTATAGAGAATTAGTCACTCTGAGATAACTTAAGTTTTGCTTCTTGATAAAACTTTACACCTCTTTCAACTTTTTCTCGTCCCTTGGAAACTCTCCAATTGTTAGTATCTCTTAAAGAATATACACAGCCACAATACTCTTGCTGATAAAAGTTTTCTTTTTTTGATAACTCTAGCATTCTTGAAGAGCCGCCTTTTTTTCTCCAATTAAAGTCCCAATAACGAACATTATGTGGCTTAGATGATCTAGCGCCTGAGTCATTAATTTGATTCATATCTTTCCATCGAGATATGCCTAGTGTTGATGAAATAATGTCAAAGTTATTTTCAGCAGCATACCTAGCGGTTCTTTCAAAGCGCATATCAAAACATGTTGTACATCTCTTCCCTCTTTCAGGCTCATTCTCTTGCCCTTTTGTCCTCTTAAACCAATCATCACGATCATAATCGGCATCAATAATTGGCATACCTAGCTTTTGAGCAAAGCGAACATTCTCTTCCTTTCGGAGCTCGTATTCTTCAACAGGGTGAATATTTGGGTTGTAGAAAAAAATTGTTGTATCTATATCCGAGGCGGCCAATGCTTCCATAACTTCACCAGCACAAGGGGCGCAACATGAATGAAGTAGTAGTTTTTTTTCGCCATTAGGGGTTTTTAACTTTGGACGCTCATAAG
The DNA here is from genome assembly GCA_029247465.1 of Candidatus Thioglobus sp. GTDB lineage: Bacteria > Pseudomonadota > Gammaproteobacteria > PS1 > Pseudothioglobaceae > Pseudothioglobus. The sequence continues at coordinate 6,968 of JAQWLF010000045.1, forward strand.
AGTTCAATGAATAATTTATCTGAGACATAACTTAACCTTTTTTAACACTTCCCAGACCTCTCTTTTAAGTTTATTATTTTTTAGAATATCTCTTGGGTGATGGGTGGAAAATAGAAAAGATAAATCCGAATTTACCTCTGAACCCATAACTAATACAGCCTTTGCAGGATTAGCCCTAATGCATTCATCAAGATTATCTTTTTCAATTGACATCAAGCAAACATTACTTAACGTTAAATCAATAGAAGTCAATATTTTTATTAATAAATCTTGGCTTTCACCTGGCTCACAAAAAGAATCTTGAGAGGTAGTTTCAATGATCAAGCATTTCACTTCAGGATTTATTTTTTTATCGGGATTACTTTGAGAATAGAGAAAGTCAGGTATCCCTAGAGCATCTAGATAGTTATTTCTATTTTCTATCGTCATATCTGAGGGTGCGCTCTTTCTACATTTGCCATCACTTTATTTAAAGCATTAACATATGCCTTGGCTGAAGAGGTAATAATATCAGTATCAACTCCCTGACCATTGACAATTTTCCCTTCATGCTCAAGGCGAACATTTACCTCTCCAAGAGAGTCTGTTCCTTGGGTTACATTGGTAACTGAATATAGTTGGAGTTTTGGATCAATATCGACTAAAGATAATATAGCGTTGAAGGTAGCATCAACTGCTCCCGATGTTTTTGCTGAGGCACTTTGCTCGTTTCCATTGATTGATAGTGTTATATCAGCAGTATTATCTTTTCCAGTCTCAGCAGAAACTTTTAGAGAAACTAATCGAATAAACTCTGTTGTTTCGGTTTGTGCTTCAGTAACAAGTGCTTGAAGGTCTTCATCAAAAATCTCATGCTTTTTATCAGCTAGCGTCTTAAAGCGAGAAAATGCATCATTTAATGCCTCGTCTGATTCAAAATCAACCCCGAGTTCACCAAGCCTAGCTTTGAAAGCATTTCGACCAGAGTGCTTTCCAAGGACTAAAGAATTAGTATTCCAACCAACATCTTCTGCCCTCATAATCTCATAGGTCTCTCTATGTTTAAGAACGCCATCTTGATGAATTCCTGCCTCATGAGCAACAGCATTAGCACCAACAATTGCCTTATTAGGCTGAACAACAAACCCTGTAATTGAGGAAACAAGTCTTGATGCAGCTAAAATATTTGTAGCATCAATATTTGTATCGCAATCAAAGACATCTTGTCTAGTTCTAACCGCCATAACAACCTCCTCAAGAGATGTGTTACCTGCCCTCTCACCCAAGCCATTGATGGTGCACTCTATCTGTCTTGCTCCATTTAAAACTGCCGCTAAGGAGTTAGAAACTGCAAGACCAAGGTCATTATGACAATGGGCTGAAAATATTGCTTTATCAGAGTTTGGAATTCTTTCAATAAGCATTCTCATGGTCTCACCAAACTGATGAGGGATATTATAACCAAC
>JAQWLF010000063.1:0-1924 GCA_029247465.1 Candidatus Thioglobus sp.
CGATCGTTTAACACTAGATATAGCTTCTCTTGATTTGATTGTAAAAAAAGTAAGTCTTGAAGAACAGGCTGAAAATTTCCTAGCTTCGAAGCTTTCTAAGTTTGTTGACTTAGCACTAAAGCAAGAAATTGTTAAAATTCACAAGCGTGAACTTGAGTTATCAAAACAACAGCTTGATTTAACAGAAGGAAAGTATAAAAACTCTTTGATCGATAAATCTAACCTCATTCAGGACAAGGACTTGTACGTCAAAGCCAAACAACAGTCACTTCAATCCAGAAAAGAATTAATCATTGAAAGAAGGGAGTTGGCTTCGCTTATTAGTGTTCAAGAGTCGGACATGATAGTAGAGATGGATTTATATGAAGAACACACTATGATGAAGGTTGATCCAGCTAATTTTGTTAAAGATTCAAGGTCAATACAAAAATTTGATTTTGATAAAGCTAGACTCCAGAGACAGCTTAAAACTTTCGAAAATAAGACCATGCCAAGCGTTAATTTAAATCTAGGTCTTTCAGCATTGGGAGAAGACGATAAATACTTTGGTAGTTTTGGTAATAGGGATTATTCTTGGAATATTGGTGTAGATATTTCTTATCCATTGGGTGTTAGAAAAGAGCTCGTTGATGTTGAACGTACAGAGATTAGTATCGCTACTGCTAAGGCTCAAAAACGAGAAGCAGAGATTAATGATGAGTACCAAATTAATTATTTGCTAGCTCAAATTGATCTTTTGTCAGAACTCGTTACTCTTTATTTGGAGCAGGGCGCGCTGGCTAATGAAAAGGTTATCGAAGAGCAAACTAAGTATAATGATGCTCGTGGACAAATGTCCTTAGTAATCGCTGCTAAAAAGAATGCCAACTTGGCTAATCTGACTTACGTTCAGGCAGCAGCAACTTACCAAAAAATAATTATTGATTATAAAGCGGCAATCGACCAGTTATATAACTAAAAATGACTGGTCTTTTTTTATCTTTATGCTCACTTTTGCCTCTAAAGATTAATCATTTATTGGGATCATTTATTGGTCAATTGCTTTATTTATTTAACTCTGATGCAAAAAAAGTAACCACTCAAAACATTTCAATTTGCCTGCCAGACTTGTCAAAAATTCAGCAACGTGAGCTCGTTAAAAAAGCCCTAATTGAGACTGGAAAGAATTTAACAGAATCAAGTCGAATTTGGAATCAAAGTTTTACTGATAACTCAAAGTATATCCGTAATTTTCATGGTGAGCAGTATCTAAGCTCAACAGAAAAAAAAATCCTATTAGTGCCTCATATTGGGTGCTGGGAAATTACAGGTAGAGTGCTTGCAGATAATAGAGAGATAACCTTTTTGTACAGGCCTCTTAGGAACCAAAAGCAAAATGATTATTTGTTTGCGCGAAGAAATAAAGGTAACCTTACAATGGCTAGCGCAGATCCATCAGGAATACTTAAATTACAACGCGCACTAAAAAAAGGAGAACTGATTGGTATATTACCTGATCAAGATCCAGGTCAAGATGGCGGTATTACCGCTCCCTTTTTTAATAATCCTGTAAATACGATGACCTTGTTAGTTAAGTTGGCAAAAAAACACAACGCGCAGGTACTTATGTTTTGGGCAAATCGTTTAGATAACGGAAAAGGATTTGATCTTAATTTAGAGCCCCTAGATCTGAATCTTGATAGTAACAATTTACTCGAACAGGTGACCCTTATGAACAGCGCCATTGAGGATCTTATTAAAAGGTTTCCTGGGCAATATATGTGGAGTTATCGGAGGTTTAAATCGACGCATTCTTATAATTAAGAGTTAATTATTCGCGTAATTGTGATGGGCAATATATTTATCTCTCGAAATTTCCTATCTATCAATAATGGTATAATTAATCTATGAAAATTACTGAAGATGTTCGAAGCGTTTTTAAGCG
>JAQWLF010000075.1:0-3805 GCA_029247465.1 Candidatus Thioglobus sp.
CTACTTACTGATTATTTTTCGATGCTTTAGCTTGTCACTTAGATGTGAAGATAATTTTTCTAGATTATTAGGATCAAGTCTTACCTTTGTTTTCTTTACGTATGTTTTTGTAAACATAGGAATGGTCTCTGGACTAGTACCAGTAGTTGGAGTGCCTCTTCCTTTGATAAGTTATGGCGGCTCATCTCTTATGACATTAATGGCTAGTTTTGGTATTATTATGTCAATACACAAACATAAAAGTCCGCGTTATTTACAGTAACTCGTTATAATCAACTTAATAGCCATTATTCACATTTTTTTTAGACTAAAAATCGAATAATTAATTAACTATATAAACACTATTCTATGAAATCAAATCCCCTTTTTAAACTTTTAAAAACTGTTTTAATAATCCCTTTTATTTTCAGTGCATACGCTGAAGAGCCTCGCTTTTACATTCCTGAAGCTCCTTCCATTGCTGCAAAAGCCTATATTCTGATGGATCACAACTCAGGAATAATCCTTGCTGCAAATAATGAAAATGAAAAGAGATCTCCCGCCAGCTTAACAAAGCTGATGACTTCATATGTTGTTTTTAAGCGACTCAAAGAAGAATTTATTACTCTAGATGATGACGTAAAAATCAGTGAAAAGGCTTGGAGAACTGGCGGCTCAAAAAGCTTTATTGAAGTTGGAAAAATGATAAAGCTAGAAGACCTATTAAAAGGAATGATAATTCAATCTGGAAATGATGCCTCTGTAGCTTTAGGTGAACATGTTGCTGGCTCAGAAGGTACATTTGTTCTATTTATGAATGATTACGCCCAACAAATAGGAATGGAAAACACTCGTTTTGAGAATACTTCAGGTTTGCCACATGATGATCAATATACTACTGCAAAAGATATGGCACTGCTTTCATCTGCGATGATTAGAGAGTTTCCAGTTTATTACGAGTGGTACAAACAGAAAGAGTTTACTTATAACAACATAACTCAGACTAATAGAAACAAGCTCCTATTTACTGATAGCACTGTAGATGGACTCAAAACTGGCTGGACTCAAAAAGCTGGCTATTGCCTCGTAACTAGTGCAAATCGAGTAGATATGAGACTTATTTCAGTTGTCCTTGGCTCAGATAGCCCTGCAATTCGTACCTCTGAAACAGAAAAATTGTTAGATTATGGTTTTCGTTTTTTTGAAACGCAATCTGTAAACGACATATCTCACCAAGTACGTGTCTATAAATCTGAAAAGGCAAATATTAAAGTTGGTGTAGCAGACTCAAGCTTTTTAACTTTGCCTCGAAATCAATTTAGGTATACCACTCAAACTATTAATCTTAACCAAGACTTGATTGCCCCAATAAACCAAGGTGAGCAAGTAGGAGAACTTGTTGTGAGTTTTAATGACCAAAATATAGCAACTCTTCCACTAATTGCTCTTGAAAATGCTGCTGAAGCTGGCTTCATTTCTAAGATGATTGATACTATTAAACTCCTATTTAGATAAACTGTGGTTTATCTAAACGGAAGCTTTATTCAAAAAAATAAAGCATATATTTCCGTAATGGATCGAGGATTCCTTTTTGGAGATGGAGTTTATGAGGTTTTTCCAATCTACAATAGACATATATTCGGCTTAGACCCTCACCTAAAGCGTCTTCAAGATGGCTTAGATTCAATTAACATTAAAAATCCACACACTAAAGATGAATGGATAAGCTTAATTAACAAGATAATTTCATTCAATAAAGGTAGTGATGATCAGGCAATCTACTTACAAGTTTCTCGTGGTTGTGATGAGGATAGAAATCACACCCATGTTGACCTTAAACCGACTGTTTATATCCAATCAACTGGGTTAAATTCTCGATCTAAAGAAATTTTACTAAGGGGAGGATCCGCAATATCTCGTGACGATATTAGATGGTCTCAATGCAATACCAAAGCTACGTCTCTTTTAGCAAACACAATGTATGCACAAGAAGCTAAAGAAAACGATGCTGAGGAAGCTATTCTTTGCCGTGATGGAGTAATTACTGAAGGATCAAGTTCAAATGTATTTATTGTCAAAAATAATTGTATTTATACACATCCTAAAGGGCCACTTATATTGCCAGGCATTACGAGAGAAATTATTATTGATTGTGCCAATCATTGTGGTATTGACCTGAAAGAAATTGCTTTTGGTAAAGAGGCATTAATGAATGCTGATGAGGTATGGATTAGTAGTTCGACACGTGAAGTGTTTCCAATTACTAACATTGATGCTCAGCAGATTAATAATGGCCAGGTGGGGCCAATTTGGTCGTTGATATATAATCAATATCAAGCCTTAAAAGGAATAAAAGCTTGACTTTGTAATTTAAACTGACTATACAAATAAGCCACTTTAAAGACCAATAATAATTAACTAGAATAATCATTTCAAGTAAAATAATGGTGTAGTGTCGAGGGTATACCGACAATGAATGGTTATGAACCCCGCCAGGCCTGGAAGGGAGCAACGGTAATAATTTTTTTATGTGTTGGAACTTATTCTTGGCACTACACTTTTCACAATAACACAAACTTTAATGAGTGAGCATTACCAAGTTTTAGCTAGAAAATATAGGCCACATAATTTTCAAGAGTTGGTCGGTCAAACGCATACAATTAGAACACTTGTTAACGCACTAGACAACAATAATCTTCACCATGGCTTTTTGTTTACAGGCACTCGAGGTGTTGGCAAAACTACAATTGCGAGAATATTTGCAAAGTCAGTTAATTGTGAAAAAGGTATTAGCTCTAATCCTTGTGGTAAATGTGAGACTTGTCTAGAAATTGATAGAGGGCAATCTATTGATCTTATTGAACTTGATGCTGCTTCTCATACAGGTGTAGACCATATGCGAGAGATTCTAGAAAATGCACAATATACACCCACAAAAAACCTATATAAAATTTATCTTATTGATGAAGTTCATATGCTCTCTAAGAGTAGCTTTAATGCATTACTAAAGACACTTGAAGAGCCGCCAGGACACATTAAATTTTTGTTAGCGACTACAGATCCAAAAAAACTACCCATTACTATTCTCTCGCGTTGTCTTCAATTTAACTTAAACAAGCTATCTCATGATGAAATTTTTAATCATCTAAAGTTTATTATGGACTCAGAAGTCTTGGAATTTGAAGATGAAGCCTTATCAAAGATTGCAGAATTTGGTAACGGCTCTATGCGTGATGCTCTAAGTCTCCTAGACCAATCTATATCTTTTGGTAATGGAAGTGTAAAAGATAAAGATATAAAAGCAATGCTAGGGCTCGTTAACCATGATGATATTTTTAAGCTTGCCTCTTTGGTTATTCAAAGAAAAGCCGATGAAGTTTTATTGTTTGTAAAAGAGCTTGCCCACAAAGGCGAAAATCTTTCAAATGCACTTAAAGATTTAACGTCTCTTTTTCATAAAATATCTATAGCACAATTGATTAGTGATGACAAACAAATATCTACTGAAATTAGAACTTTAGCAACACTTATTTCTGCACAAGACTTACAACTTTTTTACCAAATTGCGATTAACGGACAAAAAGATATCAATTACTCGCCAAGTGAGCAAATCGGACTCGAAATGACCCTTCTCAGAATGATTGCTTTTCATCCAAATAGCATTGATGATGAAAAAAAAAATCTGAAATCGACAAAGAAAGAAATCATAGCACCTAAAGCCGATAAAAAAATACCTGAAAGTGAATCATTAGATGACATAAAAGATAGTACTGTTAAAAAAAGATAGCAAATAAAAACCAACCTAGCATCAAGAATCAAGGGGATT
>JAQWLF010000202.1:0-3418 GCA_029247465.1 Candidatus Thioglobus sp.
AGTGGCATATAGTTGTACTTCTGGAACGGCCGTAATGGGTTTTGATAAAATATGCTCTCTCATACAAGCCGCCCGCCCTGGTATTGCGGTTGTGACACCGATTACATCATCTTTGGCAGCTCTTGATCTTTTCGGAGCAGAGCGAATTGCAGTATTAACTCCCTACGTAGATGATGTTAACGCTGGTATTGCAAGGTATTTGGAAGATCATGGTAAATCGATTTCCGCGTTTAGCAGTTTTAAAATAGTGGAGAATGAAGTCATGGCGCTGGTGACCCCACAAAGTATCTTTAATGCGGCTCTTGAAGCTGACAGGAATGACGCCGATGCTTTATTTATTTCATGCACAGCAATCCGAGCCGTTGAGGTGATTGATAAAATAGAACAGAAACTTGGTAAGCCGGTTATTACTGCTGTTCAAGCAATGTTTTGGCAGTCATTACGTCTAGCAGGTTTTAAGGGAAAAATTTCTGGTTACGGGCAGTTAATGTGTTTGTAGATCAAATATCTATGACGTTTATTCTACATAGACCTATAACATGAAATAAATGGAGATAATGTTATGAATTACAATAAGCCGTTTCAAAAGTCCGAATACGATCAACGTGTTAGAAACGTAAAACTACGCATGGAGAAAGCCGGTTTTGACCTTCTTATCTGTCAAGACCCAGCCAATATGAATTGGCTTACAGGTTTTGATGGCTGGTCATTTTATACTCCTCAGGCTGTACTCCTGCATTTGAATGAAGCAACGCCAATATGGTTCGGGCGTGCTCAGGATGCAAAGTCGGCGGCGATTACTACCGATATAAGTCCTGAAAATATCATTGGTTTTTCTGAACCATTGGTTCACCATCAAAGTCAACACCCCTTTGATGAGCTATGTGATCTTATAATCACCCGTGGTTGGGGGTCTGAGCGGCTTGGTGTTGAGCTAGATGCACATTACTATACAGCTCGGGCACACCAACACCTTATTAATGGCCTTCCTAATGCACATATTTCCGATAATGTTGAGCTTGTAAATTGGGCACGACTTGTGAAATCTGATGCGGAACTTGTATACATGCGTGAAGCTGGTCGAAATGTCACTAGTACTATGAATCAAGCGATTGCTAATCTCAAACCTGGCACTAAGCAATACGAAATCATTGCCGATGTATATCACTCACAAATTACCGGATTAGACGGTAAGTTTGGTGACTATACCAGTTTATGCCCATTAATTCAGGTTGGAGAGGGAACTAGCACTCCTCACTTGACATGGACCGATGACCCAATTCCTGATAACGGGTTGATTGTAATGGAGCTAGGCGCTGCACGAAGACACTACCATACTCCTCTGACTCGAACAGTCCACCTTGGAAAACCACCTGAAGAGATCATTCGACTGGCTGAGGTTATCGTCGAGGGAGGCGATACTGCTCTTGCAGCAGCAAGGCCAGGGGTGACATGCGGTGAGGTTGAAGAAATTTGGCAGAATGTTCTTAAACGTAATGGTTATCAAAAGGAGAGCCGTGTAGGTTATTCTATAGGACTTAACTACCCTCCAGATTGGGGTGAAAGGACAGCAAGTTTACGAAGTGGTGATAATACGGTTTTAGAGGTGGGGATGTGTTTTCATTTCCAGTCTGGTATGTGGCTTAAAGAATTTGGTGCAGCCATCTCGGAATCTTTTGTAGTAACAGAGAACGGTGGAGAGCGATTTTGCAGTGTAAACCGTGAGCTCATCATCTTAGATTAATTATGGAGATTATGAATGAATGCTTTATTTGCCTCAGATAATGTGACTAGTGCATGTCCTGAAGTTATGGATGCAGTTATTGCTGCTAATTCTGGTATTGCAGAATCATATGGCGATGATCAATGGTCATCCAGATTGCAAACGAAATTGTCGGAAATTTTTGAAACTGATGTAATAGTTTTTCCTGCAGTAAGTGGAACGGCATCAAATGCTCTGGCTCTTTCTGTGTTGACTCCTGTGTTTGGAAAAATATATTGTCATGAGTTATCACACATTAATACTGACGAGTGTGGTGCACCTGAGTTTTTTACTGGTGGCGCAAAATTAATTCCTATGCGAAGTAGTAACGGAAGAATTGATGATAATGATCTCTCTCAAACTATACGAGGTGCTGGAAATGTGCATGTTCCTCAGCCTGCTGCTGTAAGCATTACTCAGTCATGTGAAACTGGAACTGTCTATCAGATTGATGAAATTATGGCTATTTCAAAAACAGCTCATAATCACGGAATGAGTGTTCATATGGATGGCGCTCGATTTGCTAATGCGATCGACTCTCTTGGTATTAGTCCAGCAGAAATGACGTGGAAATCAGGTGTCGATGTGCTTACGTTAGGTGGTACAAAAAATGGTTGCCTTGCAGCAGAGGCGGTTGTGTTTTTTAAGCCTGAGCTAGTAGGGGATTTTCCATTCCTACACAAAAGGTCTGGCCAACTACTTTCTAAAATGCGCTTTATTTCATCTCAGCTCGAGGCCTATTTGTCTGATGATGTATGGCTTCGTAACGCTCATCATGCCAACGCAATGGCAAAAATTCTAAGTGAAGGTTTGGATGCTTTTTCTAATATTGAATTGGCGTATCCAACCCAATCAAATGAAGTTTTTGTTCATCTTCCTCGTGAGCTTATAGATGATCTAAATAATGCAGGTTACGATATTAATGAAGAAGAGCTCGACGGTAAAGCTGTTAGATTTGTCACAGCTTGGAATTCAGAGTTGAAAGATATTGATCGATTGCTTGCAGTTATAAAACAGCATACATAGTCATTAGTTAGTTGTGTTTGTCTTCAAAGCGAATTTGTTAACACCTTAGGATATTATTTTTATAATAATGGTAATATTTTGTTCTTAAAAAATGGAATTTAATTAGTAGAGTTTAATTTATATTATTTCAAGTGCAATTGAAATCAATTAAAGATACCATTCTTATATAATATGGTTTTTGTGAGGCAAGCTTAATGTCTATAGATAAGCAAATTCGAACCACTTCTCTATATCAAATGCATCTAGATGCTGGAGCTAAAATGGTGCCATTTGCTGGATACGAAATGCCTGTCAGCTATCCTCTTGGAATTAAAAAAGAACACATTCATACTCGAGAAAAAGCAGGGCTTTTTGATGTTTCACATATGGGTCAAATTAGATTGGTTGGTAAAAATGTAAAAAGAGCACTTGAATCTTTGGTCCCAGTCGACATTATTGATCTGCCTTTAATGAAATTACGCTATGCCCTATTTACAAACAAAGATGGTGGCGTAATGGACGACTTAATGGTTACAAGCCTTGGTGATGAAGATTTATTTTTAGTCGTAAATGCTGCTTGTAAGGAAGCTGATCTTGAACACTTACTAAACAATATTGGTGTTGAGTGTAAAGTAGAGTTTCTTGAGGATG
>JAQWLF010000115.1:0-2139 GCA_029247465.1 Candidatus Thioglobus sp.
AATTTACGTGGAGCTCACCACCGGATTTGAACCGGCGACCTCTTCCTTACCAAGGAAGTGCTCTACCGACTGAGCTAGGTGAGCACAGTCCTAACCACATGGAGCGGGTGATGGGAATCGAACCCACCTCATTAGCTTGGAAGGCTAAGGTAATACCAATATACGACACCCGCAATTTCCTATTCTCATGTTTCTCTGGTGGAGGGAGTTGGATTCGAACCAACGTACTCAGAGAGAACGGATTTACAGTCCGTCGCCTTTAACCACTCGGCCACCCCTCCAAAAAAACAATCAGGTATTATCCCATAACTAATTTTGCTTAGCAAGGATTAAATAGGCTAAATAAAAGGTTTTTAGAAGTTTATTTTAAGCATGAAACACCACTCTTAACTGCCGCATCAAAAATAGCTTTTGGTACGAGTTCGATTAGCCTTGGATCAAATGGCTTTGGAATAAAATAATCTTTACCAAAACTAAGTTTTTTAATTTGATAAATATCCAATACAGATTTTGGAACAGGAAGCTTTGTTAAGTCTTTGAGTGCATGAACAGCAGCAATTTTCATTTCAGTATTAATAATTTTAGCGTTAGCATCAAGCGCACCCCTAAAAATATATGGAAAACCGAGAACATTATTCACCTGATTTGGATAATCACTACGACCTGTAGCCATTAATACATCATCTCGACAATCATAAACATCTGCTGGTGAAATTTCTGGATCAGGATTAGATAGTGCAAAAATTATTGGTTTATCAGCCATTGATTTGACCATTTTTTGAGAGACAAGATCACCTCTTGCGACCCCAATAAATACATCAGCACCATCCATAGCATCAGAGAGTGTTTTTTTATCAGTTTCTATTTCAAACGGAGCTTTATATTTATTTACTTTTATTTTTCTATTTTTAGATACAACACCATTACGATCAACTAAAAGCATATTTTCTCTTTTAATTCCAATTTCTTCTAACAAATTTAAAGTAGCTATACCTGCTGAACCTCCTCCAGCACAAACAACCTTTACTTTACTGGGATTCTTTCCTTGGATTTCAAGAGCATTCAAAAGAGCTGCAGCAACAATAATTGCAGTTCCATGTTGATCATCATGAAATACAGGAATATTAAGTTCATCTATCAAACGCTCCTCAATTTCAAAACAACGTGGTGCGGAAATATCTTCTAAATTAATGCCTCCAAAAGTAGGTGAAATATTTTTTATTGTATTAATAATTTCATCGACATCCTGAGTATCAAGCTCAATATTGAAAACATCAATATTAGCAAATCGCTTAAATAAAACAGCCTTACCTTCCATTACAGGTTTTGCTGCTAAAGGCCCGATATTACCCAGCCCCAAAACAGCTGAACCATCTGTAATAACTGCTACAAGATTCCCTTTAATGGTAAATTCATTTACAAAATTTGGATTCTTTATGATTTCTCTAACAGGTGCAGCAACTCCAGGACTATATGCCAAGCTTAAGTCTTCTTCACTATTGAGATTTTTATTTGAAGATACTGTAATCTTTCCTGGACGATCTTGTCGATGATAATCCAGTGCTTTTTCATGAAATTCTAGAGACATGCTTGTGATGAATTAATTGTAAAACGCGATTATATAGATGTTTTATAATGTACTTAAAAGTTTTATGAATTAAATTCACATAGTGATTAAATCAATTCAAGTATCAGTTATTCTTTAAATAATTCACCTAATAAAATATCAGCTTTAAGTGTATCTATAGAGGCATTAAGTGTTGTCTCTTCAAAATCTGAAAGTTCGCCATAACTAAGTATCTTTTCAACACCATTTTTCCCCAACAGAACAGGTTGCGCAAAAAAGCGAGCCTTATCTCCAGAACCTTCAACATATGTACACTCAACTATACCTTTTTCACCATTAAGTGCGCTAACAAGAGATAGTCCAAATTTTGCAGCGGCTTGGCCCATTGATAAGGTAGCAGAGCCTCCTCCAGCCTTTGCTTCAACAACCTCAGTACCTGCGTTCTGGATACGTAATGTCATCGCAGCAGCCTCATCTGCATTAAATTGAAATCCAGACTGAGAGAGTAATGGCAATATAGTAATCCCCGAATGCCCCCCAATAACTGGAACATTTACATCTTCAGGGCTTAC
>JAQWLF010000117.1:0-4152 GCA_029247465.1 Candidatus Thioglobus sp.
CTCTGCAATGACTGTAGAAACCTCTAACTCGAAGTTTGCAGGGGTTGCAGATACTAAGATACATTGGTTCAGTCTTTCAGAAAATTCTTCAAACCTTAACGGCCTATTATCAAGAGCAGACGGTAGACGAAATCCAAAATCCACGAGCGTTGTTTTACGTGCCCTGTCACCATTGTACATACCGCCTATTTGACTCACAGAAACATGAGACTCATCAAGAATAATGAGTGCATCGTCTGGCATATAGTCGAATAGAGTTGGTGGTGGTTCGCCAGGCTTGCGACCAGATAAGTAGCGTGAGTAGTTCTCAATACCTGAGCAATAGCCAAGCTCTCTCATCATCTCCATGTCTTGAATAACTCGTTGTGAAAGTCTCTGTTCTTCGACTAACTTGTTTTGAGATAGTAGTTCTTTTTTTCGTTTTCCAAGTTCTACCTTTATATCATCAAGAATATTCAAAATAGTTGACTTTGGAGTTACATAGTGAGTTTTTGGGTAAATAGTGACTCTCTGTAGAGATTTTAGTTTTTCACCAGTCAATGGGTCGAACCATGAAAGATTTTCCACTTCGTCATCAAACATCTCAACTCTAATTGCCCTTTCTTCAGAATCAGCTGGGAATATATCGATTACTTCCCCCTTGACTCTAAAGTGACCTCGAATTAAAGTGACATCGTTTCGTGAATACTGCATTTTTGATAAGGTTGCAAGAATTTCCCTCTGCTTAGTAATTTCGCCAACCGTTAAATGCAGAAGCATCTTCATGTAGCTTTCAGGGTCACCAAGTCCATAAATCGCAGAGACGCTTGCTACTATGATGACATCTCTACGCTCAAGAAGTGACTTAGTGGCGGAAAGCCTCATTTGCTCAATCTGTTCATTGATCGATGCATCTTTTTCGATATAAGTATCAGAAGCAGGAACATAAGCCTCTGGCTGATAGTAATCATAATAAGAGACAAAATACTCGACTGCATTGTCAGGAAAGAACTCCTTCATTTCACTATAAAGCTGGGCAGCTAATGTTTTATTGGGAGCCATTATAAGGCTCGGTTTTTGGCTCTTGTCTATGACATTTGCAAGGGTAAAAGTTTTGCCTGAACCGGTGACCCCAACTAAGGTTTGATACTTCTGTCCAGAGTTGATTCCATCAAGCAGTTTTTGTATCGCCTCGGGTTGGTCACCCTTAGGCGAAAAATTCGATTTGAGTTGAAATTTTCTAGCCATTATTGGCAGTTTTTCATTAAAATAACAAACCCTCAATTTTAAACTATTTAAAGAGCTCAGTAAATGTCAACTATCTTATCAAATCGAGTACAAAAAGTTAAGCCATCAGCAACTATGGCGGTTAGTGATAAAGCCAAAGAGTTGAAATCTCAAGGGATCCAAATTATTTCTATGGGATCAGGTGAGCCAGACTTTGACACTCCAACAAATATTCAAAAGGCAGCGATTCATGCAATTGGTGCTGGAGAAACTAGATACACTCCTGCTGACGGAACCGCTGAACTAAAAAAAGCGGTGTGCGAGAAATTCAAAAGAGAGAATGGTCTCGACTACTCGGCGAATGAAGTTATGGTCTCTTGCGGAGGAAAGCAGGTTTTTTATAACCTTTGTCAGGCTATCCTTAATAAAGGTGATGAAGTCATTATTCCTTCGCCTTACTGGGTCTCGTATCCTGATATGGCAATCCTTGCAGATGCAACACCTGTCTTTATAGATGCAGGATTAGATCAGGACTTTAAAATTTCCCCTGAGCAGCTTGAAGCCAGCATCACTAGCAAATCAAAACTTCTGGTCCTTAATAGCCCTTCAAATCCTACAGGTTCAGTCTATAGTAGGTCTGAAATTGAAGCGCTTGGAGTGGTACTTGAGAGGCACCCAAATGTATTCATTATAAGTGATGATATTTATGAACATATTCGCTGGGGCGATGATGAGTTTGTTAACATTGCTATGGCTTGTCCAAAACTTAAAGACAGAACTGTGATTCTTAATGGCGTCTCTAAAGCTTATGCGATGACTGGCTGGAGAATCGGCTATGCAGCAGGACCTAGGGCAGTTATTAAGGCCATGAAGAAGATTCAAGGACAATCTACTTCTAATCCAAGCTCAATCTCACAGGCTGCGGCACTTGAAGCAATTTCAGGTGACCAATCTTTCATTAAAATGATGGTTGAAGCGTTTGAGCGTCGACATGAATTTCTAGTAGAGAGCCTTAACGCAATCGATGGTATTGAGTGTCCTAGATCTGGTGGTGCATTTTATTCGTTTCCAAGGGTTCAAGGTCTTATTGATCGTATTGGTCTCAAAGATGACGTAGAGTTTTCAACCTATTGCCTTGAAAAGCTTAACTTAGCTGTGGTTCCTGGTTCAGCTTTCGGTGCACCTGGGTATGTAAGACTTTCCTTTGCAACCAGTATGGACAACATTAAATTATCAGTTGAGAAGTTAGAAAGCATCTAAAAAAAACTGTTTGGATATTTTCCTTGACATCAAAAATTTCTTAATATATTCTCTACACTCTAATTAGGAGAAAAAAATGCTAAATAATAGAAAATTTTATATTAATGGCCAGTGGGTAGAGCCTTCAACTAAAAACGACTTTGATGTCATTAACCCATCTGACGAAACAGTTTGCGCAGTCATTTCTCTTGGCTCACAAGCAGATACAGACGCAGCGGTAGCTGCTGCAAGAGCAGCCTTACCTTCTTGGTCTACCTCAACAAAAGCTGACAGGATAGCTCTACTAGAAAGACTTTATGCTATCTATGAAAGAAGGATGGATGACATGGCTGAAGTAATCTCAATGGAAATGGGTGCGCCTATTGATTTTTCTAAATCATCTCAGGCTACAGCCGGAACATTCGCTATTGAAGATTTTCTTATCCAACTTAGAAAGTTTGAATTTGAAGAACAGTTAGATGATTCAGATAATCAATTATTTTATGAGCCAAAAGGCGTTTGTGCACTGATTACGCCCTGGAACTGGCCCATCAGTCAGGTTGCGCTTAAAGTTATTCCTGCACTCGCTGCGGGATGTACGATGGTCTTAAAGCCCTCTGAACTTGCACCTCTCGATTCTATAATTTTTGCTGAAATGCTTGAAGAAGCTGGATGCCCTGCTGGCGTATTTAATCTTGTTAATGGAGATGGTGCAGGGGTTGGAAGCCAGCTTACTTCTCACCCAGATATTGACATGGTTTCTTTTACGGGCTCAACTAGAGCAGGCGCTTTGATTTCTCACAATGCAGCAGATGACTTTAAGAGGGTTGGATTAGAACTCGGCGGTAAGGGTGCAAATATTATATTCGCTGATGCAGATGAAAAAGCAGTTAAGAGAGGAGTTAGACACTGTTTTAACAATACTGGACAATCCTGCAATGCACCGACAAGAATGCTTGTAGAGCGTTCTGTCTATGATCAGGCTGTTGAAATAGCCAAGGAGACTGCAAACTCAACTGATGTTGATATTGCCTCTAAGCAAGGAAGACACATAGGACCAATTATTTCTCAGCTACAATTTGACAAAATCCAAACCTTAATTCAGGCTGGTATTGATGAAAAAGCTACCCTTGTAACTGGTGGCACTGGAAAGCCAGAAGGACTAGAGACTGGATATTTTGTCAAACCAACTATCTTTGCTGACGTCAATAACCAAATGACGATTGCTCGAACTGAAATATTTGGCCCAGTTCTATCAATCATTCCATTTGATACTGAAGAGGAAGCAATCGAGATTGCAAATGACACGCCATACGGACTTTCAAACTATGTCCAAACTCAGGACCCAGAAAGAGCTAGACGAGTATCTAAAAAACTACTCTCAGGAACTGTTGAAGTTAACGGTAATGGAGCAGCAATGGGTGCGCCATTTGGGGGCTATAAGCACTCTGGAATTGGTCGAGAAGGTGGATCATTAGGGTTAAATGAGTTTATAGAAGTCAAAGTAGTCACTGGCTGGAGTTAATTAACTTTTAATTCATACTGAATGGCTCCTAAAAAAATTGTCATTGGCGGTATTAGCACGGAGTGCAGCAGTTATTCGCCACTTTATCAAAATGAGAGCGACTTTCTTAGTCTTCGAGGTCAAGCACTACTTGACCTAGTTGAGTATCCTTTTGAAGATTACAATATTCAAGCTCATCCTGT
>JAQWLF010000126.1:0-3505 GCA_029247465.1 Candidatus Thioglobus sp.
TAACAATCGACTCATTTTCTGCAATTCCAGGACTAATTATAATTTCTGTAACACCCTCCAAGAGTGACCTATTCCAATCACCTAGATGGCAATCTGAGAGTAAATTCTCTTGCTCACTTAACTCAAGCATAGGTGGAGATAAGCGGGAGTCAGCAATACGATAAGGAATTTTATGTAACGAAAAAAAACGGGCTACTGACAAGCCGGTAATCCCTAAACCTAAAATAAGTTTCATGAAAACCTTGTGTTTTCGATCAAAATTGACTATATTTTACACTTTTACTTTACTTTAATATTATGCCTACAAATGTTCAAACAACCTCAAGTTCGATTGTTATAAATCGTACATTAAGAAATACCTATCAACTTCTATCAGCAACACTTCTTTTTAGTGGCCTAATGGCATACCTATCGATGTATCTTAAGTTGCCGTACTTCGGTCTATTAATAACCCTAGGTGGCTACTTTGGTTTGTTATTTTTAGTGACAAAGCTTAGAAACTCAGGCGCTGGAATTCTTGCTGTTTTTGCACTCACTGGTTTCATGGGACTAACTCTAGGACCTATTATTGGAGCTTATACCACTGCTTTTTCTAATGGCACAGAACTTGTTGCAATGGCAATGACAGGGACTGCAGCTATCTTTTTATCACTTTCTTTTTATGCGCTCGTCTCACAAAAAGACTTTAGCTTTTTGTCTGGCTTCTTAACGGCTGGAATTGTAGTTGCTTTTTTAGCAGGTATCGCTGCATATTTTTTCCAGATACCAACTCTGTCGTTAACTGTTTCAGCTGCATTCATTTTATTAATGAGTGGTTTGATCTTGTATGAAACAAGCAGTATCATTCATGGTGGTGAAACAAACTACATTATGGCAACGGTTACCCTATACATTTCTATTTATAACTTGTTCCTAAGCCTGCTTCACCTATTAGGTATAGGCAATGACTAGTGATCGATAGCGATGGATATCGCGCTAATGTTGGAATTGTAATTACTAATGAAAAGAAGCAAATACTTCTAGCAAAGCGCTTTAAACAGGATGCATGGCAACTACCTCAGGGCGGAATTGATCAAGACGAAACTGAGTTAGAGGCTCTCTACAGAGAGCTGGAGGAAGAGGTGGGCCTTGACCCAACTCAGGTGACTCTGCTGGCTAAAACTCCAAAATGGCTTCGCTATGATTTACCCTTGGAACACATTAGACGACGCCAAAAACCAACCTGCATTGGTCAGAAACAAGTTTGGTTTCTGTTAAAGCTTGATTCAAATGATAATGATATCTCGCTTAACTCTCACCATAAAGTTGAGTTCGATGACTGGAAGTGGGTTGACTACTGGAGGCCTGTTGACGAGGTGATTAATTTTAAAAGAGATGTCTATGAAGATATGCTTAAAGCATTAGCACCTATTCTATTCGAAAATGAACACATCATTCCAAAGAAACTTTCTAGACCTTTTCAGTTTAGTGCAATCAAACTTTAATAAGATAAGCTTTTCTTTATAATCTCTACTGGCGTCATAATGTGGGCCTCAATGAGCTTCTGAGCCGCTTTCGTATCTCTTTCAAGTGCTAACACCATCAGCGCGACATGCTCATTCTGATTTATTTGTAGAGTCTCGGAGTTAGTAACATTTTCTTTTAGCCAAAGATTTCGATATCGAGTCGATTTTTCATATAATGATTGCCGTATCTGAAAAAGTCTTGGGGAATTACATCCTGAGACCAATGCATCATGGAATGAGAAATGACGATTTTGCCATTCATCCATATCAATGTTTTCAGATTTAGTATATTTAGCCAATCGATGAGAAGCTGCAATTATATTTGACTCCCAAAAATCATCACCTTGTTGAATGGCTATTTCAAGACATAGTCCCTCTATTTTTGCTCTAGCCTGATATATGTCAGTTAAATCGTTAATAGATATATCACTAACATAAAAACCTCGTTGATTTTCAGATACAACTAAATCTTTGGCAATTAGTTGAGAAAGAGCTTCTCTTAGCGGGCTTGTGCCAACATTGTAGCGATCTTTAAGCGCTTTAATTTGTAATTTATCGTTGGGTAAATAGACACCTTGAAGAATGTCATTAGTTAGTTTGTCAAGAATTTGTGAAGCTGTATTTTGCCTAGAAGTATCCATTAACTACTTTTATATTTATTATTAAATTAGAAAATTCAGCAAATAACCATTATTATAGCTTGAATTATTTATAAATGTAGTTATAATTTAAAAATGTCGACATTATTTATAAAAACATAAATTTACTATGAACTCAAAAAAAATCTTCAATGTTGGTTTCAACATCAATCATCACAAAAATAATTCAAGAATTCAGGTTATTACACTATCTAAAGAAACTATAGAAAAATTTTCTGAGAAAATAGTTAATCACAATGTACAATCGATCGAATATAAACCTTTTTTAAGGTTTTATCTAGCAGATTGTCTTAATAAGCTAACTGATCATACCCTCGGTAATTTTCTATTAAGAACCCTCAAGAATCGTTCTACAGGAGCAGTGTTACTTGAATGCGAGTTATTAGACACCTTAACTCTTAATGGGATAGACTTTATTGATTTTAATATCTTACTTTCAACAGCAATTTCTCACCTTATAGGTGTTCCAAACCTTGACTCAATGTCTGGTAAGTTTTATGCTAGATTTAGCGTTAAAAATGAAGATAAAAGCGATAGTTACCTTCGTCAAGCTCATCGAAGAATGGAACTTCATAATGATGGAACTTATGTTAAAGAAGCTACAGACTGGGTAATCATGCAAAAAATGCTTGAAGTAGATGTAGAAGGGGGTGATTCACTTCTCCTTCACGTTGATGATTGGCAGGAATTAGAGAAATTTTATAATCACCCTTTAGCAAAGGAAAAACTTCAATGGACCTCTCCACCAAGTAAAAATGTTGGATACAAACACTTTCACCCTATTTTTATTAATGAAAATAATGATTCTCATCCGCAAATGTCCTTTATTGATCAATTTGTTGAGCCTTTGAACATTGAGCAAGGCCTATATCTCTATGAGCTTGGGGAGTCACTTGAAAATGAGACAAACACGTCTAGTGTGGTATTACCTGAAGGTAGCATGCTTATTATTAATAACTATTGTTGGCTTCATGGAAGAGATAAGTTTATTGCCCATAAAAACCTTCATAGAGAGCTTCTTCGTCAAAGAGGTGCTTTTGTTTAAAATAAAATAGATAATAATTAGTAATTTCTTTTTCATAGCTCTTCAATAATGAATAATAATCAGATGTACGACTATGTTGTTTTAGGTGGCGGTATTGTTGGCGTTTCAACGGCCCTTTCACTTATTACTAAACATCCTGATAAACGCATTCTCCTCCTTGAAAAAGAGAAGTCTTTTGCTCAACACCAAACTGGTCACAATAGCGGTGTCATTCATGCTGGTGTTTATTATCAGCCTGGAACCTTAAAAGCTCAATTTTGTCGTGAAGGTCTAAAAGAAACAATCGACTTCTGCTC
>JAQWLF010000145.1:0-6076 GCA_029247465.1 Candidatus Thioglobus sp.
TCAGTCAAGTCAAAATTGGTAAAATATTAGCATTATGGAAAAAATATATAACAGTAAAAATTACTCGATTGATGTACTTTATCATATCGGTGCCTATGAAAATTCGATTCATTTTATTTTTGACAAGGCAACCAAGACATGCGCAATTGTTGATCCAGCTTGGGAGCCTGATTTATTTCTAAAAAAAATCCATGACAAGGGCTACACTCTCACTGATATTTGGATAACTCATTGGCATGGAGATCACACAAACGCTGTAGATGATATAGCAAACAAAACTGGGGCAAAAATTACAGCTGGAGTCAATGAGGTGCCTTACTTAAATATTGAAAATAAAGTTCACACTGTCAAAGATGGAGACAACATTAAGTTAGGCGAAGTTGAAATTAAAATTATTGAAACACCTGGACACACAGCAGGTGGCGTTTGTTATCTTTTAGATGAACACCTAATTGCTGGTGACACTTTATTTGTCTATGGTGTTGGTATTTGTAGTCTTGCAGGCTCTAATCCAGTTACATTATTTCATTCATTAAAAAAGTTAATGGATCAGGTACCCGAGGATATTCATTTATTGTGCGGACATAACTACGGGTCAGAAATTACGACCACAATTGCAGAGCAAAAAAAGGCTAATCCGTTTTTATTGATTGAGGATGAAGATACTTTTGTTCGTTATCGTATGCATGTTCATGATTCTACTCGATCATACCCAATGTCCCCAATGACATTAAAAGAGGTCAATGCCTTGCTATGATAGGAATTTATGGCGGCTCTTTTGACCCCGTTCATCTTGGACACCTTAAAACAGCAACATCAATAAAAAACGAACTCAATCTTGAGCGTATTTTTCTTTTGCCGTGTCACGAGCCTGTCCATAGGAGCTCCCTTAAATACTCATCCAAAGAAAGACTCCAAATGCTAAATCTTGGTCTTGAAAGTTTTCCTGAACTTGAAATTGACACTAGAGAGATTGCTCGCGGAGGAAGCTCATATATGATTGACACTCTTCTTGACCTAAAAAAAACATTTAAAGAGGAGTCAATTTGTTTAGTTATTGGAATGGATAGTTTTATTAAATTTAAGACTTGGAAAGACTGGGAAGAATTTTCAAAATTAATCCACTTAATTGCCCTTCCGAGATTAGGCAACCAGCCAACTGACAAAACTCTTAATACTTTTGAAATCACTGAAGATGCTGAACTCATTAAATCAAAGCCAAATGGACTTCTCTATTTTTCTAATTCCCAAATGATAAATATTTCATCAAGCGACATTAGAGTTAGAATTGCCGCCAATCAAAATCTTGATAATTTACTACCCAGATCTATAATTAGTTTCCTTGAAAAATATGAATCTTAATGAACAAATAAAAGTTGTTGAAAATGTAATTGATGATCTAAAAGGGGAGAATGTTGTCACCATAAATGTTATGAAGCAAAGTGATGATATGGAAGCCATTATTATTGCAACTGGCAAGTCAATTCAGCATGCAAGGGGGATTGTTAATAATATCATCATCGAGGCCAAAAGACTTAACATGATGGTTCTTGGAACAGAAGGTGCTGAATTTAGTGAGTGGATACTAGTCGATCTTGGGGAAGTGATCGTTCATATCATGACTGAAAAAACAAGGGAATTCTATAAGTTAGAAAAATTGTGGTCTATAGAGGAAGATGAAGGTTAACCTTATAACTATCGGAAAAAAAATGCCAGACTGGATTGGTCAAGGCATTCAACATTACCAAAAACAACTCCCTTCCAACTATAATTTTACTATTACTAGTCTGGACTCCCAAACCCGGAAAACAAATAGCACTGAAAAAACAAAAGACCTTGAAGGGAAGTTACTTCTTGATGCAGCTAAAGATTCAACTATTCTAATAGCATTTGATGAGCATGGAAAGCAGCAATCTAGTCAAATGATTGCTAAATCAATAGAAAACTGGAAACTTGATGGGCAGAATGTTGCGCTGATAATTGGCGGTGCTGATGGGTTATCTTCAGAGCTTAAGCAGCAATGCAATCAGCTCTGGGGACTTTCTAATCTCACTATGACGCACGCAATGGCAAGGCTATTAGTTGTTGAGCAAATCTACCGTGGTTATAGCTTACTTAATAACCACCCCTACCACCGAGAATAATAAGAACATCAGAGAATTGAGTAAACGTTCTCAGGTGGCCTACCAATAGCAACTCCTTTGTCTGTTCTTACAATTGGTCGCTCAATCAAAATTGGAAATTCTAACATTGCCTTTATTAGTTCATCTTCAGTTAATGACTTATTGGATAGCTCAAGTTCTTTGTATTTAGACTCCCCTCTTCTCATCAGCTCTCGTGCACTCATTCCTAATTCTTTTAGAATTGATTTTAGTTCTGAATCACTTGGTGGTTCATCAAGGTAGTTAACAATTTCAAAGTCAACATTGTTTTGTTCTAAAATGGCAACAGTTGCTCTGGATTTAGAGCAACGCGTATTGTGATAAATCTTAGCACTCATAAACTTAACTCATGAAAAAATTACTTATTATACTCTTGCTAATATCTCCTATTCATACTAGCCAGGCACTTAGTCTTACTAGCATAGTGGACTGGGTAAAGCCTTTGATGCCATGGTATGAGCAACAAGCTGAATTTACATTTGAGCTTACCGACACTAAAGGTGATGTATTTACAGAAAAAAATACCCGTGGCAAATATCTAGTAGTAAATTTTTGGGCCACCTGGTGCGCTCCCTGCTTAAAAGAGATTCCTGCATTTGTAAAATTCTATAATAAAAATTCTGATCATGTAGAAATATTAGGTTTGGACTATGAGCCAGTTAACTTAGCTGTAATTAATGAATTTATTGAGCGCTTCAATATTAACTACCCCCTTGTACTATATAACAATAATAATGACTCTGAATATTCAAAATTTGGTGAGATTTTTGGCATGCCTACAACCTTAATTTATAGCCCTGAAGGAGAGTTGTTGCAAACCTTTATGGGTGAAATTACCATAGAAGATCTAGATAAATATATTTCACCAATCTCTTAGATACTTAACTATGATATCACCACCAATAGCTGATGGATTAAACGAAAAGCAGCAGCAATCGGTTGCTCTAAATGAAGATATTAATGCTCTAATCCTAGCTGGTGCTGGTAGCGGTAAAACGCGGGTTTTAACCCATAGAATTCATTACTTAGTATCAACAAAAAACCACCATGTTGACGAGATACTTGCGGTTACCTTTACTAACAAGGCTGCAACTGAAATGAAAGAGCGATTGAGCGAACTACTAAGAAGGCCAATTGGTAGGATGTGGGTAGGCACATTTCATTCACTCGCCCACAGACTTCTTAGAACTCACCCTGTAGAGGCAAACCTTTCGCCCACATTTCAAATTCTAGATGCCCAAGATCAGTTTCGAATTGTTAAACGTTTGATGAAAGAAAACGGAGTTGATGAAACAAAGTTTCCTATAAAAAAAGTACAGTGGTTTATCAATCAACAGAAAGATGAAGGAATTTTGCCCCATCAAATTGATGCAGGACACAACTATTTTGTTAAGCAGAGCGCCAAGGTTTTTGATCTTTACGAAAAGCACTGTCAGGCCAATGACTTAGTTGATTTTGCAGGCTTACTAGTTAAAAGTTATGAGCTCTTAAAAAATAATCAATCTCTTTTAGATTATTATCAAAAAAAGTTTCGTCACATTCTGGTTGATGAATTTCAAGACACTAATCGAATCCAATATCAATTTATAAAGATCCTATATAGTCAAGGTAATCATGTATTTTGCGTTGGTGATGATGACCAATCTATATATGGTTGGAGAGGCGCAAGAATTGAAAATATTCAAAAAATAGAAAATGACTTTAAGCCAATTAAGGTTATAAAGCTTGAGCAAAATTATCGTTCAACTGGAAATATTTTAAGTGCATCGAACGCTGTAATTGCTAATAACCCAAACAGACTTGAAAAATCTTTATGGACTGAGTCAGGGGATGGTGATCTGATTAATGTTTTTAATGCAAGGACTGAAACTGAGGAGGCCCAATATGTTGTTGGTGAAATTCAGAGTCAATTCAATCAAGGTAGAAACCTACATGAATGTGCAATACTCTATCGTTCAAATGCACAATCTCGAGTCTTTGAAGAATCCCTTATTAAACGTAATCTCAATTACAGAATCTATGGAGGGTTGCGATTTTTTGAGCGTGCTGAAATTAAAGATGCGATGGGTTACGTTCGTCTTATTGAAAACACATCAGACAATATAGCCTTTGAGAGAATTGTGAACTTTCCGACTCGCGGAATCGGACTATCGACTATTGAAAAAATTCGCTCTCACGCAATTGACAACCATACCGATCTCTTTCAGTCATCTATTGCTATTGTTGAAAGTCTACCAGCAAGAGCTTCAAATTCTTTGCAAACCTTTATCCACTTAATTGAAGCGATTAGTGACAGTACAAAAAATCTCACTCTTAGTGAAAAGGTTGATTCAATTCTTTTGCAATCTGGATTGATGAGTCACTACAGCAATGATAAAACTGACAAGGCAGGTAGTAAGCGTGAAAACCTTGATGAACTTGTTACTGCAGCAACACAGTATGTTCATGAAGAAGACAATGAAATGAATGAAACTCAAGGCTTTATAGCTCTAGCAACGCTCGACTCCAGTGGTGAATCGAACCAAAGTAATCAAAGCTGCGTTCAACTAATGACCGTTCATTCTGCTAAAGGTTTAGAGTTTCCTGTAGTCTTTTTAGTAGGCTTGGAAGAAGATTTATTTCCCTCCAGGCAAAGCAAAGATGAGCCTCATCTTCTTGATGAAGAAAGACGTCTTTGTTATGTAGGTATGACAAGAGCAATGAAGTCCCTTACACTAACTTATGCAAGTAGACGTTTTCTTCATGGGCAATCTTTTTATTCACTAAATTCAAGGTTCCTGGATGAGATACCAAGAGATTTTTTAAACTACATTAAAAATCCTAATAGTGGAGATGATGAAAGATTCTCTAAAAATACTAGCACCTTTTCTAAAAAAATGGTGTCTAGTAAAAGCAGCTCTATTTATTCTATTGGCCAGGTCGTTAAGCACTCTAAATTTGGCTTAGGCACGATTGTAAATTATGAAGGCAGTGGTGATTCAATGCGACTGCAAATTAAATTTCAAAAGGTTGGTACGAAGTGGTTGATTAGTTCGTATGCTAATTTAGAGCTTGTTTAGCCTTGAGTCCAAGGCATCCCATCATGTCGCCAGCCATTGAGGTTTCCGCGGTGATCATTCTCATCCAAGTCACCTTCAAAACCGCTAGCGACATGGGAAACACAAGTAAAGCCGTTACTTTGAAGGCACTTTAAAGCCTCGTTTGATCTGAATCCACTTCTGCATATAAAAATCAGCTCAGTATTCATCACTTCACTTCGGTCACCGAGTTCATTCAGAACTGACTCGTAAAAAGCCTCTGGATCAGATTTTAAATCTGGCTCATCAAACCAAGGAATTAATATTGAGTTTTCTGGATAACCTACATACTTATGTTCAGCACGTGTTCTGACATCAATCAATACGGCCTCCGGGTTTTCTTTAAGCCTTTCCATAGCCATTTTTGGAAGTAAGTTTCGCTTGTAGGTCATTTGTTATCCTTAAATAAATTATCTCTTAGCTATTAATGATACTCTAAGCATTTTTTTTACGAATAAAAAGTGCGATGGATTCTACATGTGCTGTTTGAGGAAACATATCCATTACGCCTGCACTCATTAAACTAAATCCTAATTCAATTAATCGGGCAGTATCCCTTGCTAGAGTTGCAGGATTGCATGATACATAAACCAGTCGCTCAATACTTAATTTTGGAAGAAGCTCAACAATTTCAATTGCCCCAGTCCTTGCTGGGTCTATTAAAGCTTTATTGTACTTCTGGCCTCTAAACCATTCAAAGCCTGATACATCTTCAAATAGATCAGCTTTATAAAAAGAGGCGTTAGTAATTTCATTAGCATCTGCATTTGCTTTAGCCCTCTCCACCAATCCTCGATCACCTTCTATTCCAACAATTTTGTTTACATATCGAGAAAT
>JAQWLF010000153.1:0-2618 GCA_029247465.1 Candidatus Thioglobus sp.
AAATCTAGATGAAATAAAAGAACCAATTCTGGCTTGTCCGAATGATCCAGATGATGTCAGGCTTCTTTCTTCAGTTGCAAAAACAGCTATCGATGAGGTGTTTATTGGATCATGCATGACAAATATTGGTCACTTTAGAGCTGCAGCGCAACTCTTAAAAGATAAAACTGAACTAAACACTGTTTTGTGGGTAGTTCCCCCAACAAGAATGGATGAAAAACAGCTACGAGCAGAAGGTATTTATGAGACTTTTGAAAGGTTAACAGAGCGAACTGAAGTCCCAGGCTGCTCTCTTTGCATGGGTAATCAGGCAAGAGTAGAAGAAGGTGCATCGGTCGTTTCAACATCAACAAGAAATTTTCCAAACCGTCTTGGTGATAACGCTAACGTCTTCTTGGCTTCTGCTGAAGTTGCAGCTATATCTGCAAAACTTGGCTACATACCAACTCCTGATGAGTATCTTGCCTTAATGAAAGATATGGAACCAATGTCTGGTGAAATATATCAATATCTGAATTTTGATCAGATTGCCGATTACCAAAAGTCAGCTGCAAATGTCCCACTTGAAACTATCCTCCAAAGCTAACTTATTTTAGGTAATAAAAAAAGCCGCTCTAGAGCGGCTTTTTTAATAATCTTTCTAAAGAATTACTTAATCTTAGCTTCTTTATACATCACGTGTTTTCTTACCACGGGATCAAATTTTTTGACTTCAACTTTTTCAGGATGAATACGCTTGTTCTTTGTAGTTGTGTAGTAATGACCTGTTTCAGCCGAAGATACTAGTTTAATTTTCTCTCTCATAAGTTACTCCCTATACCTTTTCGCCGCGACCACGGATTTCTGCTAACACTACATCAATACCCTTTTTATCAATAACCCGAAGACCTCTTGCAGATAGCTTCAACTTAACAAAACGATTTTCATTCTCCACCCAAAAACGGTGCGTATGAAGATTTGGATAAAAGCGACGACGCGTTCTATTATTGGCGTGCGAAACGTTATTACCGCTTATAGGTCGCTTACCAGTTACTTGACATACCTTTGCCATAACGACTACCTTTACTAAATTCTAAAAAGGGCAAATTATACGCAAAAAATAGCAGTTTTTTTATATAAATTTATTTACTTTATTGATAAAAACTGTATCATACCAATCTTCCGGAGGGATGGCAGAGCGGTTGAATGCACTGGTCTTGAAAACCAGCAAGGGCTAATACCCTTCCAGGGTTCGAATCCCTGTCCCTCCACCACACAAACCTCTCTTCCTTAAACATAAAACAATGTTAGGATTTTTATATCCTTTATATATATTGTCATAGTAGAAAAAAAAATGTAATATAGACTTTCAGAAATAGTTCAAAGGAAGTTTTGTGAAATTAGTTACTGCAATATTGCGCCCCGAAGTCTTAAACAAAGTCAGAGAAGCGCTTAGTGATGTTGATATACCTGGAATGACTGTAACTGAAGTTAAAGGATTTGGCAAACAAAAAGGTCGCACAGAACTTTATCGTGGTACCGAGTTTACGGTTGAATTCGTACATAAAGTTAAACTTGAAATCGCTATTTCTAATAAAAATTTAGATCTATTAATTGATACAATTAGTGATATCGCTCGTTCTGGCAAAAAAGGGGATGGCAAGATTTTTGTCACTGAAATCGAAAAAGTAGTTCGTATTCGGACTGGCGAAATGGATCTCGACGCACTTTAGGAAATATTGAGGCTTTATTTTTTTACTTAGTGCTTTTGTCGGTCTACCAATAATTCGATTACATGTCTATAGCCATCTGCGCCCAATCCAGCAACAACAGCATCAACAACTGAAGAAATATAAGAAACATGGCGAAATGATTCACGCAAATGTGGGTTTGAAATATGTAGCTCAACTTTATATCCTGAATAGGATTTCAATGCATCATGAATCGCTATTGATGTATGAGTATAGGCTGCGGCATTGATTACAATTGCGTCAATCTTTTCAGTGATTGCATCTTGAATCCATTCGACAATCTCCCCTTCATAATTAGACTGCATAAATTTCACATCATGGCCGTCTTTGAAGGCCTGTTCTTGACAGTCCTTTGTAATACTTTCTAATGTATCCTTGCCATAAATTTCCGTCTCACGTGTTCCGAGAAGATTTATATTAGGACCATTTATGACGTAAATATTCATCTAATTATTACTTAGTTTTTTGCTAATTGCCTTAATAGCGAGTACATAGCTATGCATTCCAAGCCCACAGACAAATCCCACTCCACTTTCTGGTCCCTGTAACGGCTTATTATTACCTTGCTTAAAAATATTTTCTATACGAACTTCAACAACTGGCTTGCCTTGATTAGTAATTTTATTGATTACTGTGCTATACATATCAAGACCTATAGATGACGCCTGTGAATGTCCAGCTGGGTTAATTATTAAAGCATCAAAACTATCAATATCTTCAATTAAAACACTTAATAATTCAGACTCACTGTCGTTTTGGCGAAAATCCATTTCAAGGCCCAAACCCTCACAAGTCTCTGAGCATTTTTGTTGCACAGCATCTAATGTTAGATCGTCATAACCCGTCTCATTGTAATTGCTTAAATCTGAGAGCCCAGGACCATTGATT
>JAQWLF010000190.1:0-2668 GCA_029247465.1 Candidatus Thioglobus sp.
TGTGTTAAGCATAACTTCCTTATCAGAGATATTAGTGAAGTTGCGAGTACGGTTAAAAAAGCATTTTATATTGCTACAACTGGGCGACCAGGTCCCGTTGTAATTGATATTCCTAAAGACATAACCATTGCTGAAATGGAAATGGAGGAGTATCCTGAGACTGTTGAAATGAGGTCCTATAAACCTACAACTAAAGCAAGTAACCGTCAAATTAGAAAAGCTGCAGAGTTGATTGCTAATTCTCAGAGACCAATATTTTATTCTGGTGGCGGCTGTGTAATAGGTAATGCTTCAAAAGAGTTACGTGAATTAACGCGCAAGCTTGGTTTTCCAATTACACAAACTTTGATGGGTTTAGGTGCATACCCTGGTACTGATAAATTATCTCTTGGTATGTTGGGAATGCATGGTACTTATGAGGCCAATATGGCAATGTATGAATCAGATTGTGTAGTTGCTATTGGTTCTCGGTTTGATGATAGAATTACTGGAAACTTAGAAAAATTTTGCCCTACAGCCAAGTTTATTCATATTGATATTGACCCCTCTCAGATTTCTAAAAATGTGGTTGCAGATATTCCTATTGTTGGTCAAACAAAGCAAGTTCTTCAAGCCCTGATTGATGAACTGAAGGACAAAAAACTTACAGATATTTCCAAATGGTGGTCTCAGATTAATGAATGGAGAAAGGTTGATTCATTGGCATATACTAAGAAATCAGGTGTTATTAAACCTCAAACAGTTATTGAAATGCTCTATGAGGTTACCAAAGGTAAGGCCATTGTGACCTCAGATGTTGGTCAGCACCAAATGTGGGCAGCTCAATATTATTTATTTGATGAGCCAAGACAGTGGATTAATTCTGGAGGTCTTGGAACTATGGGCTTTGGGCTTCCGGCTGCTATGGGTGCTAAAATTGCAATGCCGGATAGAGATGTAGCCTGTGTTACTGGAGAAGGCAGTATTCAGATGATGCTTCAGGAACTCTCAACAATGCTTCAATACTCAACGCCTGTTAAAATCATTAACCTTAATAATGGTTACCTAGGAATGGTAAGGCAATGGCAAGAGTTTTTCTATGAAAAGCGTTATGCAATGTCCTATATGGATGCGTTACCTGACTTTATTAAACTGGCTGAAAGTTATGGCCATATTGGAATAAAAGTTGAAAAAGAGTCTGACCTTAAGCCAGCCCTTGTTGAAGCATTTAAGCAAAAAGATCGTACTGTTTTTCTAGATATTTTGACAGACCCATCTGAAAATGTATTTCCAATGATTCCAGCAGGAGGTGCCCACTGCGATATGTTGTTAGCAGGCCGTGATCAAATGGTATCAAAAGATGAAACAGACTTTAATGCGGTGTAGTTTATGAGACATATTATTTCAGTTATTTTAGAAAATGAAGCGGGCGCTCTTTCAAGAGTTTCTGGACTATTTACTCAACGCGGCTTTAATATTGAATCCCTTACTGTAGCCCAAACTAACGATGTGAATTTATCTCGCATGACAATCGTATCGTCAGGAAGTGATCGTGTATTAGAGCAAATTGTTAAGCAACTCAATAAATTAATTGAAGTGGTTAAGGTAAGTGATTTGACTAGTCAAGATCATGTCGAGCGAGAGTTAATGCTTGTTAAGATTTCCTCGATCTTAAAGGATAATGTTGACTTAAAAGAGTTAGTAGAAATTTTTGGTTGTAAAGTTGTTGATGTGACTGAAAAAATTTACACCATTGAAGTCTCTGGAAAGACTAAAAAAATTAACGCATTTATAGATGCGTTTGATCCAGCGAACATTATTGAGGTTTCAAGAACGGGTGTCACTGGAATTTCTAGAGGAAAAAAATAATTTAAATTTAAGGAAAAAAAATGAATAGATATTACGATAAAGATGCAGACCTTTCAATTATTCAAGGCAAAAAAGTTGCTATTATTGGTTATGGCTCTCAAGGGCACGCTCAAGCTAATAATCTAAAGGATTCAGGTGTAGAAGTTGTTGTTGGTCTAAGAGAGGGCTCATCTTCTGCAACAAAAGCACAAGAGGCAGGTCTCGGTGTTATGTCTGTTGAAGAGGCAAGTGCTTGGGCGGATGTTGTTATGGTTTTAGCTCCAGATGAATTTCAAGCCAGTATTTATTCAGAAAATATTGAACCAAACTTAAAGCAAGGTGTTGCTTTAGCATTTTCACATGGACTCAACATCCATTTTGATATGATTGTCCCAAGAGAAGACCTTGATGTGATTATGATTGCTCCAAAAGCGCCAGGACATACAGTTCGTTCAGAGTTTGTTAAAGGGGGAGGTATTCCTGATTTAATTGCGATCAAGCAGGATGCTACAGGTAATGCTAAGGATATTGCTCTTTCTTACGCTTCAGCAATTGGTGGGGGTCGAACTGGCATACTTGAGACCAGCTTTCGAGAGGAAACTGAAACAGATTTGTTCGGAGAGCAAGTAGTTCTTTGTGGTGGAACAACTTCACTTGTGCAGGCTGGATTCGAAACACTTGTAGAAGCTGGCTATGAGCCAGAAATGGCATATTTTGAATGTATTCATGAATTAAAGTTAATTGTTGACTTGCTATATGAAGGAGGTATTGCTAATATGCGTTATTCAATTTCAAATACTGCTGAATATGGTGATGTTACTAGAGGTCCAAGAATAGTAAC
>JAQWLF010000192.1:0-6472 GCA_029247465.1 Candidatus Thioglobus sp.
CTACTTGCCGGAGATTATGATTTGATTGAGAACCCTACTGGTGAAGATTTACTGGCTTTGGAAGGTAACTCTGCCTATAGTTACTCAACTATGCCTTCTTGGCGCACCATTTTCTTGATATTGGATGTAGGTAGTGATGTCGCACCAGGAGTGACTGCTGCCGATGGATCAAACCCACTAAAAGATATAAGGGTGAGACAGGCGCTTTCATTATCGATTGATAGACAGGCAATTGTAGATAAATTAATGGGTGGTAATGCAACCGTTGCTAGCCAGTTTGCACCGAGTTATCAAGTAGGTGCGGATTCGTCAATGCCAGATATGGCTTACGATGTTGATAAGGCAAGGAAATTACTCGCTGAAGCGGGTTACTCTGATAGTATTTCTATCGATCTCAGAATGCCAACTGCTAAGTATCAAAATGGTACTCGAGTTGGTCAAGCTATTGCTCAATACTGGTCTCGTATCGGTATTCAAGTAAATCTAGTTGCTGAGCCTTGGTCTGTATTTAGAAAGGGTCGTTCAGCTCGTGAGTTGGGTGTGTTTATGTACGGTTGGGGTCATCCTCAAGGTCCTTCACAGATGATTTCCTATGCATTTGGCACAAGGAATAAGGCTCTCAACCTAGGAGGCAGTAACTATTCTAACTATACTGATCCAGACTACGATGCCGCAATGACAGCATGGGCAGTAGAAACGGACGAAGCAAAGGCTTTTGAATACAATCAGGCAGCCATGCGTATAGCTGTTAGGGATTTACCAGGAATACCTCTATACTACCAGCACAGCATCTGGGCTCACACAAGCGACTTAAGCGTTATTGGTCGACCTGATGAGCGTACCTTTGCTGACATGGCGACTAAAAATTAGAAACCTATAGAAGTTACACTAAATAACCCCTCATGCAAGTAATCTGCTACACTTGTGTGAGGGGTTTTTTATGAACTTTTTGTATCTAAAGTTTAATATAAAAATTACAATTATCCTTTTATAAGATTTACGCATAATGGACTCCTACACTCAGCCAGAGCGTTTTTGGAGCCTAATTATTATAAAAACCCCACAATTAGAGGCACACAATTCATGATTAAGTACATTTTAAAACGTCTTTGGCACAGCGGTATACTAGCAATCGTCATGTCGTTAATCGTTTTTTTTGGCCTGTACGTGGTTGGTGACCCAGTTGAAATGTTATCGGATGACGAGTTTACCGAACAGGACAAAATCGAATTAGCCATTGAACTTGGACTTGATAAGCCACTTTTTGAGCAATACTTTACCTATACAGGGGGCATGCTTCAAGGGGACTTTGGTACCTCGTTTGTTCACAATAGACCAGTACTTGATCTCATCATGGAGCGCCTTCCAGCCACAATAGAAATTTCCCTCTTAGCGATGATTATTGGCCTTGCTATTGGCATCCCTCTCGGAATATTTTCCGGTATAAAAAACAATTCCAGAGCTTCGAAAATAATAAGCTTTTTTACAACCGTAGGTTACTCAACGCCCAATTTTTGGCAAGCCATAATTTTGATTATGGTGTTTGCAGTTTTTTTGCAATGGCTTCCGGCCTCAGGTAGAGGACTTACCAACTCAATGTTTGGTGTCGAGTGGGCCTGGTTATCCCTTAATGGCTTACAGCACATGGCTCTTCCGGCAATTAATCTCGCGATTTACAAAATTTGTATGCAGCAAAGGCTTGCTAAGTCTGGAACCCAAGAAATCTTATACCAAGAATATATGACCTTTGCTCGAGCCAAAGGAATATCAAAAAATCGCATTATTAGACGTCACCTTCTTCGCAATATTTTGATACCGATTGTTACTATTACAGGACTAGAAGTGGGAGGACTGATTGCATTCTCGACAGTCACAGAAACAATCTTTTCTTGGCCAGGTATCGGTAAATTATTACTAGATTCTATCCATATGATTGATAGACCAGTTGTTGTTGCCTATCTCATCCTAATTACTATGATGTTTGTCTTTATTAATTTTGTTGTGGATGTTATGTATGCATTTCTAGACCCACGTATTCGGCACCAAAAGTAACTACCTATGATTGATTACAAAAAAAAATTAGCTACATTAAGCTTGCAAACAAAATCCATTTTCTCTGGTCACCCAATAGCAATTGCTGGTTTGATTGGCTTTGTTATATTTGTTTTAATCGCACTTTTAGCCCCATGGATTGCACCACAAAATCCCTACGATTTGAAGGTTTTAGACATTATGGATGGACTATTACCTCCATTATCTAAGCTTGGTAATGGAACTACCTCTTGGCTTGGCACTGACGCAGTTGGTCGTGACATATTATCTGCAGTTATGTACGGGTTACGATTAAGTCTTTTTGTTGCATTTGTTGCCACAACTGTTGGTTTCTTAATTGGCGTATTTCTTGGACTTCTAGCAGCAGTCAAAGGTGGCTGGGTAGAGAGTGTTATTATGCGTGCCGTTGATTTAAAAGTGAGCTTTCCAGGCATTTTACTGGCGCTCATGATGTTGGCAATATTCGGAACCGGAGTCGATAAGATTATCTATGCCCTCATTATTGGCGTTTGGGCTAGCAAAGCAAGACTTACTCGATCCTCTGCGCTCTCAGAGATGCAAAAAGAATATATTGATGCGGCAAGAATATCCGCTATTCCTAACTGGCGAATTATGCTGAAATTTTTGCTACCTAATAGTATTGCACCAGTATTAGTTATGGTACCAATGTCACTTTCAGGTTGCATCGGTGCAGAAGCAACACTGTCATTTCTAGGTGTAGGTGTTCCAATCACCGAACCTTCATTGGGATTACTGATTGCCAACGGCAATGACTACTTACTATCTGGAAAATGGTGGATTAGTCTTTTTCCTGGTCTTGTTCTAGTCTCTCTGGTTTTATGTATTAATGTTGTTGCAGACAGAATTCGTGAACATAATAATCCTTTTTTAAAATCAATAAATATGCAATGAATAATACTCCACTTCTTAAAATAAATAACTTAACAGTGACCTACCCTTTGAATTCTGAAGGGAGTGATGTACTCAAGGCTCTTGATAATACCTCTCTTAAAGTAAATTCAGGACAAATTGTAGGAATAGTTGGTGAAAGTGGTGCTGGAAAATCAACTATTGGTAAGGCTATCCTGGGTCTTCTCGACCCACCAGCAAAA
Organism: Candidatus Thioglobus sp.; assembly: GCA_029247465.1. GTDB lineage: Bacteria > Pseudomonadota > Gammaproteobacteria > PS1 > Pseudothioglobaceae > Pseudothioglobus. The sequence continues at coordinate 3,165 of JAQWLF010000192.1, forward strand.
CTTGTTAGTGGTGAAATTAGATTTCTTGGAAATTCGCTTGTTGGTTTAAGTGAAGCACAATTCGAATCTTTGCGTGGCAACCAAATCGGCTATATATACCAAAATCCGATGACCGCCCTTAACCCTGTCCTAACAATCGGCGAACAAGTCATAGAAGCCATAGAAGCTAACACCGATATGAGAGGCAAGAATGCCCAAGAATATGCCATTCAGTTGTTAGAGCGCGCAGACGTCAGCTTTGCCAAAGATCGACTTCAAAAGTATCCCCATCAATTATCTGGTGGACTATGCCAGCGAATTGTATTTGCGATCGCAATTGCTGCAAAACCCAAGCTTATTATTGCCGATGAACCAACAACTGCTTTGGATGTTACCGTTCAACAATCGGTACTACAGACTCTGATAAAGCTGAGTCAGCAAGAACAGATTGCGATTATTTTAATAACCCACGATATAGGTGTTATAGCAGAAACATGTGACTATGTCTACGTACTAAGATATGGCAAACATGTCGAGCAAGATGCAACAAATAAGGTACTTCAAAAACCGACACAGGACTATACCAGGTCGTTAATGGCATCAGTACCTCTCATAGAGAAGCGCCTTCACCGTTTCGCTATAAATGAGGAAGATAACTTGGAGGACACCTCTACCGGTCTTCACTACTTGCAAGGAAAACAAACAACACAAGACTCAACTAATGAGCCTTTACTGGAAGTTCGTAATCTTTCAAAAATATTTATTACCCCTTCTAGTCTATTGAAAGGAAAACAGTCATTTACTGCTGTAAAAGGAATAAATTTCACAGTTCAGCGCGGTGAAACTGTAGGCATTGTTGGAGAATCAGGTTCTGGTAAATCAACCATTGGAAGAATGATTTTAGGCTTGGAGGATATCACTGAAGGTAGTGTCATTTACCGTGGCAAAGATCTTAAGCTAATAACCGATAGGACTGAACGTCGAGCACATTGTCTTTCCATGCAGTGCATTTTTCAAGATCCATATTCCTCCCTCAATCCACGCATGAGTGCCGGAGAAAACATTACCTATGGCTTAAAGATACATAACTTAATCGATAAGAATAAAGCCAAAACATTGGCTCAAGATCTTATGTCCTTGGTCGGCTTAAAGCGAGAAGACGCTGATAAGTTGCCTCATGCTTTTTCTGGTGGTGAACGCCAAAGAATTGGTATTGCTAGGGCGCTAGGATACCGACCTGACTTTATTTTTTGCGACGAACCTACTTCTGCTTTAGATGTCTCTGTACAAGCTAATTTACTCAATCTATTGAAGGATCTACAAGAACAATTTTCTTTGACTCTGCTTTTTGTGAGTCACGATTTAGCAGTAATTCGTCAAATGTGTGATCGTGTTATTGTTATGAAGGATGGTGAGGCCTTGGAGAACGGTAGCAATGAAAATATATTTGAACAACCAAACCATGCATATACACGTTCACTACTTGATGCCATGCCAAAATTTCAAGGATTAGCTCAATATTAGTTTACTGGACCTAGTAGCCATTTTGTTTCTGTACGTACTAGTCTTGATCGACTATCTCATCAACGGATTTTTCAAGGCCAATGATTGTCTTTCTAATCTCATTAGGAATAGAGGCTTTCTTATTATTAGCATAGTCAAACATTACCACTTTAGCATCACCGATAGCGGCTAGTCTCTGGTGCTTGTGGCTAACAACAGCATATTTCATTGTAAAGTACTGGTCTGACATTGAGTCAACTCTGACTCCAACAGAAATACTATCCGGGTAGGCGAGTGGGTAAATGAACTTACACTGGGTCGATGCCAGTATCGATGAAATTCGTGTTCCTCCCAACACACTACCAGAATCAATTTTTTTAAAATAAGCAACTCGTGCAACTTGAAAATATTTGAAATATTCAATATTGTTGACATGTTGAAGGGCGTCCATATCACCCCATTCAATATTAATATCAACCACAAAAGTGAAGTCTTTTAACAATTCATTCATCATTAATCAAGGTCTCGATATCAATTCGATATCTTTTAAGTTGAGCACGAAGCTTTTTGTCTTGTTTTTCGGTTCGAGTATTCAAAATTGCTGCAATTTAATGATGAGTTAGATCAATATTATAAGCATAATTATCACGATAATTTTTCAATATTTTTGCATACTTTTAACCTTTAAAAATCAATACTCATAAAACTTTTTTAAGTCATTAATAATTATATTTTTTTCATGAAACGAAAAATAATATAGAAATTTATGCTTAAATCACCATTTGCATAAAAAAAGGCGATTTATATGGACAACCAAATTCACAATAAAAATATTGAAAGCGAGACTGCCATAATCTCACCCATAGAGCTAAGTAAAAAAATTCCAATTAGCGAAATGGGTAAAAGTAATATTTTAGCTAGCCGAAAAATAGTGAATGATATCTTAGTAAAAAAAGATTCCAGAATAATGGTAATTGTTGGTCCATGCTCAATCCATGATATTGATGCCGCCAAGGAATATGCACTGAAATTAAAAACCCTACAAGAAGAATTAAAAGAGTCAGTATATTTAGTAATGAGGGTTTATTTTGAAAAACCAAGAACAACAGTTGGCTGGAAAGGTTTGATTAGTGACCCAGATATGGATAACTCGCTTGATGTTGACAAAGGGCTACATCAAAGTCGGGAGTTACTATCTTGGCTAGCGGATCAAGAAATACCAGCTGCAACTGAGGCACTTAACCCAATTACACCTCAATATTTGGCTGACCTTATTTCATGGTGCGCCATAGGGGCAAGAACAACTGAATCACAAACTCACCGAGAAATGTCAAGCGGCCTTTCAATGACTGTTGGCTTTAAGAACGGAACTGATGGAAATCTCAATATGGCAATTAATGCCATTAAGGCTTGCTCATCACCTCAAAGCTTTTTAGGTATTAATGACAAGGGGCAGATTTCAACATTTAAAGCTAAAGGGAATAAATCAGCTCACATTATACTAAGGGGTGGCAATAAATCTAACTACCATATTGCTGACATTATGGAGTGTGAAAAACTTCTCAAGAAAAATGATTTAGCTGAAAGAATTATGGTTGATTGTTCTCATGATAATTCTAATCAAGATTACAGAAATCAAGGTAAGGTAATTGAAGAAATTACTAAGCAGATAGTTTCTGGAAATAAATCAATTTTTGGACTAATGCTTGAAAGCAATCTTTATCCTGGAAAGCAAAAAATATTAGATAATAAAAATGATATGGAGTATGGTGTATCTGTTACAGATGGCTGCATAGACTGGGAAGAAACTCAGAATATTATTAGGC
>JAQWLF010000195.1:0-6941 GCA_029247465.1 Candidatus Thioglobus sp.
TCTGGTCCTGCAATAAAGCCCATTGCCCTGTTAAAGGTTCACCAAGTTTATCAAGTTAGCAAGAAATATAACGTCCCTATAATAGGACAAGGTGGTATCGTTTCAGCTAAAGATGCTATAGAATTTATTATCGCCGGTGCAGATACTGTGGGAGTTGGGACCGCTCTTTTTTATGATCCTTTGGTTTGTACAAAAATAAACTCAGGGATAAGCCAATACCTAGAAGACAATAATATTAAAAATTTAGACTCTTTGGTGGGGTCTCTTCAACTTAACTAAACACACAAACAAACCTTCACAATGCAATACGAATATAATGCCAAAAAAATAGAGCTAGAAGCACAACAATATTGGGGCAAAAACAACTCTTTTGTTGTTGTAGAGGATGAAACAAAGGAAAAGTATTTTTGTCTTTCAATGTTGCCATATCCATCTGGAAAACTCCACATGGGTCACGTTCGAAACTACAGCATCGGCGATGTCATCTCAAGATATCAAAAAATGCTTGGCAAAAATGTTATGCAGCCAATTGGGTGGGATGCATTTGGGCTTCCTGCAGAAAATGCGGCCATAAAAAACCAAGTGCCTCCTGCAGGCTGGACCTATGAAAACATTGAACACATGAAGGACCAGTTAGTTCAGCTAGGATTTGGGTATGACTGGACTAGGGAGCTAGCGACTTGTCATCCAGAGTATTACCGCTGGGAGCAATGGTTTTTTGTGAAGCTTTTTGAAAAAGGCCTTGTTTACAAGAAAAAAGCAGTTGTAAACTGGGACCCTGTTGACCAAACAGTTCTTGCAAACGAGCAAGTTGTTGAGGGCTGTGGTTGGCGATCAGGCGCGCCTATTGAAAAGAAAGAGGTCTCTCAGTGGTATATGAAGATTACTAATTACGCTGATGAACTACTTGGAGACATAGAAAAACTTAGTGGCTGTCCAGATGCTGTAAAGATGATGCAAACATATGGGATTGGTAAGTCTTTTGGCCTTGATATCGCATTTAAAGTAGATAATAAAGATGCCTTAAGTGTATACACAACAAGGCCTGATACGTTACTTGGAGTTACCTATCTTGCTATAGCTGCAGAACATCCCCTGGCAATTCAAGCAGGCCAGAATAACGAAGCGATCAAAGCGTTTCTTGACGAATGCAAAAAAATGGAAACCTCGGAGGCAGCGCTGGAAACCATGGAGAAAAAAGGTATTAATTCAGGTCTGTCTTGTATCCATCCAATAACCGGTGAGGCTGTGCCTATTTGGATTGCAAACTTTGTACTAATGGGTTATGGAACTGGGGCCGTTATGAGCGTCCCAGCTCATGACCAAAGAGACTACGAATTTGCAAAAAAATACAAAATCCCTATGATTGAGGTTATTTCTCCAGAAGGAGGACTAGTTGATACTAGTGATGGTGCATTTGTTGAAAAAGGGGTTCTTATTAACTCTGGTGAGTTCAATGGAATGAACTTCGATCAAGCGTTTGAGGCAATATGTCAAAACCTCTCTAATCGAAAACTTGGAAAACTAAAAACTAACTACCGGCTGCGTGATTGGGGCGTTTCAAGACAGCGATATTGGGGCTGCCCAATACCAATAATTAATTGCAACAACTGTGGGGCTGTTCCTGTGGGTCTTGAAGATTTGCCTGTTAGGCTTCCTGAGAATGTTGAGGTGGGCGGTGTTGGCTCTCCATTAATGAAAATACCTGAGTTTTATAATGCATCATGTCCAAAATGTGGCTCACCTTCCCAAAGAGAAACTGACACCTTTGATACTTTTTTTGAGTCTTCTTGGTATTTTGCGAGATATACTTGCGTGGATCAAAACAAAGCAATGCTAGACGAGCGTGCTAATTATTGGCTGCCTGTAGACCAGTACATTGGCGGTATTGAGCACGCTATTTTGCATCTTCTCTACTCTAGGTTTTTTGTGAAGCTACTCCGAGATGAAGGAATTATAACTAGCGACGAGCCATTTACGAATCTCTTAACACAAGGAATGGTTTTAAAAGACGGCGCAAAAATGAGTAAATCGAAAGGAAACACCGTTGACCCTCAAGAAATGATAGAAAAATATGGGGCAGACACTGCTCGACTTTTTATATTATTTGCAGCGCCCCCAACCCAAGATCTTGAATGGTCAGATTCTGGAATTGAAGGAGCCTATCGATTTATTAACAAATTTTATCGGCTTGTTACTGGCTTCATTGAGGATAAAAAAGGGCGAGACATCTCTAACCTTGAGGTTGGCTCATTAAACAATGTTCAAAAAGATTTACGACAAAAAACACACCAAGCATTGAAAAAAGTTGGCGATGATTTTGGAAGAAGACACTCTTTTAATACAGCTATAGCAACTATGATGGAGCTTAACAATGCGCTTTCTAGATTTTCAGATGCGTCCCCCCAAGGGATAATGGTTCGGCAAGAATCAATTGAGATTATGTTAAAGTGTCTTAACCCTGTAATTCCTCACCTTTGTCATCACTTATGGTTATTGCTTGGCAAAAAAGAAGCCATGGTGGATGTCCTCTGGCCAAATGTCGATGACTCGGCCCTTATACAAGACGAGGTTCAAATCATAGTGCAGGTTAACGGAAAACTAAGGGCAAAACTAATGGCTCCAGCAAACTCCGAAAATCAAACAATTCAAGAGCTTGTTTTTACCGACAAAAGGGTTGCTAAATTTACGGATGGAAAAACGATATTAAAGGTAATCGTAGTGCCAAATAAACTAGTGAATGTGGTTATCGAATAACTCGGCACTTTTAGCTTTATTTATTTAGCATTTTTTCTATCTGCTCTCTTAAAATTAACTCCATAACAAAACCCATTTTCCCGCCTGGAACGACTAAAGTGTTTGGGCGCGACATAAACGACCCTGCCACCATATCTTGCAGATAAACAAAATCGCAATATTTATGGTCTTGAAATCGAACCACCACAAAGCTTTCGTCTTGTGTTGGTATGTCTCTAGCAATAAATGGGTTTGAGGTGTCAACAGTGGGGACCCTCTGGAAGTTAATGTGTGTTCTTGAGAACTGCGGAGTGAGATAGTTAATATAATCCCACATCCTTCTATGAATTGTGTCTACAGTGGCCTCGGCAGAATAGCCTCTTTGTTCTTTATCCCTATGAATTTTTTGAATCCACTCTAAATTAACAACTGGCACAACTCCAATCAACAAATCAACGTATTTAGCAACATCTATAGAGCCATCTTTTACGCCGCCATGAAGCCCTTCATAAAAAAGAAGGTCGCTATTTCTTCCAACGTCCTCCCAAGGAGTAAATTCACCCGCTTTTTTTCCAAACGGATCTCCCTCTTCATCTGTATGAATATAATAGCGTCTTTTACAGTGGCCTTTTTCACCGTATTCTTTAAAAGTTTTTTCTAGCTCACCAAAAAGATTTGCCTCTGGACCAAAGTGGCTAAAGTACCTATTTCCAATTTTTTCTTTCTTCTCCATGACGCGTTTCATTTCATCGCGATCATAGCGATGAAAGCTGTCGCCTTCAATAACAACCGGCTTAGCACCAACTCTTTCAAACAGGTGCTTAAATGCGTTTTTAACAGTAGATGTGCCTGCGCCTGAAGAGCCTGTTATAGCAATCACTGGATGTTTTTTAGACATAACTTTCCATATTATAAGAAACTTAAATTATTATCTTACAAATTAGCACTGCTTATTATTAATTAAATTCATAACTGCTTGAATTTAAATCACCGGGGGTTTTAGTCAATTAAAAGTCTAAATTATCGACTTTTAGAGCGTTGTCCTCAATAAAATTCCTTCTTGGCTCAACCTCGTCTCCCATTAAAGTTGTAAAAACTTCGTTTGTAGCAATATCATCTTCGATTTTAACTCGAAGCATGGTTCGTGTCTCTGGGTTCATTGTGGTGTCCCAAAGCTGATCAGGATTCATTTCGCCAAGGCCCTTATATCTTTGAAATCCTTGGCCTTTTCGTGCCTCATGTAGTAAGAAATTAATTACAGAAGAAAAATTTGGAGTTTTTATCTCTTTGGTGCCTTTTTGGACATAGCTCTCTTCTCCAAACATGGCTTCAATTTCGTCAGAGTATTTTTCAATTTTTTTATAGTCTTTAGAGGTAAAAAAACTCTCGTCAAAGCACGTTGAAGAAACTTCTACTCCATACGTTTCCATAGAGTAATAAACTTCGTTATTTTTAAACTTCACTTTGTGCTCTTCTGACATTGAACTAAGTTTATTCATTTTTCCCTGAAGATTAAGACACCACTCATTCATCTTTTTATTGTCTTTTATGTTTGCTTTTGGCATTCCAAGGGTGGCTTTTAATAGGGGTTCGTTATATTTTTTCCCAAGTTTTTCGATAACTTCCATTGTTTTATAATACTTAGAAACAGTTTTTTCAAGGGCCGCCCCCTCAATAGCGGGGGTGTCTTTAGTAACAAACAAACTTGCGTCGTGAATTGCTTCCTGCTGAAGATAATCATTAAGCTCAGCGTCGTCCTTTAAGTATCGCTCTTGTTTGCCTTTTTTAATCTTATAAAGAGGTGGTTGGGCAATATATAAATAGCCATTTTTAACCAACTCGGGATAGTGGCGATAAAAGAAAGTCAACAACAAAGTTCTAATATGGGCTCCATCAACATCGGCATCAGTCATAATAACTATTTTATGATATCTTAACTTTTCAATATCGTACTCTTCTGCGCCAATTCCACAACCCAGAGCCGTAATAAGAGTGCCCACCTCTTGAGAAGATAGAATTTTTTCAAAGCGTGCTTTTTCTACATTCAATATCTTACCTTTAAGTGGCAAAATGGCTTGCGTTCTTCTGTCCCTTCCTTGTTTTGCAGAACCCCCAGCAGAGTCGCCCTCTACCAGAAAAATTTCAGATTCAGATGGGTCTCTGGTTTGACAATCACTCAACTTCCCTGGTAATCCTGCAATATCAAGGGCGCCCTTGCGTCGCGTCATTTCTCGAGCCTTTCTGGCAGCATCTCGTGCTCTAGAAGCCTCAAATATTTTGCCAACAATAATTTTGGCTTGTGCGGGATTTTCAAGCAGATACTCACCCAGTTTTTCATTTACTGATGACTCGACGGGGGCCCTAACTTCAGAGGAAACCAGTTTGTCCTTGGTTTGTGATGAGAATTTAGGGTCAGGAACCTTAATAGATAAAATAGCAGTAAGTCCCTCTCTAGTATCTTCTCCAGTAATGGCGGCTTTTTCTTTTTTTGCCAAACCAGAGGAATCAATAAAACTATTAAGCGTCCTAGTAAGAGCGGCCCTAAGGCCGGCTAAATGAGCTCCACCATCTCTTTGAGGAATGTTGTTTGTAAAACAATACACGCTTTCTTGATAAGAGTCGCTCCACTGAAGAGCAACATCTACAACAATATCGTCTTTTTCCGTGGCTATTGTAATTATGTCGTTATGAATGGGATTTTTAGATTTATTTAGGTGCTCGACGAAGGCAGACAACCCTCCTTCATAAGAAAAAACATCCTTTTTGTCTGTCCGAAGGTCCTTGATTTCAATATGAACACCGGAGTTTAAAAAAGACAACTCTCGGAGACGGTTTGCTAGTGTTTCAAACTTAAAAACCGTCTGAGCAAAAATCTCCACACTTGGTTTAAAGTGAATAGTTGTGCCGGTTTTATCTGTTTTTCCGGTTGTCTTTATTGGAGAGACTGGAACACCAAGAACATAATCTTGTTCATGAGTCTCGCCAGCCCTATAAACTGTCAAACGAAGGGTCTCGGACAAGGCATTAACCACAGAAACACCTACGCCATGAAGCCCGCCAGAAACCTTGTACGAGTTATCGTCAAACTTTCCTCCCGCATGAAGGACAGTCATAATAACCTCAGCTGCAGACACATTTTCATCCGGATGTATATCAACGGGTATGCCTCTTCCATCATCAGTCACGGATATAGAGTCGTCATCGTGAATAACAACCACAATTTTGCTACAATGTCCGGCTAACGCCTCATCGATTGAGTTATCAACCACCTCAAAAACCATATGGTGTAAGCCTGTTCCGTCATCGGTATCGCCAATGTACATTCCAGGTCGTTTTCTAACAGCATCAAGGCCTTTTAAAACCTTAATATTGGAGGCTTGATATTCTTCAGTCATGGGGGCCTATTAAAAATAAATTTATTATACCACGAGCACCAACTTTTCAGCCCGTTCATCTGTTAATTCAAACGTCTTTATTTTCCACTAGAAAACAAAAAATAAATGGTGTTAGTTGCTATATATAACGCCTTTTTTTATATGATAAGAGGATATTTTTTTTGTATCCAGTGGTAGTGTTTTATTTCCTATATCTGTTATAAAAATTTGAACATCGAGCTGTGTTAAAAAGCTTAGTGTTTCGTTAATTTTGTTTTGATCGAGCTCAGAGGAAATATCATCAATGAGTACGATCGGCTTAACCCCTGTTTCGACTAAAAAGAGAACTTGGAGCATCCAAAAAACAGTAGAAAGTTTTTTTTGTTCGCCCCTTGAAAGGTGGTTTTCGTTTTTTTTATCAAAAAAGAAATCAAGGGTTGCTTTGTGCGGCCCATAACTTAAATGTTTGTTTTTAAAAAACAGGCGTTTATTTTTTATCAGATAGTTGTAAACTTCACTTTTTTTTAGATAGTCTACATCTTTTGTCCATCCCGGTTGTAAAGTAAAATTAAACTCCTTGTTTAAACTAACAAGGCCTTTTTTTAGTGTTGCTTTTAGGTTTTCAATATAATTATTTCTAGCTAATGATATTTCAACAGAAAGGCCGGCAATTTGAGAGAACCACTCTTCCATCTGGTTAAGATTATTACTTGACAAAAGTATGTTGATATTTTTTAAAGCCTTATTGGCGTAAACAAGGGGTTTGATTTTACTTTGCAGCCGGGATGGACAAAAGACGTTGACTATCTAAACAAGAGTGAAACTTATAGC